>CBDEYN010000051.1:0-1906 GCA_965245025.1 uncultured Candidatus Saccharibacteria bacterium | reverse complement strand
ATGTGGTCGGTGCGGAAATAAGCGAGGTATTTATTCTTCTTTGTTTTGGTTGTTGTGGAAGACTTTGGCTAGGGGGGGGAGAGAGAGAGAGAGAGAGAGGCAGCAGCCTTTGTAGGTGTACCCCTGAAGTAATCGATTACCGTCCCAGACGAAATGGGTACGTTTCGGGTCGGTGCTCGCCTATGAGCTTGTCTTGGCGTTCTTTGGAGAGCCTTCGTCCAAACGGGTCGCAGACGTATGTCCAAATCTCGGGGGCGGTTGCCAGCTAGATAAAATATATTGTTAAAAACAAAAATGCCGCCTGAAAATTTTTATCTAAAACTTTTCAGACGGCATTAGTGCTTACGCTTTTTGCATATTAATCTCCACAAAAATCACCGATATATGTTAAACCATTATATTTTTTATCTGGAGAAATTTTTAAGTCAGGGTCTGAATACCATAAGACAGCATTACCTTTTGTAATACCCAGCTCTTTACATTTTGCTTTTACGGCTGGTAATTCAGATTCATCTATCGCAGCTTCAACTAATAATTTATTCAAAGAAACTACTTTAGGAAATAAAGGAATAATTCCAATATAGTCTTCATCGTATTCTTCATCTAATCCAATATCTTTACAAAAAGGGCAAAACACACCCTCTGGTAAACTATCTTGTTCAAAATACTGATCATACTGATCTTCTGAATCTGTTACAGTTCCTAACCACAAGTGTACCCTGTCGAATCTGTCGTCATCTTCTTCCAAAAACATGATATTTTCCTTAATTGAATTGTTAAACAATTATATTCATCAACTATCTACTGAATTACCACATTTACCACAGACTAGTGGAAATCTTCCTATCATGCGCCGATCATGGTGTTCTGTAATTATATCTAATACCTCTTGCGATGTTGCCCGAGTTGAAACGGTTGCCGAACAATCGGATAGCGAGTCTGGCCGGTATCGCGCTGCACCTGAGACAGAGCGACGAAACCAAATTCAAAAGCCACTACTTCGGTGGAATGTCTGCAGTACATAAGGCGCTGTATATGGCTACCATGGTGGCAACACAGTTCTGAACCGCTTATTCGTTGCCGTTACGGCGTGTGTGCACAAACTGCTGATGGTATTGAACGCCCGGATGCGTGATTACTTTGCCGGAAAAACATACTGCGGCAAACCGATCCGGTCAGCAGATGGTAAACGAAACGTTGATGGCTGCCGTTGGCCTCTTCTGCTGCCACTAGCGAAGAGGAAGTAGTCTTCATCCGAACCGTCCTCTGCTACCAGCGGCGCAAAACGCAACGACAACGAACCGTCCAGCGAGTTGTATAAACAATGCAACAACGGTTTTTAATATCTAGTAAATTTTATTTAGGACATATATCCTATACAATTTTTTTGAGTTCTATGATTTGATTTTCTACCTCAGAGATAATTGTAGGATCATTATCCCATATGTCTAAGAACTCCCAATCGCTATTTGGAGGATCTATCATATTTTCAAGTATTGTCAGAACCCTCTTAGTGATTATGCTTCTTTGATCTAGAAAATCCTCTGGACATGTATAAGGTGAACCAAAACAAATTAAAATATGTGCGATCACTCTTATTGTGTCGTAATTTTCGTTCCTAGGATCAAATTGCTCCACTTCTTTAACTAGTAGGTCAAAGCTTTTGGTGTTCCAAAATTGATGTAACCAATCTGCAGCTTCGTCGTTTTCGTAAAATTTATATCCCCAAGCTCCCATAAAAATACACTCCTTATTAAAATCTAAAAATAGACTATTTATTTAACGTTTATAACCAGCTTATTGAATGACCGTACTTTTTTATCTCCTCAAATAGTTTTTCTGAATCATTTTTAATTGAATCACGATACTTTTTATGTAACTTTTTTTCGGCTCTTACAAACCATTC
>CBDEYN010000050.1:0-1917 GCA_965245025.1 uncultured Candidatus Saccharibacteria bacterium | reverse complement strand
TGCAGCTAGAGGTAGTGCGGCGATTTTCTGAGGGAAAGGAATTTATTTCGGTGAAGTGGTTTGATACGGTGCGGGAGCGGGTGATGCGCGCGAAATTGGTTTGGCGAGTGGGTGAATGCTTGGCTTTTGAGAGACTAGAGGCTGATGGGGGTGGTAAGTATTATTTTACGCCATTGACGCTGGAAAAATATTATAGTGAAGTGAAAGATTCGTTGGTTTCAGGGGAGGATTTTACAAGTGAAGCGGAAATGATTGAGGCGTTCTTAAAGGGTGGGAGAAACTGATATTGGCCGTGAAAATATTTAGGCCTTAGAAAAATATTCAAGTCTTTGGAGTTTATAAAAAAGTAAACTCCCGAAAAATTCGAGAGTTTAGTGAGAAAACAGTGAAGCTAGGCGCCAAGCCGATTGAGGTTGGTGGTTTCAATACGTGGAATGGAAGTGGATTCTGGTGAAATATCCGTGGTATCAATCTCAGTTTCGGCGAATTGATCGCAGAGTTTAACCAGATATCGGCCACGCTTCAAAGTGGTGGCCCACTTTTCCGGAATACTTTTGAGCCCGTATTGAATACCAGCGAGCGAACCAGTGAGAGCGCCGACCGTATCGGTGTCATCGCCGAGATTAACCGCAGTAAGTACGGCGTCTTGGAAGTTATCAGTGGTCAGAAACGACCAAAGCGCCGCTTCTAGCGTATCGACTACATAGGCGCGAGAAGAGATGAATCCCTTGGGATAGCGATAAATCTGATTTTTCAGAATCCGACTATAAAGACTACGCTCTTCTGGCTCAAACATACCGTAATCGTCCAGCTGAGTTTTGCGATAAGCTTCCTTGGGATTATCACCGTCGAGCAAATGGCAAACGAAATTAGTGTAAATCAGACAACCCAGCACGCTAATCGGATGAGCGTGAGTGAGGGATGAAATGTTTTTCACTAATTCGAAGCGTTTTTCGCCAGTGATTTGATTTCTGTGACAAATAAAAGCTACTGGCAAGATGCGCATGAGTGAACCGTTGCCGTTGTTAGCGTAATGACTCATGCCACACTTGACAGGGTGTCCGCCAGCGAGATAATTTTCAATCGCGCGTTTACAAGTGCTACCGATGTCAAAAGTGAGTTTGGTGGCAGTAAATTCGTCTTGTAAATACCACTTGACAAAATTCTCCATAATGTCGTGATAATGGAAGCATTTTTGATCAATTAGCGACTGCATGAGGCAGATAGTCATAGACGTATCGTCAGACCAAGTGCCGGCCGGTTGATGATGAGTACCGACTGACAGCATTTCGCTGACTGGCATGAGTTCTAGAAAATTTCGATTCAAAAACTCAATGGGTACCCCTAATGCATCGCCTATTGCAAAGCCAATAAGGCCGGAGCGAATTGCTTGTTTCATATCCTTTTTCTCTAAATGTGCCATAGTATCTCCTCCTATCTTCTGGGTGATGATGCGGATTTTTGCGTGAATTTTGGGCCAATTTGGACCAGATTTTTCACGATTTTTCTGCACCGAGATTTGTATATTATAACAATTTTAGAGTGTTTTGTCAATGTGAGCGTTAAGTTATGGTTTTATCTTTACTTCTTTTATGAAAATTAGATGTATAATATTGGCATGAGACATATCAGCTATAAAGGTGGTATGGTCATTATTCCGGCAAACACTAATCCTTGGCCGCACGAGCAGAGGGTTGCGAAGATATTAGCGTTGGCTGGATATCGTGTTGAGTTTATCCCAGAGGCTAATTTAAAAACGCCGGATATCTATTTAAACAGGACGATGTTTGAAATTAAATCTCCGATTACCGATAATCCAAAAAAGATTATACGCAACGTGAAACGTGCATTGGAAAAATGTCAAAACGTGATTATTGATTCATCTAGAGTGAAAGGTTTAACAGATGAAAGTATTCT
>CBDEYN010000049.1:0-1922 GCA_965245025.1 uncultured Candidatus Saccharibacteria bacterium | reverse complement strand
GTCACCGCGACGATATCGCCAGCAAAAGCTTCATTAACCTCTTCCTTGCCGAGACCACGATAGACGAAGATCTTATCGACTTTACCATTTTCAGTAGTAATTTCTGGCTCACCGTCGGTAAAGTGAGTCTTCATAATTTTAATGGACTGGCCATGCTTGATATTGCCACGGAAAATTTTACCGATGGCATATTTGCCGAGATAGCTATCGGAAGCGAGTGAAGCCACAAGCAGCTGTAGGCCTTTTTCGGATTCTTCATCAACCTTCGGTGATGGAATATCATTAATAATTGACTCAAAAATCACATGGAGATCATCATCAAGATTTTCAGTCTTACCGGCACGACCATCACGCGCGATAGCATAATAGATTGGGTAGTTAAGCTGAGATTCTTCGGTTGCAAGTTCCAAGAACAGGTCAGAAATTTCGTCTTTGACTTCTTCGATACGAGCGGCAGGTTTGTCGATTTTATTAATAATCACAACCGGCTTTAATTTAAGATCAAGGGCTTTCTTCAAAACGAATTTAGTCTGTGGCATCGGGCCTTCTTGGGCATCAACCACCAAAAGTACACCGTCGGCCATATTGAGAGTACGTTCAACTTCACCAGAGAAGTCGGCGTGGCCCGGAGTGTCGATAATATTAATTTTATGATCATGATAATAGACTGAGGTCTGCTTGGCGGTGATAGTAATACCACGCTCGTGTTCCTGGTCGCCAGAATCCATGATGAGGGTCTGGCTCATTTCGGCTTGGTTATCACGGAAAGTGTTAGATTGTTTCAAAAGTGCATCCACCAGCGTCGTTTTACCGTGGTCAACGTGCGCGATGATTGCAACATTACGGATATTTTCTTTATTATTCATATTGCCCTTATTTTTTACTCTGAATATTATACCATATTTTGCTTGATTTTTTGAGAGGGTAGGCATATAATAAGAGAGTACTCTGGGTCGGTAGCTCAGCAGGTTAGAGCACGGGCCTTTTAAGCCCGGTGTCGAGGGTTCGAGTCCCTCCCGACTCACCACAGAGATTTTTCAAAAAGAGCCTTTTGGGGTTCTTTTTTGTTTTCGCCTATCTTCTAGATTTTTTAAGCAAAAAAATACCCGCCTTAGATAAGACGGGACCCATAATAACTGGGATTTGAGCTCGCCTTATACAAGACGGGACCCACAGCAGGTGGGATTTGTTGGAGGGGTATCCGCAGCCTTCTGATGTCAAGAAGATTAGTCAAGCTGAGGCTGCAACTATGAAAATAAGTTGGGGGCCGAAAAGGTGGATGTTGCCAAAAACAAAAGAAAGTGAGTTTGCTCAATTTAAGAGAAATAGTGACTTCGGCCCCAACATGCCGCCAAGGTGGTGAACCTTATTTCTAACTAAAAGAAATGGCAATAACTTTTAGACTAGAAAGTCTCACGACGCGACACGCAGCGAGGTAGTAATGGTTGGTAAAACTGCATGTTTTGTTGCTTGTTCTTTTTAGAAAATTAAGAGGGGTTTTTCAAATCCTCGCTAAGGAAGTAGCAAAAACCTTGCAGCACAAAATATAATGCGTCTTTTCGTATACCCGATACGTTTAATATACTCAATCCACAAGATATCTGTGTTGCACGTTTATACTAACAAAATTCCTTAGATTTTGCAAGCATAAGCACAATAACAGGGGTTTATTTCTTTTTAGGGTCGACAATTTCCGCTTCTTCGATGTCATCTGGATTGGTTTCGGATTTTTTCGAACCGGAAAATTTAGAGACTAGATTATAACGATCGGTGAAATCATGAACGTGTTTCTTCAGAACAATAATATTGATTAAATCCGAGAGGCCATAACCAATCATAATAAAGCCGATTAGCGATAAGGCAATAGCGGAAGCATCAAATGGATAGACGATGATAGCGACGCCGGCAGTCAAGGACAAAAG
>CBDEYN010000048.1:0-2012 GCA_965245025.1 uncultured Candidatus Saccharibacteria bacterium | reverse complement strand
AGTATCCCGATTATCATTTTTACCTCAAATCCCGCTTCTCTTTTCGTTATCCTAAAATGATCAATCTCGAACAATCCACTCTCACAGATGATACGCCTTTTGCCGACTTTGCTCTTCAAACCCTCCACGAACTCGGCCACGCCCTTAATGAACACCAAAATTATGCCACTTCGATCGATCGCCTCAAACTCGAATCCGAAGCCTGGCAAACCGCCAAGTCCCTCATTGAAAAACATCAGCATTTTAAGAATATTGAATACCTAAATTATAATCCCGAATACGCCGAAGCTCATCTGGATACTTATCGAGACTGGCTACATGCTCAATCTCTCTGTAAAAAATGTACTCTCACCCGTTTTCAAGATGACCACGGCCGCTGGCATTGCCCGCATTGTGATCACTTATTTTAAGTAATCCTTTACTACTAGATCATACCCATATAGAAATCAGACCACGCCCATACAAAAAAATAAATCCACCGAAGCAGATTTATTTTTCTTAATTCTAGGTGAATAAATAAATTATTCAGTTACAGTTTTTGCTTTTGCAGGACCGCGTTTTGACAAACGACCACCTTTAGCACCAGCAATTTTCGCAAGAGCAGGGTTAGCCGCAAAGCCACCGGTACGACCTAAGCGTCCACCTTTTTGACCAATGCGAGCGTAAAACTCCTTACCATATTTTTCGCGATTTGTTGCAGCAGCTTTCAAACCACCAGCTTTAGTTCCAGCCATTTAAAAATCCTTCTGCCCACCATTTTTTAATTCTCTTATTTACCTTAAGCCTCCCGCTCAAAGGTTAATGATTAGCATTATATAATAACAGAAGCATTTTGTCAATACGCTAAAGTTAAAAAATGTGTCATAATATTTATTCTTCCCTTAGACTCAATATTCGCCGCATGATATACTTCTTAGTTACGATATCCGTCTCGTGATATATTCTCTCTGTAAAATCTTCCTAATAACTTACAGCTCACTCTCCCACCTCTTCGATTCCCCCTGATTTTATTGACATTTTTTCTGCTTTTTGCTAAAATTCTTGCGTATGGGGCAATAGCTCAGCTGATTAGAGCGCTGCCTTTGCAAGGCAGAGGTCCAGGGTTTGAATCCCTGTTGCTCCACCATACATGGGGTGTTTAGCGTCCCCCCGCTGAACACTCCACCAAAAAATACCCTCACGGGTCTTTTTTTATGTCTTAATGCGCAGACTTTTAGTATAATATAATTACAGAGGCACAGCACTGCTGGATAGCGGAACCAAGACCTCTTCTTTAATATTCTACCCATGATTAAAAACGAAAGGAATGGAATGTTCATACTAAATATGCTCGCCACAGCGAGTGCCTCCTACGAAACTTATGATACTTTATATAATGACACACCTGTCATTGATACGACAAACTGGGGGGTAGTTATCTTCTTCTCATTACTGTTTTGGGGAATACTCTGGGGCGCTATTTCGCAGACAGTTGGAACCTCTAAAGGCCGCAAAGATCAGTTTTGGTGGGGATTTTTACTAGGATTTATCGGTTTAATCATCGTATTATGTTTGCCAGGTGGCGAGAAAAACATAGCTACCAGCACAGCCAAGCGCGAGACGAGCGAATTAAACAAGTTAGAATACCTCGAAAAACTGCAAAAACTGAAAGAATCTGGCACTATATCTACGACTGAGTTTAAGGAGATGAAAGAAAAAGCCATGGCCGGATGGAAAGATGAAGTCGAAGGTGATGCTAAAAATAATGAGGGCGACGAATCTGAAAACGATGAGTACATAAAGACGATATGATACCCGATCTTTGTTCTTAAACATCTAAATTAACAAAAAATAAAACCATTTTCATCTGTAAAACAGAGTTCGATGGCCTTACTAAATTTTCTAAAATCCACGATGGTGGGGATATGTGGACTTGAACCACAGACCTCGTCATTATCAGTGACGCGCTCTAACCAGCTGAGCTATATCCCCAATATCACTTATTTTACCCTATAAAACTCAAAAATGCAACA
>CBDEYN010000047.1:0-2426 GCA_965245025.1 uncultured Candidatus Saccharibacteria bacterium | reverse complement strand
TTAATGGATGTGACTCATATTGATAATGAAACTAAGAAGCCTCGTTTCGCGGTGGCGATTGGTTTGGCTTTGATGATGAATGACGATATGCGCGAGCAAGAAACACGCGTGGAAGAAAAGCCGGTGGGCTTCCTCAGTAAATTATTTGGCGGTGGAAGATAAAAATCTCTTATTCTGGCTAGAAATGTGTTAATATAGAAGTAATCTATAGTTAAAAGTGAGGAATAAAGATGCCAGAAATAAAACCAACAGAGGTGGAAAGCAAAGCGACGATTAAAGTAATCGGTGTCGGTGGAGCTGGCGGTTCTGCGGTAAATCGCATGAAGGAAGTTGGACTTTCCGGTGTTGAGTTTATTGCGGTCAATACCGATGCCCAGGCTCTACATCACTCTAATGCAGATGTGAAAGTTCACATTGGCCAAGGTCTTGGTGCCGGTGGTGATCCAGAAAAAGGTCAAACCGCTGCGGAAGAAAGCCGTGATAATATCTGTGAAGCTATCAAGGATGCTGATATGGTCTTCATTACTCTGGGTGCCGGTGGTGGTACCGGTTCTGGTGCTGGTCCAGTAGTGGCTCAGGAAGCTAAGAAGCAAGATATTTTGACCGTGGGTGTGGTGACGAAGCCATTTACTTTCGAAGGTGCACAACGTAAGAAGAATGCTGACTCTGCGATCGAAAAATTAGCCAAGGAAGTCGATGCTTTGATTACGATTCCTAACGACCGTCTATTACAAACGATTGACCCACGCACTCCACTGCTCGAAACTTTTAAGATTGCAGATGATGTTTTGCGTCAAGGTGTGCAAGGTATTTCAGAATTAATTACCGAACATGCACTGATTAACTTGGACTTTGCTGACGTGAAGGCCATTATGAAGAATGCAGGTTCAGCTTTGATGGGTATCGGTCGTGCTTCCGGTGAAAACCGTGCGAAATTGGCAGCTCAACAAGCTATTGAATCTCCACTCATCGAAGTGAAGATTGACGGCGCTCGTGGCGTACTCTTCTCAGTGGCTGGTGGTTACGATATGTCTATGTCAGAAATCCAGGAAGCGGCTGAGGAAATTACTGGTGCGGTTTCTCCAGATGCTAATATTATCTTTGGTGCTTCAATTCGCCCAGAATTGCAAGATGAAATCGTGATTACGGTGGTAGCGACTGGTTTTGATTCAGATTATTACCGCCAAAAACGTGCAGAGGAAGAAGAAGCACGCCGCAATGCTGAGGTGATGGAACGCGTAGAGGCGATGAAATCTCAAGCGAGCGAACCAGTAGTGGCTCCAGTTAGCAACTTCGACCATACGGCTACTACAAATCATGAATTCCAAAGTGATTTCACTGCTGCCCCAAAGGAAAATATTTGGGAACGCATCGGTAAAAAAGACGAAGAAGAAGATTTGGATGTACCACCTTCACTTCGCGCAAGATTCCGCAATAAAAAATAACTTAACAATTCGAAATGACTGGCTAGCCCAGTCATTTTAGATAGAAATTATAATGAATATAAATATTGGCATTGGCGATAGTAAAGTGCTGGAAAGCCGGGAAACTACGGATGGCCAGATGATTCGTCGCAGACGAGTGACGAAAGACGGTTATCGCTTTACGACTTACGAGCGCATCGAGCTACCAACGTTGACGGTAAAAAAACGTAGTGGTAACCGAGAAGTTTTTGATCGAGATAAATTACGTGGGGCAGTAAAACGTAGTGTGGGGAAGTTTTTTAATTCGGAATTTGAAATCGAAGACGTGGTGAATTCGGTGACTGCGAAGATGTATGCTCTGGACCGCGACGAAGTGGAATCGCATGAGATTGGTCAGGCGATTTTGGATGTTTTGGCGGAAAAAAATGAAGTGGCTTATGTGCGATTTGCCAGTGTGTTTTTGCAGTTTAAGACTTTGGATGAGTTCGAAAGTATTATTAGGGAACAAAGAAAGAAGAAAAAAGAATGCGTGTAGTAATAGTGGTAAAACAACATTCGGAATTTGCTTCAGAAGCCGAGATGTGGAAACGAGACTTCGAATATGAGGCGCGAAAAGAGGTGGAATTAATCGATCCAGAGACGATTGACGGAGAAATGTTTGCGAGAGCGAGAGATATTGTGCAATATCCGACGGTTTTGGTTTTGCAGGATGGTGGGATGGTGGTAAAAAAGTGGGCGGGCAGACCGTTACCACAAATTTCGGAAGTGAAGTACGTGATTCGCGAAGTTTAGTCTCAGCGAATTGAGAGGAAGATTCGAAAAAAATGGGGGAATAGCTTTGACTCAGGTGTTTGGCTTTTAGCGAAGTCTAGATTTTTGTTGTATAATTAAAGGGATGAGTAAAATCAGGGAACAAGCAGAGGCAATTTTTGCCTGGGGCAAAACGCAGCCTGGATATAAAATCTACTGGGAGCAGCACTCTAAGAGTACGGCGAGAGCAGC
>CBDEYN010000046.1:0-2820 GCA_965245025.1 uncultured Candidatus Saccharibacteria bacterium | reverse complement strand
CGACGAGAAATAATCTCCTTTTCACGGTCTTGTTCTATAATATTAAGACTTCCTGTCAAGGCTTTCTGAATAGTTTCCGCATGTTGATCCATCTTATATTTTTCCCTTATCCACCCAATAATATATAAAAATTACTATAATTATAATATAAAATTATAAAAAGTCAAATAGGAATCTTGTGTGGTCGCTTTCCGTCTAACTTCTTTTAATATTTTATCATAAATTGTACATTTAGGACAGAAAATTATATCTAAATTTAAACATTGACGGTTTCATGGTGTGGTTGTAGATAATGCTTATGTTTAATGTTATGGTGGTGGCAAAAAAGTCGCTTCCTATTAGTCTAATAGACAGGAGGCGACTTTGATTTTATGGTAGTTTTTTGTGATTCGGCTAGGTTCGGTAGCTTCTAGCTTTTTGTGGTCTTTTTGGTAGTAGTTTTCTTTGCCGTGGCTTTCTTGGTAGTGGACTTTTTCGCCGGAGTTTTTTTGGCGGCAGTCTTCTTGGTCGATGCTTTCTTAGCGACAGGAGTCTTGGAACTTAAGAGAATTTCCTCAGCCTCTTCCTTGGTGATAGATTTTGGATCACGATCTTTTGGAATTTTAGCGTTATTTGGTCTGGCACGGCCTTTGCCACTGGCTGGTTTAACGGCTGGCCCCTTGATATATGGGCCAAATGGGCCGTTAATAATTTTAATATCACCCCAGTCGGCGAGAATGGAGTCGATTTTCTTCTGATAGAGAGCTTCGGCGGTTTCGAGGGTGATGTGATAAGGATTTTCCGCTTCGTTAATCTTGCTAAGCGCGATATTATGCGCGCCGGCCTTAATAAATGGACCGAATGGGCCATTAGCGGCGATTAATTCAGTGCCATCCTTAGCGTGGCCAAGAGAGCGCGGCAGTACCGGCAATTCCAACTGCTTGAGCGCCTGTTCGAGAGTGACGGTTTTGACGGTTTTCCCCTTTGGTAGAGGGATGAAAATTGGTTTTTCGCCACTTTCTTTTTCGTTTTCACCGAGCTGGAGGAAGCCTCCATTTTTGCCAATTTTGGCATAGATTTTTTTGCCAGTTTTCGGGTCGGTACCTAATTCGGTGGCAGAATTATAGCGGTTGGCCATAGCGGAGGCTCCAATAGCGTCAGAAAATGGACCATAAAAATCACGGAGCATCTTTAGACGGGTAAGTTTCTTTTCGGCAATAAGGTCAAGTTTTTCTTCGATGCCGGCAGTAAAATCATAGTCGACGATGTCTTTAAAATTTTCGCAGAGGAAATTTGAGACTAATTCACCAACTGGGGTTGGCATCAATTTACCCTTGGTGGAACCGGTTTTTTCTGAAATAGTTTGTTCAGAAATTTGATTCGCTTCATCGAGAGTGAGCTGCAAAATATCGCGTGGCTCACCTTCGGATTCGCCCTTAACTACATAATTTCGGATTTGAATAGCGTTGATGATTGAGGCATAGGTGCTTGGGCGACCGATACCGAGCTCTTCAAGTTTTTTAACTAGTGAGCCTTCAGTATAGCGGGCGGGTGGTTTGGAAAAAGTTTGCTTAGCGAGTAAAATGTGACGCTTTACGGGGTCACCAATCTGGAGATTTGGCAAAGTAGTGTCTTTACTTTTACCGTAAACTTTTAGGAAGCCGTCGAAAATCACCATTTCCCCAGTAGCTTTAAATAGTTCGTTTGGTACAGTGTCGGCCTCGAGATAGAGACTAGTTTTAGCCACCACGGCGTTTTTCATTTGGGTAGCAAGGGTGCGACTTCGGATCAATTGATATAATTTCTTTTCGTACTCATTTTTACCGGCCACTGCCACGTCGATATGGGTTGGGCGAATAGATTCGTGAGCTTCTTGGGCGCTGGCATTTTTGGTATGGAAACGACGAACTTCGAGATAATTTTCCCCAAATTCGGCCTTAATGAGATTAGCAATCTCGGCGAGAGCCTGATTTGAGAGATTGAGCGAGTCGGTACGGTGATAAGTAATGTGGCCGGACTGATAGAGGCCCTGAGCGGCGGACATGGTAGTCTTAGAGCTAAAACCGAGACGGCTATTCGCTTCAATTTGGAGCGCAGCGGTAGTGAGCGGTACTGGGTTGGCTTTTTTAGCTTCAGTTTTTTCTAGATTTTGTACTTTAAAATTAGCATTTTTGAACTGTTCGAGAAAAAACTTAGCTTCTTCTTCGGTAGCGAAAGTAGTTTTATCGAGATTAGCTTCAAAAATTTCAGAGGAATCGAGATCGGAAATATTGACAGCTTGGTCACTGAACTTGCCGGTGACTTTAAAGCTGGATTTAGCGTTAAAACGTTCAATTTCCTGTTCGCGTTCAACGATTAGACGAAGAGCTGGTGATTGGACGCGGCCGGCGGATTTAGCACCTGGCACTTTGGTGCGCACGACACCAGAGAGATCGTAGCCTACCAGCATATCGAGAGTTTGACGAGCTTGCTGGCTGGAAACCATATTCATATCGACGGTACGCGGATTTTTAATGGCTTCCTGAAGAGCTGGTTTGGTAATTTCATGAAAAGTAATACGATGGGTGGTTTTTGGTAGTTTTAGCACCTCTAAGAGATGCCAAGAAATTGATTCTCCTTCGCGGTCTTCGTCGGTTGCAAGCCAAATCGTGTCGGCGTCTTTGCTGGCCTTTTTTAATTCAGCGATGACTTTTTTATGGTCTGGGTCAATTTCGTAAGTCACGGCAAAATTATCGTGCACATCAACTTTGGTATCTTTACGAATATGGCCAACCGAGGCTAGAACCTTAAAATCATTACCGAGATATTTTTCAATAGTCTTGGCTTTGGCAGGAGACTCGA
>CBDEYN010000045.1:0-3112 GCA_965245025.1 uncultured Candidatus Saccharibacteria bacterium | reverse complement strand
AAGATCAAAGTAGCAAATTTTTTCGCAAGACAATCTTGCGCCGCCTGGCAGCCTATTCGGATTATTCGCGTAATCTGTCGCCACATCTATCGTTACATCATGGAGCATGGCGCCAAAGAATATCCCTATGCTAATCCAAAATTCGCTGATTGGCAGGAATCCGACGGTAATTTTTACACCCTAGTTACCGATTCTAGTGGCTTCGTCATTCGGCGTAGTACTAGTTATGTAGCCTGGATGATGAAAAAACACTGCTGGAGTTCACCAAAATTGCCTAAACCAGGGCCGCGCAAACCTGGAGAACATCGCTTCGATGCTAAACACTGGGGCGAAATCCTCGAATACAACGGTTGGCAAAAAGTTTCAAAAGCCGATTGGCCGTCATACTACGATGTACGTATCGATAGGCACTTTATCGGTATAATTGCCGATGCAGATGAGTTTGGTCTTTTAGTATGGTTTAAAAACGCTGGGTTTGATCTCGCTGGTAGATATGAAACATGGATAGTTTCAACCTATAAGGATTTTAAAGAGCAATGCCTAGAAATCCCTTCTGAAAAATCTAGCATCATCTGGTATCGTGAACCCGAAGTAAAAGATAATTATATTTAAATCTACGAAAAAATTGCCACACAACTTTCACCTCTCGAGAGAGAGGTGAATTTATTGCACCTTACAAATTTGAGGAATTTTAACCAAACAGTCGCCCGCACACACATTACGAAAGGTTAGGTGAATTTATGTTTACTGACAAAATCAATCTCGCACTGAAGATTGCGGCCAAGGCTCATTCTGGCCAATACCGCAAGGGAACTAATATTCCATATATTTCCCATCCTGTCGCCGTCGGCATGATTATTGGTCAATATACCAATGACGAAACAACGATTGTCGCTGGCATCCTGCACGATATCCTTGAAGATGTCAATCCAGCTATCTACTCGGAGGCTGATATGCGTCGTGATTTTGGTGATGAAATTACTGACATCGTCAAAGATGTTTCGGAACCTAAAACTGCCGGTCAACCTAAACTACCCTGGAAGGAACGCAAGGAAAGTTATTTGAAACGTCTCGGCAATTCCTATTACATTGAGGCCTACATTGTCGCTGTCGCCGACAAGATACATAATCTTACCGATATTCTAAAAGATTACGATCAGTTTGGTGATGAAATTTGGCAGCGTTTCAATGCTTCAAAGCAGGATATCCTGCAATATTATCGTGCCGTTTTTAGTCTAATCAGAAACAAACCAGTGCCAATAGAACTTAAGGGTCACCTCGCAAATCTTATAGAGGAGCTAGGAGACATCGTCACAATAAATCCCTACGATTAAATTCCTCACATTAGAATCCCCGAAGTCTATCTTCGGGGATTTTTTATCGTATATAAAAAGGAAGCCCCTGCGGTAGGAGCATTACACCCCGTGCAGAGACTTCGATATTAAAATTATACACCAAAAATACTAAAACGATTATTCATTCAAGAAAATACACACGTCGAAGCTCTTCATTAAAATCCCCGGAGCCTATCTTCGGGGATTTTTTCTTCATTGACAAAACACTCTAAAATTGTTATAATATACGAATCTCGATGCGGAAAAATCGTGAAAAATCTGACCCAAAATTGGTCCCATTTCACAAAGAACCCCGCATCATCACCCAATCGATAGGAGGAGATACTATGGCACATTTAGAGAAAAAGGATATAAAGCAAGCAATTCGTTCTGGCCTTATCGGCTTAGCTATTGGCGACGCATTAGGGGTACCTATTGAGTTTTTGAATCGAAATTTTCTAGAACTCATGCCGGTCACCGAAATGTTATCTGTCGGCACCCATCATCAACCTGCTGGGACTTGGTCTGACGATACGTCTATGACCATCTGTCTGATACAGTCATTGATTGACCAAAAACGCTTCCATTATCACGACATCATGGAGAATTTTGTCAAGTGGTATCTGCAAGACGAATTTACTGCTACCAAACTCACTTTTGACATTGGTGGCACTTGTAAACGCGCGATTGAGAATTACCTCGCTGGCGGACACCCTGTCAAGTGTGGCATGAATCATTACGCCAATAACGGCAACGGTTCACTTATGCGCATCTTGCCAGTAGCTTTCGTTTGTCACAGAAATCAAATCACTGGTGAAAAACGCTTTGAATTAGCGAAAAACATTTCATCACTCACCCACGCTCATCCAATTAGTGTGCTGGGTTGCCTGATTTACACTAATTTCGTTTGTCACTTATTAGGCGGTGATAATCCCAAGGAAGCTTATCGCAAAACCCAGCTGGACGATTACAGTATGTTTGAAAAAGAAGAAATTACCCTATATAGTCGAATTCTGAAAAATCAGATTTATCGCTATCCCAAGGGGTTCATCTCTTCTCGCGCCTATGTAGTCGATACGCTAGAAGCAGCGCTTTGGTCGTTTCTGACCACTGACAACTTCCAAGATGCCGTACTTACTGCGGTTAATCTCGGCGATGACACCGATACGGTCGGCGCTCTCACTGGTTCGCTCGCTGGTATTCAATACGGGCTCAAAAGTATTCCGGAAAAGTGGGCCACCACTTTGAAGCGTGGCCGATATCTGGTTAAACTCTGCGATCAATTCGCCGAAACTGAGATTGATACCACGGATATTTCACCAGAATCCACTTCCATTCCACGTATTGAAACCACCAACCTCAATCGGCTTGGCGCCTAGCTTCACTGTTTTCTCACTAAACTCTCGAATTTTTCGAGAGTTTATTTTTTCTAAAACCCACACCCCACCCCTATTTTGCCTCGGCCTTCAAAAATGCCTCGATCATTTTCGCCTCGCTTCTAGTTTATTTTTTCAAAAACTCCTCGATCATCTCTGATTCATTCATAAAATCTTCCCCCGAGACCAACGAATCTTTCACTTCGCTATAATATTTTTCTAGTGTCAATAGCGTGAAATAATATTTTCCGCCACCATCGTCTGCCAATCTTTCAAAAGCCAGATATTCACCCACGCGCCAAACCAACTTCGCGCGCATGACTCGTTCACGCACCGTGTCAAACCATTTCACCGAAATAAATTCCTTTCCCTCAGAAAATCGCCGCACTACCTCTAGCTGCA
>CBDEYN010000044.1:0-3140 GCA_965245025.1 uncultured Candidatus Saccharibacteria bacterium | reverse complement strand
ATGCCGGGGACTGGGAATTTTGCGGCGAGAGTTTCGACTTGACGGCGGATTTCGGCCAGCTGGGGTTCGGCGGTAGAGAGGTTCTCTTCGGTTTTTACAGATAGGCAGATATTCATGACCTGTTTCATCCAATCGGCGATTTGCTGCATTTCAGTGATACCCATGCCGCGCGTGGTGATGGCGGGAGTGCCAAGTCGGACGCCGGATGGACGGAAGGCGGCGGAAGTGTCTTCTGGGACGGCGTTGGCATTTAGGGTGAGGCCGACGAGGTCGAGGGCGCGCTCATAAAATTTGCCATCGATACCGAAATTCTTTTTGACGTTGACGAGAATGAGATGATTATCGGTGCCGTTACCTTGGAGGATAAAATCGCGATCTTGAAGAGCTTTGGCGAGAGCCTTGGCGTTTTCGACTATCTTGGCGGAATATTGCTTGAAATCATCGGAGAGAGCTTCCTTAAAAGCGACGGCTTTAGCGGCAATAATATGTTCGAGCGGACCGCCTTGGGTACCTGGAAAAACGGCACGATCGATGAGAATTGGAATATTTTCGAGAGTGTGTTCAGGTTTTTTCAGAGGTGAAGCGACGTTTCCTTTCGATAGAATCAGGCCGCCACGTGGACCGCGAAGAGTTTTATGAGTGGTGGTAGTCATGACATGAAAACCATAATCGAGGGGATTTGGATGAACCCCGCCTGCGATGAGGCCGGCGACATGCGCCATATCGGCCATCAGAAGGGCACCGATTTTTTGACCAATAGCGGCAATGCGAGCAAAATCCGGGATTTTCATGAAGGCGGAGTAGCCAACCAGAATGATGCGAGGTTTTTCGGTGAGCGCGAGGCGTTCAATTTCGTCATAATCGAGGTCGCCTTCTGGGGTGACGCCGTAATTGATAAAGTTATAAATTTTAGCAGAACGCGTGACTGGGCAGCCATGAGTGAGATGTCCACCGTGACCGAGGTTCATAGCTAAAATTTTGTCACCAGGTTTACACCAGGCAAAATAAACCGCCTCATTGGCATTGGCGCCAGAGTGAGGCTGAACATTGGCGTGATCGGCGTGAAAAAGCTTCATCGCACGGGCGATAGCAAGGCGTTCGATTTTATCAATATTGGTTTGGCCACCATAGTAACGATAATTTGGTAGGTCGGCGACGATGTTCGATTCATCGGCCGGATTATAGTTTTCTAAATCTTGGAAGGATGGGTAGCCCTCAGAATATTTATTGGTGAGAACGGTGCCCATAGCTTTTAAGACGTCGGCGGAAACATAATTTTCGCTTGGGATGAGTTCGAGGCCTTTAGATTGGCGGATTTTTTCTTGATTAATCAGTGAAAAGATGATATCTGACATAATTTCTCCATGTTAAATTAGATGTGCGTTAAATAAATCACGTTAATAAACTGAAAAAATTAGTACATAGATATCAATTCCCTTTAATTCTTAAGAATATTATACTCTAAATTGACAAAAAGTGGAAAGTCTTGTTATAATACAGAAACAGGTCTGGGGCATTAGCTCAGTTGGCTAGAGCGCTTCAATGGCATTGAAGAGGTCATGAGTTCGAGTCTCATATGCTCCACCAGAATGAACGGCCGTGAGGTTGTTTTTTTGTTTATTAAGGATAGTTATAGTGTGCTATATTTTGTTAAATCTTATTTAACACTTTGTTAAATCTTGATTTATGTTTTTAGATTGATTAACAGATATAAATTATTGTAATTTGTTAAATCTTGTTGTATATAGTTGTTAAATGTTAAGTAAAATGTTCGAGATTTTTATCACAAATGGTAGAAGATGGGTTATTGCTTCATCTATCAAAAATGCCGGCATTTGCGGTCGGTCGAAACCTTAGGCTAGTCCGGCGTAATGACACTTTAATTATAACTCAAGGTGGTAAAAAGTTCAGGATTTTATTTGCTTATTTATATACTTATATGCTATAATGTAACTACTGGGCTGGTCATTAGACCTGGGTCCACCTGACGACGGGGCGAGCCCCCGTTTTTTGGTATAAAAAATATGAAAGAATTAAGTATATTTATTGACGAATCTGGCGACTTTGGAGATTATGATCCGAAAGCTCCTTTTTACATTATTGGTATGGTATTTCAGGATCAGAAGAACGATATCTCCGAAGCTATTCATTTTCTTAATAATGGATTAAATCAAGTTGGGTTTACCCGTGAGTGTATTCATATTGGACCCTTAATTCGTCGTGAAGATGAGTATGTTTACTTTACAATTCAAGAAAGAGTCCGCATTCTCCGTAAAATGATGAATTTTATGTCGCGTATTGATTTTTCCTATAAGTCGTTCGTAGTTGATAAGAAACATCTTAGCGACGAAGCTGAACTTGCTGCTAAGCTTGCGAAACAGGTTGCTGATTTTATAAGACAAAACTATCTGTTTTTCTTAGCGTATGATAAGGTTAAAATTTATTATGATAATGGACAGGTAGAAGTTACTAAAATTATTATTTCTGTTTTTACAACCCTCCTGGAAAAAACCGAATTAAAGAAAGCGTTTCAGAAGGATTATAGGTTAGCTCAGGTAGCAGACTTAGTATGTACTGCAACATTAACTAATCTTAAAATGAATAATAAAACTCTTTCTCGTTCAGAACGTCGCATACTCGGCTCTGATAGAGATATTAAAAAGAATTTATTAAAGCCACTAAACAAAAAAGTATTTAAAGATTAGCTTTATAAATGAAAACTCCAAAATAAGCATTTGCGTTTTGCGGTAAAATATATTTAGACTATTTACGGAAGAGTTTTATCATATTATAATAATGGATATGGAAGAGATTAACTTGAGAGACTTGTTAATTTACTTTAGAAAACACTTGGTGTTGTTTTTTGCGATGGTGGTGTTTTGTGTGTCGGCAGGCACGGCCTACACGATTTTGGTGCAGAAGCCAGAATATAAATCACGGGCGACGATTATTTTAAGCTCGGATAAATCGAAGACTACGGTGCAGAGCGAAATTACTGCGAATAAAAATTTGATTGATACCTATACTGAGGTGGTAAAATCGCATCGGGTGCTGGACCGCGTGATTAGTGAAAATAATTTGGCGGAATCTTTTGAGGCTTTAAGTGCGAAGATTAATGTTTCTTCTTTGAAAAATACGGA
>CBDEYN010000043.1:0-3208 GCA_965245025.1 uncultured Candidatus Saccharibacteria bacterium | reverse complement strand
CAAGTGGTGGGTCGGTTTTTAATTATTATTCTTTTTGTGCTAAAATAAGAGATAGATATTTTAAATTGCAAAAACAACAGAAAGATTTTTAGGTGAATAAACGAATAAAAAATATCATTTTGATGGTAATCCTGATGGCTAGCTGTTTGGGCCTTTTTTTGTTTAGCAAACAGATTAAAATTGATAACGAAAATAATCCCGTGCGAAATTATGTGGGGCAGTCAAAAGAAATTATTCAGAGTCAGCTAAATGAAAAAACGGAAGCGGTAAAGAAGCTAAAATCGGAACTCGAACAAAATCCGGTGCGTGAGACGGAAGAAAAAATTCATGCACTGGAGGCGGAAATTCTGGACCTGGAGGAAGAAAAATATAAAGTTGAAAGTAATTTTTATAAAAATCTCCAGAGTGGTACGGATGCAAGAATTAATTTGGTGCTTAAAGGTATTTGTTTAGTGCTTATGTTGATAGTGGCGATTTGGCTAAAAACCAAGCAGAAAAATAGACACGAAAAAACAGAGGAAAAAATACCTAAAACACCAAAATTAAAAATGGAAATTCCGGAAAGAAAAGATACAAGTGATAAAAAATAAGCAGGATGCAGGTGGGATTCAGGGACTTAGCCAGGAAGAAGTAAATGAGCGTGTTAAAAAATGCCAAGTGAATACTGCGGTTCAGGCGCCGACGAAAACCATTGGTGAAATCGTACGCAGTAATTCCCTAACTTATTTTAATTTTGTCTTTTTGTTTTTAGCGACGTTGCTATTTTTGGTACGTGCGTATAAAGATATGAGTTTTTTGCCGCTGATTTTTATCAACTCCTTGATCGGTATTTTGCAGGAATTACGCGCTAAGCAAATTTTGGATAAACTGAGTGTCCTGAATACGCCAAAAATTAAGGTAGTGCGCGAGGCTAAGGAGCAAGAGATTTGGACGCATAAATTAGTTTTAGATGACATTATTATTTTGGAGGCGGGGGCGCAAATTCCCGCGGATGCTGTGGTGGTATCGGGTGAAGTTCTGGTAAACGAGGCATTACTTACGGGTGAGTCGGATGAGATTAAAAAGACTACTGGTGACGAATTGATGTCTGGTAGTTTTGTGGTTTCGGGTAAATGTTATGCAAGGTTAACTCGCGTGGGTGCAGAATCGTATATTTCACAACTAACCCTAAAAGCAAAAGCGATTAAAAACACTGAACAGTCGGAAATTTTGAAATCACTAAATAACTTTGTGAGACTAGCGGGAATTTTGATTATTCCAATCGGATTATTGATGTTTGGTCAACAATATCTTATTCATGCTACGCCGATAAAAATGAGCATTCAGGCGATGATTGCGGCGATAGTAGGTATGATACCAGAGGGATTATTCTTGCTTTCTTCGGTGACGTTAGTGCTTTCGGCGGTGCGTTTGGCGCAGAAAAAAGTTTTGGTGCACGATATGCATTGTATTGAAACTTTGGCACGCGTGGATGTTCTGTGTGTCGATAAGACTGGTACGATTACGAATGACAAAATGAGCGTGAGCGGTATTTATGAAATGACCGGATCCGAGGTAAAAAATGATCTAGATTCAGATTTTTGGCGAACTATGATGGCGGAGGAAGCGGATAACGACACGATGAAGGCGCTGAAAAAATTTGCAGAAGAACGAAGCGTGAAAGGTACGAAATTCGAGAAGAATTCGGTGCAGCAAATTATTGGTTTTTCCTCGAAGCATAAATATAGTGGCGTGCAATTTAAGGATAAAACTTTTTTGATTGGTGCACCAGAATTTGTCCTAAAGGATGACCTGAAAAAGTACGAAAAAACCATCCAAAAATTCACCAAGCAGGGGTATCGGGTTTTGATTTTTGGTGAAGTATCTAGTAAAAAAGATGTTGAACTATTAGCTTCGGGAGAACGAGATATTTCACCGATTAAGCCGATTAATATTGTGCTTTTGATGAATGAAATTCGCGAATCAGCGAAGCGTACGTTTAATTATTTTGCTGAACAGGGCGTGGAAGTGAAAGTGATTTCGGGTGACAATGCTGAAACGGTTTCGATTGTGGCAGAAAAAGCGGGGATTAAAAACGCCAAGAAATTTGTTGATCTTTCGAATTTACCAGAGGGGTGTGATTTTGAAAAGATTGTACTAGAAAATACAGTTTTTGGACGCGTAAAACCAGAAGAAAAACGTAAGATGGTGAAAATTTTACAAAAGGCGGGACATACGGTGGCGATGACTGGAGATGGCGTGAATGATATTTTGGCTCTGAAGGATGCGGACTGTTCGGTGGCGATGGCTTCAGGCTCACAGGCGGCCTCACAAGTGGCGCAATTAGTGTTACTAGATTCGGATTTTTCACGCATGCCACAGATTGTAGATGAGGGGCGTCGAGTGGTGAATAATTTGGAGCGTTCAGGTTCGTTGTTCTTGGTGAAGAATGTCTTTTCGTTTATTGTGGCGCTACTCTCGATTGGTTTCGGTTTTATGTATCCACTCTTACCGACGCAAGTTTCGTTAGTTACGATGTTTACAATTGGCGTGCCGAGTTTCTTCTTGGCGCAAATTCCGAATAAAGATTTAATCCGGGGGAATTTTATGATTAATATTTTAAAGAAAGCGATTCCGGCAGCGCTAACTAACGTGGTGATTGTTTTGGCGTTGATTAACTTGAGGCTTTGGTTAGGGCTCACACGTGAGCAACTCGGTATGCTCTGCGTCCTAGGTTGGGAAGTAGTAGGAATCACTTATCTCGCGCGAATTTGTATGCCGTATGATAATATTTGGAAAAAGCTAATTGTGGAAGGATGTACTTTCGGCATGTTATTCTGTATGATTTTCTTACAAAGTTTATTTAGTGTGCATATTAATTTATCGATGATTGAATGGGTAATCTTTGGTGCGATTTTAATTATTACGGTGCCGCTGATGATGACGATTGAGAATATGTCACGTTGGCTTTATCGAAACGTGATGATTAAGATTCTAAAGAATAAGATTATTGATAAGTTACCAGAAATCGAATAGTTAATTATTAATAAAACAGTTTATTAATAAAACCGGGGCGAATATCTTATAGGCTGTGACTTTTGGGATATTGAATGAGAATAAAAAAATATCAGCTAGGAAGCTGATATTTTTTATTTGAAGTTTTGGGGCTTTAGCTTTTACCAGTCGCCACCGCCGCCACCGCCGGCACCGCCGCCGGAAAGACCACCAC
>CBDEYN010000042.1:0-3223 GCA_965245025.1 uncultured Candidatus Saccharibacteria bacterium | reverse complement strand
TGTCTTATGTTGGACAAATTATGTCTCGCTAATTCCTTGTAAATTTTGATTTTTCGTCTTAAAATTTTTCAAATAACTTAAAAATAGTCCTAAATTAGAAATTGAAATTAAAATTGAAAATTAAAAATTAAATACTAGAATGAGTAACATTTAGACTACGAATTTCAGAATTTTATCTCTGAAATTGATTTGAGCTTCCGCTTCCATTTGTAACTTCACCTTACTATCCAACGTTAAAATCTTCCGAAGCATTAATACATTCTTCAATAACAAACATTTTTCATCTCTTGTATGTAATAAAATTTGCTCCGTCTTTCGTAACTCCGGTCTTTCCCGCATAAAGAAACTAAATAGTTTATCCGCCGGAATTGAATCCGTTAAAATTATCGCCGAATCATCATTTACTTCTTCGATTTTGCGTTTTTCTAGCCTAGCAGTTTTCTTCGATTCCACTAAACTAATTACGCCATTATGCATATCATAGTCATAGTAGGCCATAAATAAGCAAAAATCTCCGTTCGCTAGTTTAACTTTACCAGTTAATTCCAATTCCATCGAACTTCTTACTCCTTGAATGAAGTCTATCTGTTCTAAATAAATCTGAAAATCCTGGTTCGTTGAACTACGTTGCAGTAAAATAGGAATTTTCTTTGTATCACTACAAAAAGCCTCAAAGAAATCCTCTTTTCGAACTTCTCTTGCGGTGGCAAAAATATAACTTCTCTCCTTGTAATCTAATTCAAGACAGAAATCTTTACCATTCCTCTCGTCTACTAATTTAATTTTCGACATGACGCTCATAAAACCCTCCTTTTAAATAACCACTGCGTTCACTCATCTCTCTTTGTTCGCAGTCCACAAAAAGACACCCCCATTCTACCACAAAATGCTTAAGTTGTCAAAAAGACACCTCTGTTACAAGATGCCTTTATTTCCCCAAAAACCTGTAATTTATTTTACCTAAAATCTGCTTACAGTTTCGCGGTTCTTTCAGATATTTACGCTAAGCTACTTACAATTACGTAACCGTAGTAAATTACAAAAATTACCAAAAACGCCAAACCTTCTTTAAAACTAATTTTCTGATCATTCTTCGCAAAAATAAATAACACAATCGGTGAAATCACTAGTGCTACCACGTCGACGATCGAGAAGGCACTTCCCGCTACACCACCAAGAATCGCCACCGGTAACCCCGCCACGATTCCGATATTAAAAATATTTGAGCCCACGATATTACCAATCGCAATATCATATTCCCCTTTTTTCGTCGCAATCACCGAAGTCACCAACTCTGGAAGAGAGGTTCCAAGCGCCACGATAGTTAAAGAAATCAACCTCTGACTCACCCCAAAATTTGCCGCAATATCCGAAGCACCTCTCACCACCAAATCACTACCGAGAACTACAGCGAGTAAACCAAACACAATCATCGCAATTGATTTAGCTAGATTTACTGGTTCCCCCTCGTCTTCCTCTTCCACCTTATTCGACTTACGACTCAGCATACCGAAAAGATAATAGATAAAAATTCCGAAGAATAATAGTAAAATTACGCCATCCTGTCTAGTGAACAAATTTTCTGACAATCCGAACAATTTATCTGACAAAACCGCAGCAAATCCCAAAGTCATCAAGACCAAAACTGGGATTTCTTTTCGCACGGTCGCCGTCTTCACATGAAGCGCTCCCACCATTGCCGATACCCCTAAAATCAGTAGAATATTCAAGATATTGCTACCGATCACATTGCCGAGCAAAATATCACCCTTCCCCGCCAAAATCGATTGAATACTCACCGCTAGTTCCGGCGCACTCGTACCAAAAGAAACAATCGTCAGACCAATCAACATCTTCGGCACCTTAAATTTTCTCGCTGTGTCGCTTGACCCATCGACAAATACATCTGCACCTTTTATCAGTAGGACAAATCCCACCAACAATAAAAATGCACTAAAAATTAATCCCATTTTTATTTATTCTCCGTTAAACTCTTAATATTTTACCATGAGAATCTTAGTCTAACCATCTTTTTTTGATATTCGCCCGCATAATTTCTGCTGTAACAGGCAAATATTCACTAACTGCCAAGTTTAATCTAAGGTCATACGCCTCAAATTCTTCATTTTCATATCTCGCACTGTGCATATAATAATAATTTCGTTCCATCCTTGATTGATAATTATCATCTTTCTCAATACCTTCAATCTGCATTCTAATATATTCCAAAGTAGCCGTTTCCGGATATCCTAACATCTTCCCTATCTGATAATTAGCCTCAGCCCACACCTTCTTATCTAAAATTTCGCCAGTATTCGACACACTATTAAAAAATTCTCTGTGCCATTTCTGAAGTTCCAAGCACTCTCGGGCAGTTTTCGCCAAATACAAATATTCAATTTCCTCATTACTAAATTTATTCAACTTTTCATAAACTAAATCCACCCCTAATTTGTTCAAAATTTCAAGAATTCTCTTATTATCCAACAATTTATTCTCGTTAATTTTGTCATTAATCAATAATGCTGCTGGTTTAAGATCAATCAATACTCCTAAAACTCCTGTCAAGAAAGAAACCCCCAGCATTTTCTTCTCCTGATAAAAATCCAAGACTAACCCCTCTAATTCCCGCAAAAGATCGATATTCATGTCAGCAGTATAACATAAAAGCCACAAAAAAATCTCCTTTCGGAGATTTTTCTTAACAACTCAGCTGTGCAATTCATCGTCTGTTTTAGTAAGCTGTAAATCGTATCTTACTTACGTAAGCTATATTGTGTCTTAAGCTTATAAACACAATTACGACCGACCTAGATACATTAAACCTTAGTTTAATGCTCATCAAATCCTTCTCTAGAAAGGAGGTAATCCATCGACACGTTCTCGTACCGATGCCTTGTTACGACTTAACCCCAATCATCTCCCCCACCTTAGGCCGCCGAGGCGGACTTCGGGTGTTGGTGACTCTCATGGTTTGACGGGCGGTGTGTACAAGACCCGGGAACGTATTCACCGCAACATGCTGATCTGCGATTACTAGCGATTCCGACTTCAAAAAGGCGAGTTTCAGCCTTTTATCCGAACTGGGACCGGCTTTGGTGCGATTTGCTTCACATCACTGCTTCGCTTCGCATTGTACCGGCCATTGTAGCGCGATTCTAGCCCAAGGCGTAAGGGAAATACTGACCTGACATCATCCCCTCCTTCCTCCCCGTTACCGGGG
>CBDEYN010000041.1:0-3498 GCA_965245025.1 uncultured Candidatus Saccharibacteria bacterium | reverse complement strand
CGCTTCTTCTCTTTCACTTCGTTACGGCCAAGGTTTTTCTTGGTTTCAGTGAAAACGACGTGCTTGCGAAGAATTGGATCATATTTCTTCAAGCTAAGCTTGTCTGGGGTGTTCATAGTGTTCTTCTTGGTATAGTATGCACGGATACCAGATTCCTCTGAAACGAGACCGACGAGCTTGCGTTTGGTATTACTCTTTTTTGACATGATTGGGACTATTTTACCATAAGATATGAAATCTGTAAATAAATGCACTAAAAATCGGGATAGATTTCGTCAAATTCAATATAAGTATCGGTTTTTTGTTCGATAATTTCTTCGACGGCGTGGATATTAGCTTCGTGAGGTTCGAGAGCCTTAAAGGGCATAAACTGGGCGGCCCGGGCAGTGCGAGACATTGGTGAATGATTCGGTAAGCGTGGTGGATGAAGATTAATGATGTCTTGATATGGGCTAGCCGATTTAGAATCTAACTGTGGAGGTTTAGATAAATTCGGTTGAGAGAATCCGATTTGATGATTAGGGTTAGGCATGGTGACCTCCAATTTGTTGATTGCGTTCGCGCATGGTAGAACCTTCGAGGTAGCTGGTGCCACGCAAGATGGCATTTTTGCCGTATTTTTGTTTGATTAACAGGGTGGCTTGTTCGAGATTTTGATTACGTTTAGTCCGCTCGGTGGTTTTTTGACTTTCAAAGAGGTCTAATTGTGTGGTTATTCTATCGGCAGACTTGAGGTGACCGAGGGTGAGGTTGAGTTTTTTGACTGGACGGGTCGAGTCGAGAATTTGGGTGAAGATTTGTAAAAAATATTCAATAATCAGATTACTCTCATCGGTGCAGGAAAAAGACTTGGAACCGTGAGCGAAGGGTCTAATAGAGGTAGAATCGGCTTTTTTATCATAAGAAAGATGCAGAGTGAGGTTGTTCGTGAGGAGCTGCTTTTCGTGTAATTCATGGCAGAGTTTGTCGGCCATTTCGACGAGGATGTTGCGGAGTTTTTCGGAATAAAGTCCAGTGGCAAGGACTTGGCCGGAACTAATACTGTGATCCTTGCGGCGATAAGATTTAATATCGGCGATGGTGGTGGGTTCAATACCCCAGGCATGGTCAATGATTAATTCAGCGTTGACGCCGAATTTACGATAAAGTTTTTCAGAAGCGGTGAGGCTAAATCGGGCGAGATCGCCCATAGTATAAATACCAAAATTTTGCAGAGATTTACTAATACCAGGGCCAATCCGCCAAAAATCGGTGAGCGGCTGGTGTCGCCAGAGTAATTTGCGATAAGAAGTCTCATCGAGTGAAGCGATGCGTACGCCATCAAGGTCGGCCGTTTGGTGTTTGGCGAGAATATCCATGGCAATTTTGGCGAGATAAAGATTACTACCGAGGCCGGCGGTGGCGGTAATGCCGGTATGACCTAGAACATCCTTAATGATAGTGCGCGCGAGTTGTTCGGCATCCATCTCATAGGCGTGAAGATAGCTAGTAATGTCAAGAAAAGCCTCATCGACAGAGTAGACGTGAATATCTTCCGTGGCGATATAGGCGGCATAAATAGCAAAAATTTCGGAACTAACTTGAAGATAATCGGCCATGGCAGGCTTGGCGATAATAAAACTGCCACGAGGGACTTTTTCGTAAACTTCAAAAAGACGGGCCCGACCAGAGATGCCGAGGGCTTTTAAAGCTGGTGAGACGGCGAGGCAGATAGTTTTTTCGGTGCGTGATTCATCGGCGACCACGAGACGGGCGGTCAAAGGGTCGAGCCCACGCTTCACACATTCCACGGAGGCGTAAAAAGATTTGAGGTCGATGGCCAGGTAGGTTCGCTCAGAATGAATTTGCGTCATATTATTTATTATATAAAAAGGCCAGAAAAAAGGGCCCCATAACGGGACCCAATTTTGACATTTGTGGGGTTAAAGTGCGTGTAAAATTAAGTTAAGTTGAAATTTCGGCTGTGGTTTCCGAGAATGGTATGGAATCCTTGAGCTTAGCTTTTCTTTCCTTTAAGAACGCCTTGATGAACGGAAGGATATGCATTTTAAGTAATTTAAAATGCAGACTATGTTCCGCATCCGTCCATTGATCGGCATTCTTACAAAAGAGTCGTTCGGCTATTTCATATTCGTCCTCTGTCAGGAATTTTTGCTTTAAGGCTAATTCGAGGCCATAAAGACTAAAATATTCCCGATTGAGAGCAACTCTTTGACCACGATCAAAATCCCGCTTAAAATTAAAAAGGCGGGCGATGAGTGCGGCCTGTTGCTTGAAATCCTTATTGCCGAGCTTTTTTAATCCAGATTGGCTGAACGGCCCGAGTGTAATCTTGGTATGAAGATTACGAATCGTGCAGCCAGTGTGACTACGGCGGCGGTTGCTAAAGCTAATCAGATCCTTATCTAGGTGATATTCTAAGTCGATAACCTCCCATTCTTTAATAGCCTCTTCATAAGTATCAGCTACGGATGAAGCGATGAGGCAGCGTTGATATTCCGCAAAATCCTCGTCAAACGACATCTTCTTAATGCGATGGATAAACATTAATTACATCACCTCCTTCATCGGACTTTTGTAATACTGGTGAACAAAATCAGATAGGTTTTTGAATTCGTAAGTCTTAGATACTGATTCAAAGGCGGGCGTTAACTCTATAAAATTGGTAATCATGTAGAGTTGCTCGTTAAAATCAGGTGTTCGAAATACTTCTTTTGGCAGCACTTGAATAATAGAATCAAGTGGTGGCAGTTGATAACGTTCATCTTCTCGCATAGCGCGCAAAGCTTTATTAATCATCTCGTGTACTTCACTTGATCGAATTTCGAGTGCCCGGGCAATTTGATTAATTTTCCAGGGTTCATGAATGTCGATACCAAAAAATAGATCAAGACAATTGAAAAAATCTTCCGGGAAGCGTTTTAAAACTTCCATGACGCGATTGACTTCACGGTCAGAAAGTACGACAAAGTTTTCGTAAGCTTGATTACTACTGAATAAGGCGTCTTTACTGCAGATTAGCTGGCTGACTTCTGATAGATCATGATAAACCATTTGATAGAGCCTATATACCGCAAAGGTGTCTTGAGTGTTAGCTGGAGTGAGGCCTTCACGAATGTAGCCCTCATCTAGCAAGACCTGCCAGAAACTGCGACGCCATTTAGCATGTTTTCTACCGGGTGAAAGTTCAATATAAAAAACTTCCCTAGCCTGTAAAACCAAGACTTCACCAGGTATTTTGGCTTCTTCGTGTGCACGAATTACGTGGCCTAAAAGACTATTTTCGTAATTCACCGTAGTGATGTCATATTCACAGCCGGGTTGATTACGAGACTGACATTCGTCAGCCCAGTGAATGGTATAGCAGCCAAGCTCTGGTAAAAGCTCCGCTAAGTTATTCTGATTTACTTCTTTACAAAAAGTTAACATAAAAATCCCCTCCGTTTTTAAGTTTTCAGTTACCCACAAATTGTCAAAAAACGATTTAATTCAGAGAAA
>CBDEYN010000040.1:0-3610 GCA_965245025.1 uncultured Candidatus Saccharibacteria bacterium | reverse complement strand
ATCTGGAATTTAAGGTAGTTTTCGCAAAACGGGAAAATCCGGCTGGTGGAACGACGCGAGATTTTATGGCATTGAAAAATCTGCAAATCATGGGGGTGGTTCACACCGATCGTACTGGGTATGATTTTAATATTCAGGGAACTTGTGATGCGGATGTGAAATCTCCGATGAACAAATGTAATACTTATCGGAATTTTCGTTTTTCGATGGATTACAATGCGAAGCTTCGAACAGGTGTACTGAGGTTAAAACCAATGAGGTTTTAGGTGATGCTTGGGTGTACCAATTATTCTCGATGTCAGTAGTTTTTTGATTTTAAGAGTTTTTAACTTAGAAAGGTGGGGAGATGATTAAAAATTACTTATCACATGTCTGCCGAATTTTGGATGACAATGATGAACTGCTTACGACATATCAGCCAGAGGAAGGGGAGATAGAAATTGAGGCAAAAAGTGTACTACGTGAACATATCGGGGTGGTGCCAATTTTCCAAATTACGTACTCACAGATGGCTGGTCTGCCAAGTTATGAAGAGGGGGTGTTTTATATCGTGAAACCAATTGTGGTGCGGGCGGCCAAAGATCTCGGTCGAACGATTGACGATCTGTTTCTGCCAGCGTTTCCAGTTACGGATGACGAGGGGGCGCTGATTGGTTTTAGGGGGCTAGCTTCTGCGCGTGACTTATAAGACATTCACCTTCGGGCTCGGATTTATTCCGAGTCTTTTTTATGAAAAAATCCCCGGCGAACCGAGGATTTTTGAGTGATGAAAGGAGATTTAGATTTCTTTCTGATTGAGGACTTTACCGTATTTGATGCGTTTATTTTTCGATAAATCGCATCGATTAAAGAGTTCTATAAGCTTTTCCCGATTAATATTGGTGGCACCATATTTAAGCAAGGTAACGCCAATTTCAAGTTTATCCTCTGATGGGCAGAAGAAATCTTCATGTTCAAATTTATCAGCTAGCAAATCAATTGCTCCACCAGAGGCGAGATAATTTTTGGTAAGAAAATTCTCAAAATTATTAGAATTACTCCGAGTATCAAAGTAAATCTGCCGAAAAAGAAGATATTCAAAAAACTGAGTGATGGTGATAGTGGGTGGTAACTTTTTGAGGTCAGGTTCTATTGAGATAAAATGTTCCCAGTGGGTTTGAACCCAAATTGGTCGATAGTCGTCGAGATTGATACCGAAGATGGTCCAATCGAGCGGGTCAGCGACCATAATACTGTCGAGTATTTTTGGATTGCAGTGGTCTTTAATCCAGGCAGCAATGAGGCCAGGTGAAAGATTCTGCTGATAGAAAAAATGCAGTAGGCAGTAAAGATTAGCAGGATTTAGAGATTCCTTAACGAGTAGCTGGTTGGCCATCACGAAAATCGTCGTGAGGTTGACACCGAGGACGCGCATTTCGGCGCATTGAACTTCGAGATCATGCTTAGTTTCGATCTTATAGCAGTTCATGGCGATAGTGTCGATATCGACACCGCGTTGCTGAAATTTTTTGAGGTTTCTCAGGATAAAATCACGGCCTTTGATTTGAATTAACTGGTACATTAATTCATAAGAATCGACATGGACCTTAGAGGCTTTGACTTTGTCGTAGTGACGCCAGATGTAGCTGGGGCTAAGTAGTTCCCTAACCTCGCTGGGGTTGGCGCCGGCCGCTAGAAGTTCGGACCAGATGGTTTGTGAAATTCGATAAACTCTGCCGCGCTCCGCTTTGGTACGGGCAAGCGTCATAGCGGTGTAAAGCGCATCGTGTAGGTCAAGATATCGCTTGATATAGGCGGGCGTACGACAGACTCTGGGCAGTTCCTGGAAACTAGATTCCGCGATTTGAAACATAATTTGGAATTTTTGACTCATATTTTCCCCTTTCATTTTGTAAAAGAACGTGTAATAGATACAAAGTTTCCATTTATTATCACATGGGATGCTTATTTTGTCAAAAAACTGGGACTTTAATATACTGAGGTGAGTGAAGCGTGGGTGCAATCTATGCAGTGGTGTGGCTCAGGAAAGGCGATAGTCTATGCAGCGGTGTGGGCTCAGGAAGCATAAGCTTATAGTATAATGGAAGAATGAATCATAATTTGGCGCCAAATAGTTTGGAAAAAGCGGGAGAACAGGAGGTAAGTGATAATTACCTGAAGTTGATGCAGGCGCTAAAAGATGTGGAATTCTTGGGGGAGAAAAAGACGAAAGCCGAAGTAGAGCAGATTGAAGCTGTGAGCGATTTTGACCTCGAAGGGATTTTGGGTCGCAAGGAAAAATTGGCATCAGCTACAGAGAAGGAACGTAGTCAAGAATACTTAATCCGAGAGAGACATGAGATTATTTGCGACCGTGACCATATCGAAAATCAACGAGTGGATGTGGTGGAGAATCTGGAGAATCAGACTTTGGAGTACCGATTTAAGTTGCGTGAACCTTTGACAGAAATTTCAGAATTGGGGCAGAAATTACGTACCGAATCACGCGAAAAAGACGGCGTGGCGGAGCTTAAAAGTGGTACTTCGGTGCGCCTCGGAGAAATTACTTATCATGATTTAGAATCGAAGCGTGAATTTCGTTTGTGTGATGCCCTGGTGTTTGAGAAAAATGGGATTAAGGTATCTTTGGCAGATGCTACGGCGCGGGAACTGGGTGACGGGGTTATTTCGCGGAAGCGCAATACTAGTAATCTAGTACGAGCGGCGATTGGTTTGGTGCAAATGGAAGTGCCAAAGGCGATGGATGAGACAGTGGCGCAGCAGACGCTAGATGAGATTTTTAGGCAGGACTTAGGGGTAGAAGATGCTCTAGGTGAAGTTTCGGAGAGGGCGGAACGCGATTATAAGATAGCGAGACTGAAGTGGCAATATAAGTTAGAAAACCTCAATGCGGAGCAGCTTGGGCGAGCGGAAAAATTGACACGCCGTGAGGTTTTTCCAGGTTACTCTACATATGTAGAAAATGGGAAACATGAAGAATATCTGGCCAAGTATGGTGAGGATGTACGCGCGGTCCATATGTTGAATTCGATGAGTGTGGACTCGGTTTATCGGGTATTAACTACGGGCTTGATGAGTACAACCGAGCGGTTCAGCCGAGGAGTGGTAAAAAATGGAATTTCCTCGGTACTGGATATCGATTCGGGGGGTGCGGACAATGTATTTACTAGGATTATGAATGCAGAGCAACGCAGTAAAATTCAGAATCATGCGGTGGTATTGAAGCCGGAAATTTTTGATCGTACGGATTGGTATGCCTATAATGTGGACTCTTATGGTTCGACGAATGAGGCGCACTTTGCGGGGAGATTGGCACCGGAGGAGATTTTTCAGCGCACCATGGGTGATTTAAAACACTATTCGGCAGACAATGAGCAAATGTTTCGTACGGGTATCGGGGTGGATTATATTGAAGCGATAGAGGTGGACGAATTGGACCGCGATGAATTGCTTGAGGGGCTTCGTGAAAAGGGGCTTTCCGAAGTGAATGGTCGACCAATTGAAGAAGTGATTGTGGCGCGAGAGTTTGATGAGGATGATGACGATGATTGGGGTGATTGGGGTAATTTCGAAGGGGCGGGCGAATCGGTGGAGGATTTTCTGGCCCAGA
>CBDEYN010000039.1:0-3749 GCA_965245025.1 uncultured Candidatus Saccharibacteria bacterium | reverse complement strand
CATGCAGGATTGAAGCACCCGATTTTTGGTTATGAAATTTTGATGGAAAAGGGGCTCGAGATTCCAGCGCGAATTTCGATGACCCACACTTATTACGGTTTTCCGACTTTGAACCGTGACGAATTCTGGGAGGGGATGGATGAAGATACGATTCGCATGACGCAAGAGTATATGTTGCGTGTGAAAATTGATGATTATGATAGATTGATTCAGCTTTGTGACAATATGTGTCATCATACGGGGATTATGACGATTTCGGACCGCTTTTCGGATATCTTGATTCGACATAATATTCGACGCGCAGGAGAACATTTACGCAGATTATACGATTTAAAATTATACTTTGACGATAAAATTGAGGGAAATATTTACGAATTATTCCGCGAAGAAATTATTGAAACCACCATGGATGAACCGAACGGAATATATACGAAAATTTTGAAAAATACAGAGGAAACGGATTAGAAAGAGGAAATATGAAATATCAAGCAAATACAAGAAGACGAGCTTTAGAATATGAAAAATCGTTGATCGAATTTTGGAAGAAAAATCAAACTTTTGAAAAATCGATTGAGCAACGCGATATTGATAATTCATATGTTTTTTATGATGGACCTCCATTCATTACCGGTATGCCACATCATGGAACCTTGCTTTCTTCGGTGACGAAGGATGCAGTGCCAAGGTTTTGGACGATGCGTGGAAAACGCGTGGAGCGTCGCTGGGGTTGGGACTGCCACGGACTACCAGCAGAGAATTTTGTCGAGAAGCAATTAGGCATTACAGATCGTCGTGAAATTGGTACGAAATGGCCACTAGCAACTTATATCGAAAAAGCTAAAGAATCGATGGTGGCAAATTCAGAAGCTTGGGAATCGACGATTGAGCGCATTGGTCGCTGGGTGGATTTTCGTGGGGCTTATCGTACGATGGATAAGAATTATATGGAATCAGTTTGGTGGGCATTTAAGACTTTGTATGAAAAGGGTTTGATTTTTGAGGGCCGCAAGGTTTTGATGTATGACACCAAATTCTCGACGCCGGTTTCGAAGGCCGAAGTGACGATGGATAACGATGCTTATCAAGAAGTGACGGATCCATCGGTGTTTGTGAAATTTAAGGTAGTGAGTGAGGGGGAATTACAGGGTGCCTATTTGCTCGCTTGGACGACCACGCCTTGGACTCTACCTGCGAACTTGGTTCTAGCGGTAAATGAAAAATTGACTTATGGCCTTTATCAAGTAGGGGAAGATAAAATTGTGACACTAAAGAAAACAGCGGACGAGGTTTTCGAAGGTGAATTTGAATTTTTGAAAGATATTAATGGGGTGGAATTAGTTGGCTTGGAATACAAGCCTTTGATGGAGAATTTCTCGCGTGAGGAACGTCAAAAAGATACCTATCATGTATTAACTGCAGAATATGTTTCGGATGAAGATGGTACAGGTATCGTACATATCGCTCCGGCTTATGGCGAGGCGGACTATGATTTGGCTTTGGCACACGAAGTGGACTTTGTGGATCTTTTGGATGAACAGGGTTATTATGTGGAAGCAGCCGAAAAATGGTTGATGGACCTCGGTGTGCGCAAGACCGATGAGAATGGCATTGAACTTTGGGCGGCGAATAAAATTATTGCTAAGATGCTGCTCGAAAAGGGGATTGTTTATCGTATTAAATATATTAAGCACGAATATCCATTCAATCCACGTTCGAAGCAACGCATTATTTACCGGGCATTTCCAAGCTGGTTCTTCAATGTGACGGATTCGAAAACCATGTTGATTTCTGAAAATGAAAAAATTAACTGGTTCCCAGAATATTTGAAGCATGGTCGTTTCGAGAAAAATATCGAAGCGGCACCGGATTGGAATTTGTCACGCGACCGTTTCTTTGCTACGGCAATGCCGGTTTGGAAGGGTGATAAGGGAAGCGTGAAAGTGGTAGGTTCTTATGATGAACTTTATGAGCTTTCAGGCGTAAGGTTAGAAGATTATCACCGTCCATGGGTGGATGAAATTGAATTTGAGATCGATGGCGAACATTTTAAGCGTATTGATAAGGTGTTAGATTGTTGGTTCGAATCGGGCTCGATGCCATTTGCGCAGCTACATTATCCATTTGAAAATCGCGAAAAATTTGAAAAGAATTACCCAGCAGATTTCATCGTGGAATACGTGGGCCAAGTGCGTGCGTGGTTTTACTATGTGCATGTGGTAAATACGGCACTGTTTTCAGATATTGCCTATAAGAACGTAATTACTACTGGTACCTTGGCGGGTAACGATGGCCGTAAGATGTCGAAATCATTAGGAAATTACACCGATCCGAATCTTCTAATGGACCAATATTCAGCAGACTCTTTGCGTTTCTTGATGCTTTCTTCGCCGGTGCTGGCAGGAGAAGATTTCTCATTGATTGATAAAGACGTGTCGGATGTGGCTAGGAAGCTATCGATGATTTGGAATGTTTATGATTTCTTTACGATGTATGCAGAAGTCGATGGTTTTGATTCGGATCAGGCAATGGCGGTGAGTGAATTCGTGAACCCATTAGATATTTGGTTGGTTTCAAGAGTACATCAGGTGCGTAATCAAATCACAGAAGGTATGGAAGCTTATAATATTCCAGCAGCACTTTCTTCAGTATTGGAATTCATTGATGATATGTCGAACTGGTTCGTGCGTAGGTCACGTAGGCGCTTCTGGAAGTCGGAAGACGACCAGGATAAGTTGGAGGCCTATTCGACGCTGTACTATGTGCTGATTTATCTTGCGAAGATTTTGGCACCATTTACGCCATTCCTCGCTGAGGAGCTTTATCAGAAGATGACTGGCGCAGGTACGGTAAATTCCGAGATTCCAGAATCGGCACATCTTCTGGACTGGCCAGAAGCTGGCTTGATTGATGAAATGGTGCTTACCCAAATGGCGAAGACTCGTGAGGTTATTACGGCTGGCTTAGCAGAAAGAATGAAGAAGACTGAGTTTGAGGCACAAATTAAGGTGCGTCAACCACTAGCGAAGCTAGTTTATGCGGGTGAAAAGCTGGACGACTTCTATGAGCAGATTATCATGGAAGAAGTAAATGTGAAGGTAGTGGAACACGGTGAAGCTTTAGTTCTCGATAAAACTTTGACGCCGGAGCTTCTGGAAGAAGGTAAAATTCGTGAATTAATTCGCTTCGTACAAGCCGCGCGTAAGAAGGCAGGACTAAATGTCGACGATCGAATTAAGTTAATGGTCTCGGTGGAAATCCCAGAGGCTTATCGTGAGATGTTGATGAATGAGGTCTTGACGGAAGAATTAGTGAAAGAAGGAAACTTTGCCTACGACGAGATCGTCAAGGTGCAGGGCGAAAATATCGCGATTTCTTTAGAAAAGATCTAAAATCGTAAAGATCTGAGAAGCCCCGTGAGTAATTTTACGGGGCTTTTTGATAAAATTACCTCTGTTAAAGCATAAACAGTATTGACAAAAATAGTAGTTTATGTTAGACTTAAAACAAGTTAGACAATAAAAACAAAAAATGTAAAATAAGCTAACTAAAAGAAAAATAAACAGGAAATCAAATATGTAAAAAAGTCTTCGAATACTCGAAGACAAAAAAGTAAGTAAACCTAGAATCATTAACATAATAATATAAATAAGGAAAAATTATCGAATAGACGAGAAGTAGATGAAACACTAATAAACAAGCATTGACTGATCAAGAAAAAGTGGAGGAGAAGGATAGATGAATAAAAAAGT
>CBDEYN010000038.1:0-3766 GCA_965245025.1 uncultured Candidatus Saccharibacteria bacterium | reverse complement strand
CGATTCATTCGTCCTTCGACTGACTCTAGGCTGTATATACCATCATGAATTTGCTCTTCTGAAAGTCCGAGAATTAATCCCACTGCCGTAGCGGCTAGGGAATTATAAACTGTGAAAGTCCCAGGAATCTGGGTTTCAATCTTAAAGCGAGGTAATTTCGTGGTATTCTTCCATTGATGATTAATCCCACGCGTGTTTGGATTCACGATATATTTCACGCCACTGGCTGATTCTTCCACTTCCTCTGCTTGTAACATTCCGTGCTTTATACCATATGTGATATAATTTGAAACTTTGGTGGCGAAGTATAGCCATGATCCATCGTCTTCATTAATCACACCAGCCTTGGCCATTTTGAATAATTTTGCTTTTGTAGCGCGATAATTTTCGAAAGTTTTATGATAATCAAGGTGTTCGTGGGTTACATTAGTCTCCACTGCAATTTCAATTGGCACTCCGAAAATTCGATGTTGCGCCAAGGCATGTGAAGTGACTTCCAGTACTAAGAATTCTGCCCCCTGTTTTTCAATCTCATTCATGCGATAATTTAACGTTTCCGCATCCACTGTCGTCATATGCTCGATCTGCTCTTCCAGCTTATCTACACCCCAGGCCACTGTCGTCATTAGTCCAGTTTTATAACCCGCATGATTTAGCATCTTCCAAATCAAAAAACAGGTAGAAGTCTTGCCATTCGTTCCTGTTACCGCGATCACACGCATTTTTTTGCCCGGAAAATGATATTTTTCTGCCGCTAGCACTGCTTTCCCCAAATGATAGGGAATTACTAGGCGGTTATAATCCGGTAAATTATCCATCAAAAATGTTTTAATTTTCATAATACCTCTTTGTTAAATTATACCACACTGAATTTTTCTCATAATTAGCACTCAAAGCTTGACAGTGCTAATTTTTCGACTACAATAGATATATAACCATCAAACAGGAGGAACATGATACTACATCCATTAAGTGACCGTGTCGTTGCAAAAAAAGCAGAGCCTGCTGAAAAAACTGCATCTGGAATTCTTCTCGCTGGCCATCAAAACGAAAAACCAGCCTATGCCGTCGTTGAATCCGTTGGTCCAGATGTCAAAAATGTCAAAGCCGGTGACAAAATTATTTTCAAAGAATACTCTACTACCGATGTGAAATTCGAATCTCAAGAATATCTCATCGTTCGTGAAGAGGATATTTTAGCAATTATTAAATAAGGAGAATTATGGCAAAGAAAATTTTTTATGCACAAGAATCTCGTGAAAAAATCTTGAGCGGTGCCAAGCAACTTTATGACGCCGTGAAAGTGACTTTTGGCCCTAAGGGTCAAAACGTGGTTATCGAGAAATCATACGGCAATCCAACCATTACCCACGACGGTGTGACCGTCGCTGAGGCCGTCGATCTTGGCAGTACCGAAGCTAATCTTGGCGAGCAGGTCGGCGCTAAGCTAATCAAGTCCGCGGCTCAGAAGCTTAATAAGGTGGCTGGTGATGGTACTACTACTGTTACAGTCTTAACTTACAATATTTTAAGTGAAGCTAATAAATTGATTACCGCTGGTGTTAATCCAATGGAACTGCGTGCAGGTATCGAAAAAGCTGGTGCAGAAATCGTTGAGAAGATTAATCAGTCTGCCGAACAGATTACTGGCGATAGCAAGAAAATCACCGAAGTTGCCACTATTTCAGCTGGCGATGCTGCCATTGGCGAATTGATTGCTGGTGTGATTTCTAAAATCGGCAAAGACGGCGTGGTGACCGTCGAGCCAGGTCAAGGTCTCGAAATGGAGCAGGAAATCGTTGAAGGTTTCAGCTATGACAAGGGTTATAGCTCACCATTCTTCGTTACTGATGTGAATCGTCAAGAAGCGATTTTTGATAAGCCTCTCATTCTCCTCACCGATAAGAAAATTTCTTCCAATAATGAAATCCTGCCAATTCTCGAAAAAGTCATGCAATCTGGTCGCAAGGATCTCGTGATTATTGCTGAAGAAGTTAGCGGGGAAGCTCTCTCACTCCTCGTCCTAAATAAACTTAAGGGTGTCTTTAATACTCTCGTTCTGAAAGCTCCAGCCTTCGGTGATCGCCGCAAGGAAATCCTAGAAGACATCGCTGTTCTCACGGGTGCCACCGTTATCTCCGAGGAACGTGGTATGAAGCTCGAAGACGCCGATCTCGACCTCTTAGGTTCTGCGAAGAAAATTATCGCTACTAAGGATGAATCGACCATTATTAGCGGTAATGGCGATAATAAGGAAGTTAAGGCCCGTATTGAGTTGATTAAATCTCAAGCCAACCTCGCTACCTCTGATTACGATCGTGAGCAATTCAATAAGCGTGCTGCTGCTCTTCTTGGTAAAGTTGCCGTGATTAAAGTTGGTGGAGCTACTGAAACCGAAATCGATGAGAAAAAATATCGTGTCGATGATGCCGTGGCCGCGACTAAGGCTGCTCTTGATGAGGGAATTGTGGCTGGTGGTGGTGTCACTTTGATTAATCTCGCTAACACCTTAGATGATTCTGATCTCGGTGCGAAAATCGTGAAAAATGCTCTCAAAGCACCATTTATTCACATCACCGAAAATGCTGGTTTGAATTCTCAAGCGCTGCTTTCCGAAGTTGAAAAAGCTAAACCAGGTTTTGGTATCAATGTTATGCAACCAGAAAAAGGCTTGCAGGACCTAAAGAAGGCCGGCGTAATCGACCCAGCTCGTGTCACTCGTGAAGCTGTCCAAAACGCCATTAGTATCTCTGCCACGGCGATCACTATGGGCGCTCTCATTGTCGATATTCCAGAAAAATCCGAACCAGAAGCCATGGGTGGAGGTATGTATTAAAAAAGGGAGGCGTTAGCCTCCTTTTTTAATATTATTCTTTGTTTAGTTATCGGCTTTTTCAATGAGATAGAGTAATGCTTCAGCGCGCTCGGTTTCATCGGTTAAGCTTTTAGCGGTATCGTAGGCGGCAGTAATCATTTCTTTATCACCAGTCGATTCAATCATTTGCTTATAAACCTTGAATTTTTGATCAGGGTTAATTTTGATTTTATCCATCAAAGGATAAAGATCTTGAAGCATTTGTTTCTTTACGTCTTCCAATTTGCTGTCTTCGATTGCAGCTTCAGGAGTTGCTGGAGCGGCAGTCTCGAGATTGATTACTGGCGCTGTAGCTTCGGTATGTACTTCAGTAGCTACTTCTGCTGGTTTATCTGCTGGGGTTTCGACACCTAGATTACTTAAGTCCATAGCTGGGGCGGCAAAAGTATTTTCCGCACTTGTGTTTTCGGTTGGCTCCAAAATTGGGGCTGGACCTTGATTGGTTAAATCTTGCATGACTTGTGAGGCTCCATTATTTTCGAAAGTTGGGGCAGAATTAGCACTATTACCGGTGATCGTTTCTGTTGGCACGCCAAATGTTGCGCTAGGGTCAAAAGCCGGCATTGCGCTATCAGCTGGTGGCATCGGAGGGATGCCGAATTGATTTTGTATTTGATTTAGGTCGGCGTTATTGCCATTATCTGTCCCTGATGCCAGATCCATACCCACCTCTCTTTTAATATTTAACTGTTTAATTAACTACCAAAATTTTACCATAAACATCATGAAAAAACAATTTCAAAATTGACTTTTTAAGGTATTTAAATAAGTTTTTAGTAAGTTAATTTCATCATTATTTAATTCAACTTCAATTATCGAAGCATTAACTATTTTAGATTTTTTAATTTTTTTCTGGCAAAGCTCTTCAATTTTTTTATTCACAATTGAAAA
>CBDEYN010000037.1:0-3880 GCA_965245025.1 uncultured Candidatus Saccharibacteria bacterium | reverse complement strand
AAACTGGTGAGCCGGGTGGGACTCGAACCCACGACACCAAGCTTAAGAGGCTCGTGCTCTAACCAGCTGAGCTACCGGCCCGACTCATTCGTTATTTTATCATTTTTTGCGCAATTCGTCCAGTAGGAAAATAAAAAATCGTCTCGCCCCCACTCTGGTCCAGTAGAAAAATAAAAATTCGCTACTCTTTTCTGAGTCATATCAGGAAGATGGCTCAACTTAATATACTTAACTTAATACTTACGGCTCTAAGGACGTTGTATCAGAGAATACCATTCACCCCCCCCTCTTCATTTTTCCCCCAAAATGTACTATAATAGCCTCACTGCGAATTGTAGCATAATTTTTCTATACGTTCGTAGATGGAACATTTACATTTTTCAAAGGAGGGAAAGAAATATGGATCAGGGAATTACCTTAATGGCCGGATCACTTTGTAACACACTGGAGTACGTGGAGAAAATTTTCCACGAACACAAAAACGTACTAAAGAGTATCGAGTTTTATATCAACGACTTTAATGTTAATCGCGAAAAAATAAATGATATAACAGATGCCCGCTGGAAGAAAATTATTGAAAACCAGAGGAAGAAAGCCGCAGCTAATGGTCAGGAAACTATTCTCGACCAAGATCAACTCTTCCGCTTGTCCGATCAGGTCGTAAGCGACATTGCCTACATCACACACACGACCGATTTCTGTCAATATTTAAAACGCCGCTGGATTGACACTGGTAATATTAGCAGACTGAAGGATGTGATCGATTGTTACAATAAGAGTTGGAAGCGCTTTAACGGTATTTATTTGAACATCGACTGCTTGATTCGTCAACCGATGTTCCTGAAATATGTCAGAAGTACCGAAGAGCGCCGTCAGGAATTCTGGGGTCTGGTTAATGAATTTTGCAATCAGATTGAGAAAATCGACCATGTTTTGGTGGAAGCTTTCCAGAACGACCTCAAGAATAAGCGCATGCTGCTCGCTGAGCAAAGATATCAAGAATTTTTAAATTATGAAACCGATGGCAGCCTTATTGAGGATGCCGAAGAATTGCAAGCTCAAGAGCTTGAAAATGAACAACTTTTCTCTGGCTGCAAAATTAAATATATTCCGTTAGAACATATTGCAGCCACCTTCGAGGAAGTTTCTAAGCTTCCGGATCTTACTTCAAATTCTAACCTTAAGCAATTAACCAATCTATTAATTGCCCTTTGAAAAACCAAATACGTCGAGACTCACTCGGCGTATTTTTTATTCTGTGGTAAAATTAAAGAGAGGGAAAACCTCACTTGCACCCGTATGGCTCCGCCATTCGTGTGCGGCACTCATCGATTAAAAATAAATAAATTTATTTTTAATCTCTTCGTTTGCACCCGTAGCTCAGCGGATTAGAGCATCTGTCTTCGGAACAGAGGGTCGAGGGTTCGAATCCCCCCGGGTGTACCAAACAAAATCGAGCCAGCCGGCTCTTTTTTTATTTTCTCTTTGCCGAAGCGATATAGTTTATAATAAAAGTAATGAACGAAGAAAACCAAAATTTTGCCGATTACGTTTCGCAGATCGACGAAGCTCAATTAACCACCGATTACACTTCAAAGCTCAGTAACAATGAAGTACTCTATGATTCGGATTACAATGATTCTACTTTTAACCCAGATTCTATCGAATCTGTCACAGTCTACCCCAATGAATCCGCCGCTGTCTGTAATCTCAATGAATGTAATCTTAATAGCTGCGACCTCGACGATGGCGAGCTTACTTGTGGTGACGATTTTGCCGATAACGGCGATACTATCCAAGGTGGACCTTGCCAGGATCTCATGGAATATTTCAGCGACAAGCCTTACCTAGATTAATCTAATCTTCTACTCAAACTTCAGTAGGCCTTTCAAAAATTCGACAGCCTCTTCTTGTTTGGGTTATAACATTCTATTCCCGTACCAGCCAGAAAAAATAACCTCATCAGAGGTTATTTTCTTATTTGTTGCGCTTGCGCTTTTCGCTGTGCTTGTGATTGTTATTACGATTCAATTTAGAAATCACAATCTTTTTCTTTTTAACTGCCATATTTTCTCCATGCAGAATTAGTAAGATATTTTAAATATTATAGCATATCTTCGCTCTCTCGCAAGAAAAAACCTGAGTTAACATCTCAAGTGCAACACTTCGCAAGAAAAAAGAGACGCGAAAAACATCACCCGGGCTCTTTGCATCTTCGCAAGAAAAAAGAGACGCGAAGCGGCGTCCCTTTTTGACAAATTTTTCAGAACTTGAACTAATCAGATTATTTTCTAAATTTTATGTAAGTTCAGAACTTGAATTAATCAGATTGTTTTCTTTAGATTTTGCGTAATTTTAAAAATTAATGGCAAGTCGCTTTTTCGTCCGATACTTGCGGAAATCTCAGAAACCAGATCGTTGATAACCAGAAGCGCGCCCATCGTGTCCGCCTGTTTCAAGGTTTCATCGATCGCATCTTTGACACTAGAGATAATCCAAACCATCTTAGTATCAAACGTAAACACACGCTCTGTATCCACCAGGCCCGCCATCTTCATTTGCACTTTGCGTGTGAGAAATTGTTCCTGGTAATAATCTTTCAGATTACGAATCTTGCTCCGCTGTTCATTAATTTTCGGCTGCGCCACATAGGTATCACAAGTCTTCACTGGTGGCATCTTCGATTCGTTAATAATTACATTCCAATGTCCGCCCAGTTCAATTGAAAACGGCGACGTGCTGAGAATTTTTGATTCCGTCGGTCGATATTTAATATTTATCTTCTGGAAATCGCTAAAATGATTCACTAATTCCGAAAAAGCCGTATAAGCTTGGGCTAGGGAATTAAGACTTACGTCAATCCATTCCCGCTCGGTCTCTTCATTAATCGATTCACCTTCACGCTGTGCCAACTTGGAAGAATAAACCAGTACTGCATTATGAATTAACTCAATATTCAGCGCCTTCGCCAAAAACTGATCGTAATCTAGAAATAATTTCACGGCAGCAGTCAAATCTTCACCGATTAAGATCCAATAATTTAAAAAATGATCAGGTCGGATTACTTGGTTGATGAAATTAATCGAATCCTTCACTTTACTAAGGTTCTGCTTCAGGCGCGGCACCGTATAGTAAATTATCTGCATGTAGCGGCTGAGCTCTTCGTAGGCTTTCAATTCATCCGGCTCGTAAACGTCCTTCATGTGCAGCGACGAACGATAATTATCGTCGAGCGCCCGCAGTTTTTGTCGCAAACCATCCGTATAGTAGACAAAAGCCTGCATCTGATTCACCATTTCTTTTGCGTAATTGATGAGTTTGCTTAGGTCGGCATTAAAATCCACCAGATCAGCATCTTTCTTTTTCATGTTCCCCTCCTTTGAAAAAATGTCAATTTTAAGTTACTCTTGTCAAACAAGACAAATATATTATAACTTATTTTTACCCCCTTGTCTAATCTGTTAATCTACCTAAATTTTGAACCTGCTTATGTTATAATTAAGCAAATGAATGAAGCACAAATCCAGGCAGCCAGGCGTGAAAATGAGGAAGAGGCCACCTCTCGCCGTTCGCTGACCCTTAATATTCCATACCTCGATATGCGCCCACTTGAAGAGCGCCTACCTCTGGTATTTGGCCTAATTGATATTGCTAAAATGCATAGCGACTACGTTTTGCCTTTGCAAAAAGGTGGTGCCGGGGAACCATATCAATTCCTCGTTACCTCTCAAACTCCACGTAGCACGATTAAGGATCTCACTGATCGTTTCAATGTCAATGGCGACGGCGTCGATTTCTTCTTGATTTCGAACAGTGGTTATCAAGCCATGATGTTGCGCTACGATCCGCCGAAAGAAGTGCATTACGACGATATTAAAAT
>CBDEYN010000036.1:0-4514 GCA_965245025.1 uncultured Candidatus Saccharibacteria bacterium | reverse complement strand
GCAAATCAATAGTGATTATGTTTGATTTTTTATAGAGGTTGGTGTGTTATAATGCTGACAATATGGATTTTGATAAAGAAAAGCGAAATCAGTTAATTCGCGTAGTTATAGTAGATGTAATTTCATTTTTTGCCGTGATTTTCATGGTATTTATTTTAGTGGCGGTAGTAAAAGGCTGGCGATTAAATCGTAAACTAGAGTTTGAGCAATACGGCATGGTGCAGGCGGAATCTTTACCTACAGGCGCCAAAGTGGTGGCGGATGGCCGCGAAATTGCGGAGACTAATATTTCGAAATTACTCTCGGCTGGTGAACATGAAATTGTTTTAAGGAAAGACGGATATGATACCTGGAGTAAGAAAATTTCGATTACGGCTGGTAAGCTCTTACGCTTAAAATACCCAAGATTATTTAAACAGTCTCGAGAGACGGAAGTCTTGGCGACGGAAAAAGATTTGAGCTTTTTTGAGACGGCGACGAATCACCGGGCGATTCTCTATGGTTTGAAAGAATCACCAAAATTTAAGTATGTGACGAATTTGGAAGGCGATACTACTACTTCAGAATTTGACGTGACGAATTATACGAGTTTCGTGTCGAACGGGAAATTTACTGGTAGTTTAAAGAAAATTATTTGGAATGAAAATAGCGAAAAAGCGGTAGTGAATCTAGTTTCGGGCGAGGCTTCAGAGTGGTTGCTGTTGAATTTTAAAGAAGCTACTAAGAGCGTGAATTTAACTAAAGTAATCAGCGGTTATACGGATAAAGATATTGAAAAAATAGTCCAAGAAAAGAAACTTGAAGCTAAAGAAGCTGAGACTTTTACAAAAACAGAAAAGGCGAAGAATGGTTATGTGATTTCGGAAGTGCAAATTTCTGATGGGCAAGCCACGCGTTTGATGATGCTGATTGATGGGAAGATTCGTGAAGTGAATTTGAACGAGAAAATTATTTACGAAACTATAGTAACAGATGTGGCAAAGTTTTCGATGTATGGTTCGGAACTTGCCTTTGTGAAGAAATTAAATGCGGACAAAAAGTTTGTAATTAGTATTTTCAAATTGAGAGATACGGGCGAAATTAAGATTGACGAAGTCGATGAATCGGTGGGGCTAAATCAAATTTTCGTGAACCTAACCGAATTTTATGGCGAAAAATACCTCAATACGATAATTGGCCAAAATCTACGGGTTTATAGTGCGGATGATTATCCAAATCATGATAGTGAAAACATTAGCTTAAACTTGGCCTTGGAAAAAACTTTAGAGGCGGTGCCGTCAGAATTTTATACTTCCGCAAATGGTGAATTCTTCATGGGGGTGAGCGGCAATAAGGTGATGCTGGTGAATCTGGAATTGATGGAGCTTTTGCAATTCGAGCACCAGAATAATACGATCAGACAATTAGATTATTATTTGATGTTTGATGTGGTGGATGGCAAGATGCAAGTTTATGATTTTGACCACGACAATCAGCGTACGATTTTGGAAAAGGTGGCTGACGGATTCGACGCGGTGATTAATCATAATAATCGTTACCTCTACTATGTGGGAACGAGTGAGAATGGCCTACAAATTAAGCGAGATAAGCTATTCTAAGACTAAATAAGAAATAGACCTGGAATCAGGTCTATTTCTTATGAAATGGGTGGGCTCTTTGGGTTTAATTAAATATAATGCTGATGCTAAAAATAGACCCGAGGGGGTCTATTTTTTTGTTTAGCCTCTAATGGTTATTGGTGAGGAAGCCCCAGATTTTTTGAAAGAATGGTTTTTCGTTGGCTGGCAATTCGGAAGAGGTGTTATTCCCTGGTAAAGCGGTAGTAGAATCAGTGTTGGTCGGAGTAGAGACGGCTTTTTCTTCGTAGGTAGGGCTAACTTGTTCGGCTGTCACTAATAGGCGGTAACGGTCGGAACCGAGTGGAGTACAGGTGATGAGAGTGAGAATTGGTTTACTAGTTGGGTAAACTAATGCGGCTACATCAGTTGGTTCGACGGTTTGCTTCTTAGTAACCTTGTAGGTATAACGAACGGAATTGTAGTTGACGTAAATGAGGTCATTATCTTGCAGACGCTCGAGGCCGGAGAAGATAAATTTGTATTGGTTATTACTATAAATATCACCGGCGGAGTGACCAGAAATCACGAGGTTGCCGACTTGACCTGGTAGTGCATCGGCGCCAGGGATTTTAAATTGGGCTACGCCATGATTCATTGCGTTATCAATAGTGGCAGTGTCATTGGCAATGTTAAAGTGCGCTGGAACGTCGATATTGAGTTTCGGAATAATGAGTTTCGGTTCGGCGGTCGGGGCAGTAGTAATAGTCGGATCAATGGCGGTGATTTCGGTGTCATTAGAATTTCCGGGAGCGATATAGGCCATAATCGGAGCGAAGATTAGGCGGTTATATTGCAAGAACAGGATGAAAAGGACGGTGAAAACTCCGGCGAAAATCGGGATGAATTTGCGATGTTTTTTAGAGAGCTGGAAGCTGCTGCTGGCTTTTTTCTGAATGTGTTCTTTTAAGGTAGCTTCGATGGTTTTAACATGAATTGATTCGAGCGAAGGAGGAGTTTCGGTGGATTTGGCTTGGGGGGTTTCTGAATTTTGTTCTGTGGTCTCGAGATTTTTAGGCTTTGGATTTTTGAGATTTTCGAGCAGTCTTTTTTGACTATCGAGAGCTAGTTGACCAATTTGATTACGTTTTTCGTACTGATTATTTAATTCAGTTTTTTCGGTTTCCACATAGGATTTGGCGGCTTTGGCATAATATTCGCTGTAATATTTTTGATAGTAGTTTTGCCAAGCGCTGTGGTAGTTTTGCCAATCCATTTTTTGGTTCATATTGATTGGGGCTTGTTTGAGTGAGCCAATTTCACCGCCAGTAGGTTGAGTTTGGTAATTATATTGTGAATTATTTTGGGTATTTGGCTGGGTGGCGTAGGACTGATTTATGGTGTAATTCCCTGCGATGTTATTTGAACTTGCGGGAGTTTGGCCATTGAAAGTCTGATTAACTGAGCTTTGATTTTGATATGGATTATAACGGTTGATGCCGGTTTGGATTTGATAAGTGCGGCGGAATGGATTGCCCGTGGTAGCGGTTTTTTGTGTGGCAAAATTTTGATAAACTGGGCGATCGGTGAGGGACGGCTGATTGGTAGTCGCGTTAGTGGAGGTTTGGAGCTTTGAAACTTCAGTAGATGGATGTTTGAAAGAATTTTTGGCGTAAGTTTCGGTAGTCTGGGTGAGATCTTTTAGTTTTTTCTGTGCCTTGGAGATTAAATTAAATAAAGAGTTTTTCGATGGTTTAGTGGTAGCTGAGTTGACAGAAGTGGCTGGTGGAGTGCTTGCGAGTTTTTGATTATATTCGGTAGAAGAAATCACGCGCGTAGGTGCGACGTTGGCCAGATTTTGGTTGGCAACAGAATTTTCACCTTGATGAAAGGCTTCCATGACTTTTTTTCGAGCGAGATCGGCGACGGTTTGACGTTGCTTATCCTCTGTAGATTGCCCACCAGTTACAGAATTCATAAAAATATTATAACAGAGTTATTGGAAATACTCTATAAATATGATAAAATTTCTCTATGGGCGAATGGCGGAATTGGTAGACGCGCCAGACTCAAAATCTAGTTCCAGCAATGGAGTGTGGGTTCGATTCCCACTTCGCCCACCAAGTGTATTTTTCGAAATTACATTGGTTGTAAATGATATTATTGGGTCTTCTTTATTTGAGATTGACCTTTTTTGATCGTTAATTTTAAAAGAAATTAGATCCAATTAACTAGATGATTAAGTACTTCTTTTTGATGAATCGGTTCTTTGTTGTGATTTTGATAACTATGGTCGGCGTTTTTTATTTCAATTACAGATACTTTATTGCCGACAATTTTTTGGACTTCGGATGGCGCCGCAAAGCGATCATTTTCACCCTGTATAACCAATTTTAGATTGTCTGAAATTGCGTTTTGCTTTACTTCGTTTGGAATATAGCCTAAGATAATGAGACATATAGATTTGTCTGGGTATTTTGCGAAATAGTAACTGGAGATGATCCCGCCGAGTGATTTGGCAATAATTGTGATATGTTCATAACCTTCTGCGTGAATAAAATCGATGACTTGTTTGAGAGTTGACACTTCTTCTAACAAATCAGGGCCACTAGAGCTTTCTTCCATACGTTCACAATATGGAAAATTGAAACATAGCGCACTGTTATGGGTTTTAGCGATTGTATCGAAAATGGCGGAGATAAAATCTGTTTCTACGCCAACTGGCCCACCACCATGTATGACTAGGTAAATATTTTTACTTTTATTCTTTCTATAATATTTATAAGTAAGTTCTTCCATGGGGTATACTTCGTTATTTAGTGTTATTACACATCAAAAACTAAAAAGAATCAAGTGGTGGGTCGGTTTTTAATTATTATTCTTTTTGTGCTAAAATAAGAGATAAATATTTTAAATTTCAAAATCAACAGAAAGATTTTTATGTGAATAAACGAAGAA
>CBDEYN010000035.1:0-4543 GCA_965245025.1 uncultured Candidatus Saccharibacteria bacterium | reverse complement strand
GAAAGATAAAGACCCATCAAATCACGCTCCCAGAGAAGTTGGTCTTTTTCAGAAACTTGAGTTGGTGATGGTTGAATAACTGGTTCTGGGATCGAGCCGGCATCGCCCATCATCCCGAAGAGGTCAGTTTGGCCAGAGGCCTTGTCTTTTTGGACTTTGGCACCATAGGCTTGAATATCTTCGAGATTAAACAAAAGGTCGGTACGATTATGGAAGCGGTCGAAGGCGCCGGTTTTAATCGCGGACTCCCAAGATTTTTTATTAAATTTGGAACCGTCGACACGTGCCGCGAAATCACAGACCGACTTGAAGGGTCCATTTTTATCGCGCTCAGGAATGACAATATCTTCCACTAAGGCCTTACCCATACTTTTAATCGCAGCTAGACCGAAACGAATGGTATTTTCGCCACCGACGATACCAAAGTCAGAATAAGACTGATTGATATCTGGACCTAGCACCTTAATCCCCATGCGCTTACACTCAGCGATTTCGATAGCTAGACGATCAGTCCAGCGCATATCAGAGGTCATTAGTGCGGCCATGAAGGCGTCTGGATAATGCGCCTTAAGATATGCGGTCCAATAAGCCACCAAACCATAACACGCGGCGTGAGACTTGTTAAAACAGTAGTTCGCGAAGTCGAGCAACTGCGACCAGAAAGTTTCCGCCTGTTCCTCGGTGGCACCACCCACCTCTTGAGCACCTTTAATAAACTCTGGCTTCACCTTATTCATCAGGTCGACCTTCTTTTTACCTACGGCCTTACGCAGAGTATCTGCCTGACCACCAGTAAAGCCACACCATTCCTTGGAGATCTGCATGAACTGCTCTTGATAAATCAAAATACCGTAAGTAGATTTCAAAGCATTCTCGAGACCAGGGTGAAGATAAGTAATCGGTTCTTCCCCGTGCTTACGACGAATAAAGGAATCAATAAACTGCATCGGGCCCGGACGATAAAGGGCCACCATAGCGATGATATCTTCAAAGCTACTGGCACGAAGATCTTTCAAATAGCGTTTCATACCGGCCGATTCAAGCTGGAAAACGCCTGTGGTTTCGGCGCGTTGTAGAAGTTCATAAGATTTTTGATCATCGAGTGGAATACTATAGAGATCGACGTCATCGTGATACACCTTACGGATCATACGCAAGGCATTATTAATTACCGAAAGGTTAGAAAGACCCAAAAAGTCCATCTTAAGAAGGCCTAATTCCTCGACCTGAGTCGAAGGATACTGCGTGGCTAGTGGACCCTTAGCGGAAACTTCGAGTGGTAAGAATTTGACCAATTCATCCGGCGCAATCACTACACCACAGGCATGCACACCGTGAGAGCGAATAGTGCCCTCGAGCTTGGAAGCGTAATCAATTACACGCTTAGCGACCGGGTTGTGTTCATATTCGTGCTTGAGGTCGGGTGCGGTCTTAATCGCGTCAGTTAATTTGACATGGTGGCCCATCACCGGGTCTGGCACGAGTTTGGCAATACGGTCAGCCTCCGCATAAGGAACTTCGAGCACACGCGCAACATCACGCACGGCGTTTTTAGCCATCATTTTACCGAAGGTGACGATGTTGGCCACGCGATCCTTACCGTATTTTTCCGTACAATACTCAATTACTTCATCACGACGAGTATCCTGAATGTCGGTATCAATATCCGGCATCGAGATACGGTCCGGATTCAAGAAACGCTCGAAGAGAAGACCATATTTCATCGGATCAAGCTCGGTGATACGCAAAGCGTAAGCTAGAATAGAGCCGGCAGCCGAGCCACGACCTGGGCCGTAAATAATACGCTTAGTCTTACCCCACATAATGAAGTCTTGGACGATCAAGAAGTAACCATTGTAGCCCATACGGTCGACAACGCTTAATTCATAATCGATACGTTCAAGAATTTCTGGAGATAATAGTTTGCGACATTCTTCAACCGACCAATCTTGTACCTCTTCCTGAGTTTTACCGCCATAGCGAAAAGCCAGGCCACGAAAAACCAACTTATCGAGATAAGTTTTATCGGTCTCACCTTCTGGCACGGGAAACTTCGGAATCAGGATACGCCCGAGTTTCATGTCGACGTCACAACGTTCGGCAATCTTGCGAGAGTTTTTAATGGCGTCAGGGTAATCTTTACCCCAACGATCAATAATTTCTTGCGGGGGAATGACGTGAAGCTGAAAATCCTTCAAAGTCATACGGTTCTGGTCGGAAAGATTGGCCGCTGTACCGATACAGAGGAGAATTTCATGAGCATCCTGGTCTTCGTGTTTCAGATAATGCCCGTCACAGGTCACGACCAGTGGTAAACCAGTTTCCTTGGCGATTTGTTGTAAGCCTCGATTAATGCGGTCTTGAACATCCCAGTGAGTTGGCGACTCGGGGTGGCCATGATCCTGCATCTCGAGATAAAAACGATCCTTATAAACTTCTTTATACCAATCAACCAGTTTTCTGGCACCATCGATGTCGCCATTTTTTAGGCGCACGGAGATTTCCGAGCTAGCACAACCCGAGAGACAAATAATTCCCTCGTTGTATTTTTCCATAATTTCATGGTCAATACGAGGTTTATAATATTTACCATTAATTTCCGCTTCGGTGGCGAGACGACAGAGATTTTCAAACCCCTGATCATTCATAGCGAGCAAGGTGATGTGATAACGCACCTTATCATGCGCGGGATCCTTATCGGTACGATTTCTAGCCGCCACATAGGCCTCGAGTCCGAGAATCGGCTTAATACCCGCAGATTGGCCTTCCTTATAAAGTTCGATCAAGCTCGACATGGTACCGTGATCGGTGACGGCTACGGCTTGCATGCCGGTTTCTTTGACATACTTAATGAGATCTGGAACCTTGGTCAGACCATCAAGAAGTGAGTAATGCGTATGGTTATGCAAATGCACAAAATCCGCCGGAGACAAAATGTGTCCCGGTGAATCAATTTCTTCGCAAAACTTCAAAAAATCGTCGTTATTTGCCTCGGTAGATGGAGAGGCCTCTGCGGGCGCCGACATTTACTCCTCAGTGTCGTCGGTTAAATCAGAAACTGCATCTTCGACAGGTTCTACAATCTCGTCTTCGATCTCAGCAGCTTTCTTTGCAAATTTTTGCTTAAATTTTCCAAAATTAGTTTTCTGTTCGTGATAAATCTTGCCTAGATTCTCTTTTTGATCGTGGTAGATTTTGCCACCTTTGGCCTTAATTTCAGCACGAGTTTCTTTGCCAGACTTTGGAGCAGAAAGAACCCCAGCAATCGCACCAAGAGCCATACCAAATATAGCACCGAGAACAAAATGACCAGTAGATTTTTTCATATTCCTCCTTTTTGTTAATATATTTATATTATAACACGAACGAACAAGACCATAAATCGTTTTATAACAGACATGATATAATTAACGCAATATACACTAAGAGCAATATGTAGTGAAAAAACATGGGAGATAGAAATAAAATGATTATTTGTATTTTTATAATAATCATTGCCATTTTTGGCATAAATTTTACTATTGACTTAACGGACCAGGTGGGACTTGATCGTAATAACACGCCAATTCAAATTATGGAGGTTTCAGATGAGTATACGTTAAATTATACTGAACATTCAAAAGTTCTAATTGGCAAAATTTCTGGTATTAGTAAATTCGTAAAACTCAAGGTAGCAGAACAAGATGTCGCCGTACAGAATCTTCGCAACCATATCGGGGAATTTGAATATGAGCTAAAAGACATAGCTGAAGGTAAAAGTACAACCAATATCTCGGTCACTGACGGTAAGAGATCGACAACTAAAGCTGTAGGACTTAACCGTCAAACCAAGGAATCTTACGATAAAGAAAAATTAGAAGAAGCTATCTCTCGCGTTGAAAAATCTTTAGATGAGGCTGAAAGTAATCCTTTAGATGAAAATATTACAAAAATCGAACAATCCCTTAGCTCTCTACCAGATGAACTTAAAGGAAAATATCAGGACCGTCTAAATTCTGTAAAAAATGCCCTAAAGTCCGCATCCGCTTCGAACGCGGTGACTAAGACTAGCATGTATTCAGTAGCAAACGTAATCGATGGCGATACTATAGATTTAGTAATTAACGGCAAGACTGAAAGAATTCGCATGATTGGTCTAGACACACCTGAAACCAAAGACCCTAGAAAACCGGTTCAGTGTTTTGGTCAGGAAGCCAGTCAGAGAATGCGTGAGTTGGTGAATGGGAAAAATGTATATATCGAACAAGATCCGACACAAGGTGAACGAGATAAGTACGGGCGTCTTTTACTTTATATCTTTCTTGATGATAGGACAAATGTAGCATATAAAATGATTTATGATGGTTATGGTCACGAATACACCTATAATACTCCGCATAAATATCAAAATCAGTTTAAGAATGCCCAAAAAGATGCAGAGAACAATAAGCGTGGTCTTTGGGCAGAAAACACTTGCGCTGGAGACACTAACAAATCCGCAGTAAAAGAATCACCACAATCTAGTGCGCATCCAGCCCCAGCACCAAGCTATACTGCGCCAAAA
>CBDEYN010000034.1:0-4575 GCA_965245025.1 uncultured Candidatus Saccharibacteria bacterium | reverse complement strand
ATGATAAACCTGCATAATTTGCGATTTTATTTGATCAAAAATGGCTTGCTCGCGAGGTAAAAGCTCTTGCATGCCAGAAATTGGGGCAGTATTTATCTTTTTCATACTTTAATTATACCACGCACTATGCTATAATTTAGGGAAGTGGTTCTGTAGCTCAGTTGGTAGAGCAGAGGCCTGAAGAGCCTTGTGTCACTGGTTCAAGTCCAGTCGGAACCACCATTTTTTGTGCCCACGCGTTATAATATATTTAATGGTCAGAAAAAATAACCGAGGTAAAATTATAATACCAGGCGGACGCAAACCCTGGCCGCACGAACTTAGAATTGCCGATATTTTAGCTATGGCTGGACATAATGTTGAATTTTTGCCTGAAGCAAATATTAGTACGGCGGATTTCTTATTGGATGGAATAGCCCACGAATTAAAATCTCCTTTTACTAATAAACCCGACAAATTAGAGCGTAATATCAAGCGCGCACTGAAACAGTCTAAAAATATTATTTTCGACTCGTCTAGGATAAAGGGACTGAGGGACGATAAACTTAGATCTTTTTTAATAAAAAAGGCTCAAGAACAAAAGCAAATTGGCAATCTTATTTTTGTTACCAAACATGGACAAATTATTGACATAAGTTCTTTAATTTGATAATATAAAAGCAATGAAGTTCCAGCACGGGGCAGTATGCTCCTACCGCAGGAACTTCCTTTTTATATACAAAAATACTCATATTTTACAGAATCATCATAAAAACTGTAAAATAGTATTAATATAATAACTATGAATGCAAATAATATTCTAGACTACCTCAAGGATAATCAGAAACGAATCTCGAAAACTTCCGAGATTACCGAGCTGGACGAGCTGGCTTTTGCGCGAATTTCTTATTTGCCATTTCATAAAATTAAAAGACAGCTTGATTTAACTAAACGAAATTTTAAAATCTCCGAAATTGCCGAAGCAATGAAGGATTTACCAACTTCTGCTTTTGGTTGGCCCGATGACGAGAAATTCATTCAACTACTGGGAGAAAGTCCACGCTTTCAGAATTTGAAAGTGGGATTTTTTGTGCGAAAAAATAATAAGCAACTCGAAAAACAGTTTTCGGCGGTGACGATTCAGATTAATTTCTTCACCATGTATGTTTCCTTTTTTGGCACGGATGGGACGCTTTTTGGCTGGAAAGAAGATTTTAATATGTCGTTTCTGTCAGAGATTCCAGCCCAAAAAGAAGCGCTAGAATACTTAAAAAATATTTCGCACCGCTATTTTTACAAAAATTTTTACCTTGGTGGACACTCGAAAGGCGGTAATTTATCAATTTATTCAGCAATTATGGCGCCAGATCGACTGCAAAAAAGGATCCTAAAAGTCTTAAACTACGATGGGCCGGGACTAAGAGATGAGTTACTTAATAGAGACGCGGGGGCGATTAAGATTTTACCAAAAATCGTGAGTTATATTCCCGAGGGATCGGTAATCGGGCGACTTTTAACCCACAAAGAAAAAGTCGTGGTGGTTAGAAGCAAGGCAAAAAATCTCTATCAACATGATATTTATACTTGGGAAATTAAAGACGATCATTTCTGCCGTGCCAAAAATACCAAATTAAGCGACATTCTAAATAAGACGGTGGATGATTTTCTCGCCTCTGCTTCGCCGGAAGAACTAAGATTTTTCATGGATGGGATTTTCGAAGTTTTCGAAAAATCTGATGTAGAAGAGCCGGTGAGTTTGATGCGAAATTGGCAAAAATATGCGCCAAAACTCATGAAAAATTATCGTGAATTATCGAAGGAGCGCCGAGAAAAGATTAATGAAGTTTGGCTACTTTTCGGCAATTCCCTGGTAAAAAATTATTTTGCGGAAAACGAAATTTTAAAGAAAGCGCGTCAAATTCTAGGAGGTAAAAATGCCTAGCCGTAATTACCTACTGGACCAGCATTTTTTGAAAAATGTTCGACTTGCGCTCATGTTAATCGGACACAGTAATTTAAAACGCCGCGACACGGTGGTAGAGATTGGCGCGGGGAGCGGTGTGATTACCGCGGCACTTTCCAAAAAATGTGGGTTAGTTTACGCTATCGAAAAAGATCCGGAAACTTTCAGAAAACTGCAAGCCAACCTGAAGGAACAAAACCTCGAGAATGTGAAGCTAGTGCGCGAAGATTTTCGAGAAGTGAATTTCGATTTTACAAATTATAAAGTTTTCTCTAATCCGCCCTTTTCCCTATCGGCGGAAGTCTTTTATAAACTACTAAATCTCGAGAATCAAAACGGACAAATTATTGAAAAAGGCCTAAAAAATCCCCCGAAAGCCATTTACTTGATTTTACAAAAACAATTGGCTTTAAAATTAATCCTTTCTGACCGCCACTACACGAGCCAGCTGGGATATATTTTGAATAAATATTACACGACAAAAATTCGCTACCCACTGAGACCAACAGATTTCACGCCACCGCCGAAGGTGCCGATTGTCTTATTCGAGGCTAAAATTCGTCCGGAATTCAGCGAACTTAAATAAAAAAGAGACCCGAAGGCCTCTTTTTATTTTACCTCTTTTTATTTTAGAGATCTGAGATTTTTACGCGAGTTTGAGCCATAGTGTCGCGATCACGAACGGTCACAGTATCATCTTCAAGGGTATCGAAGTCTACAACCACACATTTTGGCGTACCGATTTCATCCTGCTTGTGATAACGCTTACCGATATTACCAGAATCATCCCAAGTGACATTGCCATACTTCTCACGAAGTTTAGCATAGACAGACTTAGCTTTTTCCACTAGTTCTGGCTTATTCTTAAGCAAAGGCGAAACGCAGAAATGATATGGGGCAAGATGTTCTGGGAGCTGCAAAACGATACGCTTTTCGTCACTAGTTTCGTCTTCGTGATAAGCACTCGAAAGTACAGCCATAATCAAACGTTCGACACCAAAAGATGGCTCGATGACGTGAGGCACAAAAGTTTCACCAGTGCGTTTGTCACGGTAAACCATGCTTTTCTTCGATTCACGCTCAATATTGCCAAGATCAAAATCGGTACGATAAGCAATACCCATCAATTCTTCGCAGCCGATTGGATAATCAAATTCAAGGTCAATAGTGCGCTTAGAGTAGTGGGCGCGATCGGCGGCTGGGACATCGTATTCATGAATTTTCTCAGCTGGCAGTTTCACTACATTCTCTAGGAAGTCATGTACATCAGCGAGAAGTTCGTCAAAGATACGTTCCCAATCTTTTGGATTGACGAAATATTCAATTTCCATCTGTTCGAGTTCGCGGCAACGGAAAATAAAGTCGCGTGGCGAAATTTCATTACGGAAAGCCTTACCTTGCTGAGCTAAACCAAATGGTAGGTCTGGGTAAATCGTGTCGACCACGTTCTTGTAATTCGTAAAAATACCTTGAGCGGTCTCTGGGCGAAGATAAGCGATGGAACTATTATCAGCAACAGCGCCAACGTGAGTCTGAAACATCATATTGAATGGTTTGACTTCACCCCATTCGATTTTGCCACAGGTAGGGCATTTTATACGAGCCTTAATGAGTTCTTCACCAGTGATTTCGGTGGAAAGATCATGACCCTCAGCGGTCTTAGCTAATTTATCGGCACGAAAACGGCCATGACAAGATTTACATTCAACCAAAGGATCGGAAAAGGTAGCGGCGTGACCAGAGGCGACCCAGGTACGTGGGTTCATAATAATAGCCGCATCGACACCATACATATCATTACGATTTTCCACCCAATATTGCCACCAAAGATCTTTGAGCTTTTTCTTTAAACTAACGCCGAGTGGGCCAAAATCCCAAGTACCAGCCATACCGCCGTAGACATCGGAGCCTTGGAAAATAAATCCTCTACGTTTACATAAGCTGACAATATCTTCTAATTTTGCCATAAACACTCCTGGTTAGTTTTTCTTTATTATACCACAAAATTAGAGCGGTGACCTCTGGACTTCTGAGTCTCTGGAGTCCTGAATGAATCAAAAAGTCAGAGATTTTATTTTCTTATAAGGGATATTTAAAGTATTCTATTTCTGAGTAAAATAACCTGGAGCGCCCGGACGATCGATACGAAGCCAAGACTTATCAGCGTCTGCTGGGTTTGACAGAGACGAACCGTTACCCCCTCTGAGTTTTCTACGATTAGTAAAAATATTAGAATCTTCCCCATTTTCTATTTGAGAAAGGTTAAAATCCCTGCTAGCATAGATTCTTTCCAGACTATCGGTTAAGCCATCCGCAAGTAAAAACATTTCTTTAACGCTAGTTAGACTTTCTGTACTGAACGACGAAATGTCGATAGTCTTTATTTTTGGCAAATTAGAGAACATATTTCCCATTGTCTGAACCTTTGACGTATTAAAATGGCTAATATCTAAATTTACTAGATTAGACATACCATGAAACATGCCGGATGTATATACAACATTACCAGTATCAAAGTGAGACAAATTGAGTGAAGTGATTTTCTCAACACCCGCAAACATATATGCCATATCCGTAACATTACCTGTGTTAAATGAAGAAATATTCAGATTACTTAAACTTATATTATTATT
>CBDEYN010000033.1:0-5110 GCA_965245025.1 uncultured Candidatus Saccharibacteria bacterium | reverse complement strand
GGTGTTCCTTCTAATATCTACGGATTTCACTCCTACACTAGAAATTCCAGTTACCCATAACAGTCTCGAGCTAGATAGTTTAGATAATAGTCTGAATGGTTGAGCCACCAGATTTCACTATCTACTTACCTTGCCACCTACGCAACTCTTTACACCCAGTCACTCCGGATAATGCTCGGATCCTACGTATGACCGCGGCTGCTGGCACGTAGTTAGCCGATCCTTATTCATAAGTTACCATCATATTTCTCGCTTATAAAAGCAGTTTACAACCCGAAGGCCTTCGTCCTGCACGCGGCATTGCTCCATCAGGCTTTCGCCCATTGTGAAAGATTCCCTACTGCTGCCTCCCGTAGGAGTCTGGGCCGTGTCTCAGTCCCAGTCTGGATGATCATCCTCTCAAACCATCTAACGATCGTCGACTTGGTGAGCCTTTACCTCACCAACTATCTAATCGTACGCAAGCCATTCCCAAAGCGCATAAATGCTTTAATCCAAAGATCACATGCGGTATTAGCTAATCTTTCGACTAGTTATCCCTCACTTTGGGGTATGTTCTCACGCGTTACTCAGCCGTCCGCCGCTCGTCATCAGCTTCACGGTTCCCTCGAATCTATCCACTCGCATAAGGCCAAGTGAGTCAAGGAAACGGTGAAGCCATGCTACCGCTCGACTTGCATGTATTAGGCATGCCGCCAGCATTCATCCTGAGCCAGGATCAAACTCTCCATTAAAGGTCCTAAGACCTTGAATTTTAAATTTGAAAACTCAAATATTCATAAATTAACTGACGATGATAAAAATAGAAATAAATCTATTTTAATAATTGCACAACTGAATTGTTAAAATTCGTCCCTCATGTTCATTTGGTTTCCCGTTTGCTCATGAGGATGTTTCTATAATAGATGAGAAAATAATAAATGTCAACACAATTTTGCAAGATTTTTTAAGATTTTTTAATTTTCAGCTAATTTTGCGCTTTTTCCGTTCTTTCTTCCCGTTTTATCGCTCGATTTCGCCCATTAATTCCCTAGTTATTTAATTAATAGAAAGTTAATTACAATAGAAATTAATATACCTAAAATCAATCCGGCCACCACTTCCGGCACCGTATGACCTTCCACTACGCGTAGATGTGCAAGTTTTTCTGTATCATTTAGCTTCAAGTTCTTCTCATCGATTAACTGATTAATAATTTCACCGTGTTCCCCCACCGAATGACGCACGTTGGTCGCATCATAAATCAAAATCGAAGTCATACAGACTGCCAGGGCAAACACCGTCGAATTAAAACCAGACAAAAAACCAATCGTTCCAGTCACCGCCGAAAAACTCGCTGTATGACCAGACGGCATTCCACCAGATTTCATCATATAATATAGTACTTCCGAAAATTTCGCCTTGCCGCGAGTTTTAATTACAAACACAATTAGTTTGAAAAACTGTGCGATAAACCAGCCACAGACGAATGCTAAAAAAACATAACAGCTTTCCATACCCCTATCTTATCATATCCAAGGAAAAACAAGAATACCCGAGTTCCGAGTATTCTTGTCCAAGATTAGTTATTTTTAAGGTACACTTTCTTCGTTTCACCACTCATTTTGAGAGAAAAAATGAGAATTTATTTTGCGAGAAATAATTACTATTGTAAGTGGTGAATATTTCGTTTTCCTTTCTTTTTGATAAACAAGAAGACTAGAAGAAAGCTAATTAATCCCCCTAAAATTGCCAAAATCCACCAAAAATCCTTCAAAGTTTGACCGACCTGACCCAACACTGGTACTTCTGAAATTTCCTTTTCATCTAATTCCCCCTCATCCTCATCAGTTGCCTCGAGCTCTCCTTCTGGCACCTCACCCTCCAATACTTCGCCTTCAGAGATTACTTTTTCTGAACTCTTACCACCAGTATTTTTGCCATCAGAATTTTCATTCCCCATCATATTTTCACTACCATCCACCCCAGAATCCTGTTCAGATTTTTCTTTTACAATCCCCGAAAGCACGATATTTCTATCAGCTAATTCAGTTTTTCTCAATGTCGCAAAAACTGCCGAGTTCGCCCCAAACCCCAGCCCAAGCGTCAATATGCTGAAACCTAAAATTCCTAGTACTGTCTTTTTTATTTTCTTTGTTTGCTGATTTTTCATATTACCTCACTGTTTTATTTACCTGCACCATAGCGAAAAATCTCAAAAATCACAACCATAAGCATTTCAAAAAATAATTTAACAGAGGTAAAATTCCTCAAATATTTTTTAGCATAAGCAAGTTATCAATTATCATAAGCAAGTTATGCCCCCACAAAAAAATCTAAAATACGTCCAAAATCTATTCAAAATCCACTCAAAAGCACACCCAAATCCCACTCAAATCTCACCACAAAAAAGTACGCTAGACGCGTACTTTTTCTTCTAAAACTAATTATTCGTTAGTTTCTTCTTCTTCTTTTTCCTCCGGCAAAACGATACCAATCGAGGCCACCGTATCGCCATCTGCCATTCGCATAATACGAACCCCTTGAGTGGCTCGGCCAAGTGTCGGAATGTCTTTCACCGCCACACGAATTGCTTGACCGTTCGATGACATCATAATCACCTCACTGGCTTCTGGATCTAGTGTGTGCACCGCCACAATTGGGCCAGTCTTTGCCGTCACGGCCGCCACCTTGATCCCTACACCACCACGTTTATGAGTTGGGAAATTAGAAACCAGAGTAGATTTACCGTAACCATTGGCGGAAACTGCGATCAATTTCTGCTTTGGATCAGTCACGATATCCATACCCACGACTTCATCTTTCGGACGAAGACGCATCCCGCGCACACCCATCGCTGAACGACCCATCGCACGCACATCTGCTTCATTAAAGCGGATTGCTTGACCAGCTGAGGTAGAAATAATGATATCATTCTTCCCTGTAGTTGGCTTCACCCACTTCAGTTCATCCCCTGGGTCCAATTTAATCGTAATTAAACCATTCGAACGCACATTCGCGTAATTTTTCATTGCGGTTTTCTTAATCGTACCATTCTTGGTCGCCATAAAGAGGTACTCATCCGCCTCGTCATCACTCTTATCATCCGGTTGCTGATTATCTTCGTTATATTTAATGATCTCCGTAATCTTTTCATCTGGATGCATGTTCAACAGATTCACTGCTGCCGTACCCTTCGCCGTCAAAGAAGCCTGTGGCACTTCATAAGCCTTCATCTTAAACATACGACCCTGTGAAGTGAAGATATAAAGATAATCATGCGAATTTGTCGTCAAAATCTGCGAAATTACATCTTCTTCCTTCGTGGTCATCCCCCTCTTACCCTTACCACCACGGTTTTGGCGGCGGAAATCAGTTTGCGATACGCGCTTAATGTAATTCTCTGCTGTCAGCAAAATCACACTTTCTTCTTCTGGAATCAATTCTTCTTCCGAGAATTTACCTAGTTCATGATTGAAAATCTTCGAACGACGCTTGTCGCCGTATTTTTCTTTCATTACTAGAAGTTCTTCCTTCACCACGTTCAAAATCTTCGCTTCATCGGCCAAAATTTCTTCGTATTTCGCAATCAAAGCCATCAATTCTTGTAATTCTGCCTCGATCTTATCGCGTTCCAAGCCCTGCAAACGGCGTAGTTGCATCGCCAAAATCGCTGCAGCCTGAATTTCCGAAAGACCAAAGCGTTCCATCAAGCGCTTATCGGCATCATCATACGATTCACGAATCGTCTTAATCACTTCGTCGATATTATCCAGGGCAATTTTCAAACCTTCAAGAATATGGGCGCGTTCCTTAGCCTTACGTAGATCAAACTCCGTACGGCGACGAATCACTTTTTGACGGTGCTTAACAAATTCCGCCAAAATTTCCTTCAAGCCCATAATACGTGGTTGAATTCCATTCACTAAGGCCAGCACATTATAGTGGAAATTGGTCTGCAAATCCGTCATCTTATAGAGCTGATTCAAAATCTTCTTTGGATAAGCATCTTTCTTTAGTTCCACCACCACGCGAATCTTACCACGTGCTGACTCATCACGTGCATCCGCGATGTGAGTCAATTTTTTATCCAAAACCAGCTGACGAACCTTCTCGATAAAACCTTCCTTACTCATTCCGTAAGGCACCTCGGTAACCACAATATTAAAGCGGCCATTCTTGCGCTCTTCGATGTTAGCTACCGCACGAATCGTCACCGAACCTTTACCGGTCGCATAAGCCTGTTTCATTGGCGCTCCACCGTAAACTTCGGCACCTGTTGGAAAATCTGGCCCCTTCACGTGCTTCATTAAATCTTCTAGGCTGGCTTCGGGATTTTCGATCAAAGCCACCGTCGCATCCACTACTTCACCGAGGTTATGTGGTGGAATATTAGTCGCCATACCGACCGCGATACCCATCTGACCATTCAAAAGAATATTTGGCAAAGCAGCTGGCAAAACTACCGGCTCTTTCTCTGTACCGTCGAAGTTATCACGAAAATCTACGGTTTCCTTCTCGATATCTGCCAGAAGCTCAGCGCCCACCTTATCCATTCTGGCCTCAGTGTAACGTGAAGCCGCTGGATCATCACCGTCCATCGAACCGAAGTTACCCTGACCTTCCACCAAGGTGTAACGCATCTTCCAAGGTTGCGCCAAGTTCACCATTGCATCATAAATCGACGAGTCACCGTGTGGGTGGTATTTACCCATCACTTCACCGACGATACGCGCTGACTTCACCGTGGCATGTGGTGCACGCCAACCATTTTTATACATTGCATAAAGAATACGGCGATGCACCGGCTTCAGGCCGTCACGCACATCTGGTAAGGCACGATCAATAATCACCGACATTGAATAACGCAGGAAGGAATCCTCCATCACGTTCTCGACCGTCAATTCCTCGACCCCATCTACGGCACGGTGCGCGGTTAATCCGCCCAGATGAGCATCTTCCATCTCTTCTGCAGCTTCTTCAATCATTCCTTCTGCGACATTTTCTGCCGCATTCATCTCAGCATTGATTTTTTCATCATTTGGCTCTTGTGGAACTTTTTTATCGTTTTTCGTCATTTCTCATCCTTTCCTTAGAAGTCCAAATCATCAATATTAACTGAGGCAGCACG
>CBDEYN010000032.1:0-5254 GCA_965245025.1 uncultured Candidatus Saccharibacteria bacterium | reverse complement strand
TTTTCTACGGTTTTCGTCGAACGGCCTTTTTCAATTTCCAGTGATTCCAGAAAATCTGCCACTAATTCAGAAATATCCATAAGAGTAATTATAACACCTTATGCTATAATGTGATTATGGATAAAACTGATTCTGTAAGCGAACTCTTTAGCGACCAAAATAACCAAAATGCCAAACAAATCCAATATGATGAAACGGTTGTCAAAAGTCAAATTGATATGGTTGGAAAGCGTGTCGAGTACGAACCGACTTCCGGTAGTTCTGTAGTGATTGAAGAAAAAGCTCCAACTTCTGGTGAGGTGCTTTCGAACGGTTTTCCAGCCGGTGTCGGTCCTAATGCCGCTCCAGAAACTCCGGTCAAAAAAGAGCGCACTAGACTCAATCTGATCCAGCGCGCCAAAGATTTTTTTGCTCACGCCACCAAGCGCCAAAAAATTATCATGATTGCGGCTCCTGTCAGCCTCATTGTTTTGGTCATTCTCGTCACCATCATTGGTCAAGCCACCGGTGCCTTTAAGACGGATTATTCTGTGACTTATTCCACGGCGAAAGAAATTAAAAATCAGATTACCAAAATTCGTGGCGATGTCAGTTGTAATAAAATTTCCGAATATGCTTCGAATTCTGCTACCTCGAACGAAATTTACCAAAAATATATCGAAGATTGTAAGCAAAACATGGCTGGTATCGATAGCAATTTGGTTACTAAGCTTGGTGATTCTGCCGGCGTCTTGAAAGATCCAGAAATTGGTCGTAAATTTGATGCCTTCCGTACAGTTTTTAATGCTACGAATGGCGGCGATGAAGATATTAATAAGACCCTTGATCTCTACGCTGTTTGGCATAAATGGAGTGTAATTGAAGGAAACAAAACTTCCGACTGGACCGAAGCTGATATTCTTAATGCTACCAAAATCTTGCGCGAATCTGGCAATCAGCGTCTGAAAGATTACGGTGAAAAATGGGCTACCCTCAAGGCTCAGGCTAATGAAGCAACCTATCGCTGGCTACATTCTTCCAGTAAGGATGATGGCTCGGTGGACTTTGTGGAAATGCGTCGCGCTGCTGATGATGCGAAAAATGCCTTTAACGATTTTGAACGTAATGAGCGCCCAAATTTGCTCACCGAATTTCCTCTGAAATTTGTCGACCTCGCCAAGGTTTACGCTAAGTTCGAAGAATTGTATGAAGTCATTCGTAAAACTTACGAAGAGAACTACAATTTCCGTGCCGGTGGTTGTCGCGAATTAATCAATTCAGTTCGTTGCGAATAACCTCTGAAATTGTGGTATACTGGGGGAAATATCAAGATTTTATAAGGGAGAAAACATGGACGAAAACACAAGAACAGATTATATTGAACGTACTTTGGTAATTTTGAAGCCGGACGCCGTTCAACGTGGTATCGTCGGTGAAATTTTACAAAGATTTGAGCGCGTTGGCCTCAAAATCGTCGGTATGAAAATGGTCAGCCCAGATCAGGAATTATTTAAGCAACATTATGAAGGTATCGGCAAGTTGATTTCGCGTCGTGGTGAAGAAACTTATCGTTATAATCTCGACTACATGATGAGCGGCCCGATTATCGCGATGTGTCTTGAAGGTATCGAAGCCGTCGCTTTAGTCCGTAAGATTGTTGGTTCCACTGAGCCAAAATCCGCCGAGATGGGTACCATTCGTGGCGATTTTTCACATATGAGCTTTGGTCATGCTAATTCTCACGCTCGCCCAGTGCCAAATCTTGTTCATGCTTCTAGCAATCCTGAAGAAGCTAAGCAAGAAGTTGCCCTCTGGTTTACTGAAGCCGAGACTTATGACTACGAAGATTTGAACGAAAAATATACTCGCTAATCTCTAAAATAAAAGTACCCTGAACAGGGGTACTTTTTTGTCCGCTTACCCAAAGTAGCCATAAGCTTCTATCAAGATTTTGGTTTTTATGGCATAATAAACATATGTGGTTTTGGATTTCATTTATCCTACTCGGGCTGGTGCTTTATATTCCGCTCGGTATCCTGATTATACTTTTTATTTTCTTTCCGATTGCTGGATTTTTGAATAAGAAAAACAATCCTGCCGTCTTTAATTTTGCCATGAATGGCGGTATGGTAGTGCTCTTTATCGTTGCAATTTTAGTGCACGGCGGCTTTTTCGGTTGGTATGACCGAGCAGAATCACCTTTTGGGATTAATGTTTGGGTTGACCGCTCCGTGGAAAATGATTTCTATCGCAGGGAAGAGAAAAACGGCCAGATTCACCTCACTGTCACTGATAAAAATTATTCGCCCCACTCGCCGAATTTTCTTGAGAGTAATGGCAAAATTCATTTCGATGTCATGAATCGTGCGGCCGAAAATAAGCATCTCGATCTTACTTGGACTGTCGAACTGGATGGGCAAAAATACCAAAGAAATAATCTCCCTACCGATACTGATTCAACACTTTTTGGCCCAGGTTTTTCTCTGAAATACGGTGAAAATATCGTGAAAGTCACGGCCTCCAATAGTCTCGGTTATTACACTACTACGCTAGTGATTAATCGTTTACGCACGGAAGATATTTGTAACGAGGAAAGCAATCAAAAAGTCTCCATGTGTGAGAATATTCTTTCCGCCAAGGAATCTGCCGCTAAAAAGAAGCAAGCTAGTAATGGTTCCGAGAGTATTAATTACTGATTACGCTAATATTTCAAGAAATCTAAAGGAGATTTATGGATACGAAACACGAAAATTTATCAAATAATGAATCTAATGAGGAATTTGATCCTAAGATTCAGGCGCTTGCGGATATGGCAGGCAAAATGGGTGAACTTGTTAGTAAGCCTGAGTATAATAAATTCGGGTTCGACCATAATGGGGTACACAAAAATGGAACTCGATTCGACGAAGAAGGCTATGGAGCGGATGGTTTCAATCAGGATGGTTATAATCGAGCTGGTTATAATAGAGAAGGTCTTAATAAAAAAGGCTTTAATAAAAAAAGCATTCATTATTTGACCCATATGAGATATGATACTGGCGGTTATGATAAGAATGGCTATAACCGTGATGGATTTGATTGGAGAGGCTATGATCGTGATGGATATGATACACGCGGTTACGACAAAAGCGGCTTCGATAGGCGCGGGTTCGCTATTACTGGATGGAGTCGAGAAGGTATAAACAGCATCACTAATACTAAATTTAACCTTCGTGGTTGGAATCAATTTGGTACCATACATGAGGATACGGGAACGAAGTATGATTTAGAAGGGTATGATGTGGACGGCTTTGATGAAATGGGAAGAGATAGGAAAGGCTATGATCGCAAAGGACGCGATAGTGATGGCTATGACAGGGATGGCTTCGATAAATCTGGAAGAGATAGAGATGGATACGATCGTAAAGGATTCAATAAGGAAGGCTATGACAGATATGGCTTCGGAGGATTCAATAAGGAAGGCTATGACAGGTATGGCTTCGATGAATCTGGATATAATATAAAAACTAATACGAAGTTTGATGAGAACGGCTATGATAGTAGGGGGATTGATAGCTATGGATTTGATAGGAGCGGAGGCAGGCGGCATCCTGATGGAAGTCCTATGTTTTATACCCATAGAAAAAATGGATATGATAAATGGGGTGTAGATAAGGATGGATATAAAGAAGATGGCTTTAACAGGTTTGGTTTTGATAGGGAAGGTTATGATCGTGAGGGGCTAGATAAAGACGGATATACACGCGAATACAATGCTAAATTTAATAAATTTGGTGTAGATGAAAATGGCTATATGAAAAATGGTGAGATTGATCCAGATGTTGAATTTGCGATTAGTTTTTCTGAAAGTGGAATTAAAGAATTAACAAAGTATGCGGCCGAAAAAGGAATGGAATATAAAGAAGTTCAGGATAGAATCGAATCAGCCAGGAAAAAATTCCCAGCCATTGATGAGACTATTACGAATATATTATTGACCGGCAATAAAATGCGAGCTGCCGCCATTTCGAATGATTGTGAAAAATTTATAAACGGCGAACTTGATGTAAAAGAATTTTGGGATAAACACCCGAGACTAAATATTTCTGGGATTCTCTTTAATTTTATAAATGACCCTGAAAAAAGAAAACAATTTTCCGATAGAACGGTAGAAAACTTAGTATTAGATTCTGATAGTATCGAGGAAAATTTACGAATATTTGGCACATCGCAATATGATGTTCCAGGTGCATTAAAAGGAATAGAAGATTTTAAGAAAACTTATGTTAGGTTTGGTGTGGATGGATCTCCAGAACAAATACAGAAAAAGAGGGAAAATACAAAAAAGATTTTTGATACGATGAAATATTTAAGTAAATATAAGAATCAAAATCTGAATTCTCTACTTGGCTCTCGTCAAAGCTTTGACGGTGGTCAGACCTGGACTGAATTTAATGGGGAAGTAATAGGTCAAGCAATGGACGCTTTGAAAAAAGATAAAAAACTAATATGCACCCAAACTATTAAAGATTATATTGTTAAACAAATCAAAAGTTCCAAACAATAACTTTCAGGTTTTGGTTAATCACCTCTGAGTATTAAACTTGGAGGTTTTTATTTAATCAGGTACTTTTGAATATTAATAATATCAGACTTGTCTTTCGGCAGATTACGTGATTTTTTAAAATCTAAAATAGTATTTATATTTTCGTAATTAAACTCCTCACCTTCTTCCATATTGAAAAGTGATTTTTTGTCCACAATAATTTCCAGAGTATCACTTAATTGATAAAACCCACATGCATTTAGCTTATCTGGTGTCATTCCTAAATTATTTTTTTCCTTATTAAATAATTCCTCGGAAATACAAAGGTCGATATCTGAGCACTTTTTTCGAATCCCGCGTAAAACTAAAGAAGCCCCTGAAAGAACATAGTATTCCTCTTTTGGTAGATCTAGAATCCTTAATTGCTTTATGACTTCATCTTTGTTCATGGATTTATTTTATTATAATATACGGTGTTTTACATATTAAGTAATACATTTGGTCTACTACGCTATTAAAAAACGACCCATAGGGTCTTTTTCATGTTTGGTGATCTCTGCGGGAGGTTGTCATTTGCTACGCAAATGCCAAAACCTTCGGTGCGAACCCTGGGCTCGCCTCCGGCAAATATCATAAATAAAAAAACCACCTCACGGTGCTTTTTATATTTATGGTGATCTCTGCGGGAGTCGAACCCGCGTTGACGGGATGAAAACCCGTTGTACTAACCGTTATACTAAGAGACCAATT
>CBDEYN010000031.1:0-6232 GCA_965245025.1 uncultured Candidatus Saccharibacteria bacterium | reverse complement strand
TTTTTAAGTTTTCAGTTACCCACAAATTGTCAAAAAACGATTTAATTCAGAGAAACAAAAAATGAACTAAATCTATATAATTCTACCATAAAAAGTATAAAATGTCAAAAAATGTATAGACAAATAATACGAGATATGTTATTATAATGCCAGCGCTAGACGAGCTCTTTTATAAACAGGAATGGGAACTTAACTAAGCTAATGACGCCTCGCAAGCTGAATTAGCCAAATACTTATTTTAGCGTCAAACACACACTTTGGAGAAGAAGTATTGCACTTCGGTCTGAAAGGATAATCGAAACGCTAGTAGGCGGAAGTCTGTGTGAACTCACAAATTTTCGTTGAGAGATTAAGTAGATTTTTCCGAGATGAGATGGTCGTTGACCGAGTGTTTTTGAGCTACGCAGCGCAAAAACCAACCGTATAATAGTTTCTACCTAAAAAGTAACTCGTTTCCATTTCCTGTTTCCCCTTTCATTTGCCGTACGAGAAGTATGGTAAATTATCACCGGACTCGATGCTTTCTTGGATTGTGGTCGAGCCGCCCCGACATTGTCGGGGCATTTTTATTGGTGAGAAATAATGCTTGAGGATGTAAAAATAACAGGGGTGTGATAGAATGAAGCTAGATAGTTAGCTTTGGTTAAGGTACATTGAAAATTAGTGCTTAGATTTCATATTACAAGGGGGTGAAAAAATGAAAAATATGGATAATCGCAAGAAGAAGGATAATTTGACGGCGAAGCAGAAGTTCCATGAGGACATGGTGCTGGGTTCGAAATTCATTCAGAATTGATATCTGTTCCCGACTGTCCCAGCGGATGGTGTGGAGTATGCGTATGACGAATTTTTAAGGAGCGTTGCCTTATTTTTAAATAGAAAGACTCTTGCTTTAGAAATTCAGGATTTAGGAATTTCTCTATTTGGCGCATCGCGTTACCCCTGTTTTGACAACATCTTAGAGTTTGGACAGCCGGGCTTCTATGGGGTAATTAATAATGTGGCACGAATCGAGAGACTCACTGAGGAAGAAAATAAAGCTTTTGTGGGTAAAATACGGAAACAGCATCATATCTACAAAGTAAAAAAATCGGAGCTGATTTATAAAATCGCGGCAGCTAGTGGTGAATTTTATGTAAGTTTGAGTACCGTAAATTCATCATTTGCTCTGTTATTAAATAGTAAAACTGAGCAAAATAGGAAAGTCAATTCAGTCTTAGATGACCATAATTTAAATCGTATGATACTAGATCGAGAGATTTTCTCGGCGCTGAATTTCATGGACGATTTTGGTGGCGCGATGGGGTATTCTGGGATAGGTGAAGATGATTTTTTTGAGGACGACGAGAAATTCGAGAGGACCGATGGTGAAGCGAAAAACAAACCAGGTAATTCGAGTAGACCTAATATTGGCGGCCAAACGTCGACGACATTGGAGATGGATGACTCGAAAAAGAAAGATATTGGTTCAGATGGCTCTAAGAAAAATGATAAGCCAAAAGGCAAACCTAAGGATGGTAAAAAGCGAAAAAAGAAATCATAATCTAAGCATTAATGAGAATCCCAGCTTCAACGGCTGGGATTTTTTCATTAAATGTGGTATAATATAAAGGTTAAGTTTTAAAGTACATTTAGTTTTAGTCGATGACACACGACAGAAAGGTGGGGATAGTATGTCGAAAAGACGCGAACGTGAGAAGGCTCAAGAACTTCGTGCTGCAGCAAATTTGCGAATTCGCCGGGATTATTCCCTGGTGAGTCGATGGAGTTTCGAATTTATGGAACCTCATACGGCGATAGATCAGTTTGCCTTGCTTAAGATGTTCAATGCATTTTACTACGGACATCTGCCGAAATTCGATTTTGAGGAAGAAATTCGCTTGCGCGGAATAAAATCCGATGATGTAAGAATTCGCTTGCGTGGAATAGATTCCGATGATGCAAGGAGGCCGAGTGAGATTCTGAATATTCAGTCGATTGAGAAGCTCGATTTGCCACTCATGAGCAAAGAGGAGCTGCTGAATATTTTCCGACCAGAAAACTGGAAGGAGATGCAAGAAACTATCGGTGATAGTGAGATTTATCTGGTTACATCGAAATTAGATAAAAAATATTATCTAATTTCATCCGATGCCAAGCCGATTTTTAAAGATCGGCTGGAGCAAATCTATCAGGGCGCCACACTCGCCACATTAGACGAGTAAATATATATACTGGCGTAAACGTTGTGGTGTAGAGCAGCTTGGGTAGGTGACCCGTCTGGCGCTAGATAGAGCGACCGGGGTGACCCGTATCTAGTGTCAGCGAGTCATCGTCTAAGTTTTCTACTAAGAGTTCCTAAAGGATGAGGGGCTCTTTTTTTGACATTAAAAAGCCCCTAGATAGGGGCTAGATTTTAGTTAGATACGGCTGGATTTTTTTGAGCGCGGACTTCAGATGACGATCGGTCTGGGTGAGAAGCAAACCTTCATGGACTGCAGTTTCACGTAGATTGTGAATGTTATCACCTTGCAAGCCGAAGCTGAAATTAACGATGCGATATTCTCGCTTGGTTAACTCACGCTGTAAAACCCGCTGAATGTTTTCGAGATGCTTGAGTTCTTTCTGGCTTCTCTCGAGATCGATACAAATATCTTCCTCGTAGAGATGATTCCAATCGTGGACGGTGAGAATTTTGGCGCGATTAGTGAGTTGATAATTATGAGCCTTTTTGGTGATTCTGGGGTCACGATATTCCAAAATCAAAGGTTCATAGTCGTCGCCGTAAACCGTGCGATAGAGATAATACATACCGATGATTCTAGAATCGATGTTTCGGCAAATCAAGTGGTTGTATTCAAAAATTTCCATACAAATCTTGAGTGAATGCGGAATATTTCGAATAACTCCTGGATGATACTGCTCCATATAATAGAGGTAGCGGCAATCCCAGATTAAATGTTCTACAGTTTCATAATTGCGTTCGACATAATTTTTAACATTGCCATCGACGAGATGATAATAACCGAGCTGGCTTAAACTGTCGACTTTCCAAGCTTTACTAACTTCATTTTTCATTGTCCCCTCCTAAAAAATGCGATGTGAATTAAAGGTGCGATACGGCGAGGCCGATTACATAATTATAAACTAAATATGAAGTTTGTCAATGTATTGATTGACAAAATCTAGTAAATATTATAAAATAGTATAGTAGTCAGTCGTAACTGTATAGGTTCTTTAATTTTCTAAGACGTTACGATTTTTTTCTGTTTTATGGAGGTGGAATATGCATAATGAGGGGTTAAGTAGTGTAATGCCGTTTACAAACCGAAAATTGGTCGACAAGGTGATTCGCGATGAGGCGATTATCTATGACGTTTGGCGCTTGGTGGTGCCGAATGGCGACGGAGCATCGCAACTGCTGGAAAAAGCCATTGATAAGATGGCGGGATTAAAGTTTCAAAAAACAGAAACGGCCATTTTTCTGCCAGGAGTGATGTTAGGGGGATTTCCCTTAAAGAATTTGGAAGAAAAACAGGATAATTCCGTGGAAAACTCTAATGTAATGGTGGAACTCGAATTTTTAATGCGGATCGATATCTCAGAAAATGCCAAGAAATATATCTTGAATCGATTTTTCAATAGAGAGATGCGAGATCGGTATATGCAGGGTCAGGTTTATCTAGGTTTAACGAAGAATAGTAGGATGATGCTGTTGTTTGACGGGATGATGCATCCTGAATTTGCGGAGGCTGTGGATGATACGGTTGATATCGACTGGGAAGAATTGAAGTAATGCATAGAAAAAGAAAAACCCCTCGTAATGAGGGGTTTCTTTTTTTTGGAACCAATTTTTCAAATTAAATCGTGTAAATAATTTTACTGAGTTCAATTTTTTTCAGGATTTCTTTCTCCTGTTTTTTAGCCTCTGAAATGGTGAGTTTAAATTCAGCAGCGGTTTGCGCTAAGGTGTGAGTCCGATGTTTATTAAAACCGAAACGGTAATCAAAATACTTCATTTCAGCCGCGGACAGATAGGTGCGAAGATTGGAACGGAAAGTTTTGAGGGATTTTTTATAAAGAAGCACGTCATTTTCGTAAATTTTATTCCATTCCAGACAGCTTTGATCGTCTGGGCGGTTCGTTAAGCGAAAACGATTGGATTTTTTACAAAATTCCGGCAAGAAACATTCCAGGATGACCGGTTCACACTTATTGCCGAGCAGTACACGTACGAGATATTTAAAACCGAAGGAATCGGCGACAAAATCTGTACGAATATAACCGGCAGTGTTCAAGGCGCTGATGATTTCCGTGAATACTTTTGGGCGATAGGCTTTTAAAGTTTCTGGGTGATACTGCATCATATAGTGCAGAAAACGTACGTGCCAAACTAATTGGTCCATGGAATAGTAATTTTTCTCCACGTAACGTTCGGCGCGTTTGCTAAGTCCGAGTCCGGAAACGGATTTCAGCGTAGAAGCAGGTTTACATTTTAGTTTTTTCATAGGCAATACCTCCATGTGAGTGAATCTCGGATGAGATTAGATGAAGTGGCGATCGATGTTCGGACATTGAAGTCTAGTGGGTAAATAATAACCTCGAATGAGACTGAGCTTATTAAATTTAGCCATATCAAGTAACATGTTGGACATATCGTCACTATAGTGGTCAGCATAAAAATAGTATTTATGCTGAGTTTTAGTGGTGGCACAAATTAATTCATGCTCGACACCACGACAATACTCTTTGGCTACACGTTCAAAATGCGTGATGAGACTAGTGAAAATTTCTTCACCATCCTTGAACCTAGGGTCGCCATAAATCAGACCACCCAGGAGACATTTGCCGGAAATAGTTATTTCATGATTCTTAAGATGATGGTAGAATCGACTAAAATCCAGCATGACTTCTTGGCGGTTGGTATAACCGTTCTCTTCTTCGAAAAAGAGTTGCCATTTTTTCAAAATGGCGATATTTTTTGCATGAATATCGTGATGAATCTGGGGTAGTTTCATAATATCCTCCTCACAAGAAATGCACCTTAAAACATGGTAGGCAGGGTTCCAAAATTTTAAGGTGCGAGTAAAAAACTACCTTTATATTATACAATTTGATGCTTTTTATGTCAATGAATAACAGGGGTGGAGGCGTTGAAATTGGGTGAAACCAACTAAGTTTTCTGTTCGGTTTTTGTCCCTTGACTTTCTTTTATTCTTATGTTAAAATATGAATATTGATTCAATAGTGAATCATGTTGGTTGTCCCGAAAGGGATAGTTCTTTGAAAGGAGATATCGGTATGGGTATCAATGAAAATGGCAATGAACACAAAAGTTTGTCGGTCGATGAAAACGTCGACGAGCAGGTCTATCGGATTAAAGATGGACCATATCTGTCGGAGCTTTTAGAGGGGTTTAAGTTAGCTCATGATAATGAGCTAATGCGCATCGAATTCCAGGTGGAGACCGGAAAATTCCAGGCGAATAAATGTTATGCGCAGGGAGAAGAGCTTCTTCTGGTGAAGGATTTTCAAATCCTAGAACTGAAATATTCTGGCCTTTCTTATGATTACGTAAAAGTAATTGGAAGATGTTTGGCTGACTTATCTAGTGCTTGCGAGGAAAAAGCGGTTTATACTAAGTATGAATTCGATGCGAACTATGATGTCAAAAGACGCACGGGTAGTATTAGCTTTACGAAATATGGCTTAATACGAAACCGTAATTTAATTAGTAATGCTGGAAATGAATAACTTTGTTTTATTACCTTTTCAATCTTTTGACTGCTTAGAGATTAAGCAGTCTTTTTTATGTGAAAAATAAAGATTTCTTACATGGATGGTTTTTATAAAAATAAGTAATATGCTCTATGGTGGGAAATTTTAATAACAGAAAACCCCGCAACGAAAGTAGGTTTTTTAAACAAGAGAAAACCCCGCGATGAGGCGGGGTTTCGAAGATTTAAATAATGTCGAAAAGATCGCAGCCATTAATATAGAAATAGGCTTTCTTCATCAGACCACGGATTTTGCTAATCTTACGATTAAGTATCGACGCGGCCTCGGCGGTAGTATGACATTTACCATCTCCGAGCGAATACCGAAAACAAATAATCCGGTAAGTCAACTCGTCAGGAATAACATCTTTTAGAATCTGCCGAATTTCCTCACGCTGTTTTTCGGTGAGTGGTGTGAAATTTTCATACCTTTGATTGCCATAAGCGTAGTCAGATTGATCGGAACTTCCCTGTTC
>CBDEYN010000030.1:0-6696 GCA_965245025.1 uncultured Candidatus Saccharibacteria bacterium | reverse complement strand
ATAATAATTTCGGCATCCACCGCTGGCGATGCAAAACTAATGATTTCTGCCTCAGCCTCTTCCGTAAAAGTGGTCGGACGCTGATTGACGGTCAACTGATGGATTTTAAGATTTTTGACGTGGAGTTTGACGGTGGAACTTTTGGCAGTACCCTGAATCTTCACTCGACCTTGAACCTGCTCAGTGTCTTTATTGATTCTTAATTCAATTTCGTATAATTCTGGCGTAAAGTATTTGGCTAATTGTTCCACCCTGTTCTCCTTAATCTAAAATTGCTTTAATGCGACGAATGCCGGCGGCTGAAGATTCTTCTTTTTTAATCTTGAAATGACCGAGGACGCCAGTATGTTCAACGTGAGGACCACCACAAAGTTCACGCGAGACGGGATTTTCTGCGGTGCCGATGGTATAAACTTTGACCACGTCGCCATATTTTTCCCAGAAGCTACCGTGAGCCTTTAAGACGTCGCGCGCGTAGACCTTGTCGTATTCGGCGAAAGAAACTGGATAATCTTCCTCTATCCACTGATTAACCTGGTCTTCAATCTGCTTTTTCTCTTCATCGGTGAGTTTGCGATCAAGGTTAAAATCGAAACGCAGACGCTCAGAGGTAATATTAGAGCCAGCTTGAGCGATATTTGGATCGACGATTTTCTGAAGTGCGGCTAGTAGCAAGTGAGTAGCGGTGTGATATTTCACCGAGGCTTCACCGTGATCCTCGAGACCACCCTTGAACATACCTTTACTGGCGGTTTGAGAGCGCTCGCGCTGTTCATTGAGGCTAGCCTGGAATTCAGCCTGCCAGTTCTCACTGAGATTAATTTGATTTTGCTTAGCTTCTTCGAGAGATAATTCGAGTGGAAAACCATAAGTATCCTGAAGCATGAAGAGTTCTTTGCCGGTAAGACCCTGATCTTTAAGCTTATGCAGTTCCTTAAGACCGCGGTGGATACTGCGACGAAAAGCCTGTTCTTCGCGGATTAAGACATTCAAGGCATCAGAGCGATTAGTGAGGATTTCACTTGAAAGATCTTGGTAATTTTCAGCGATAATTGGTACGATTTGGGCCAAAAAGTCTTGGTCGATCCCAAGATTAGTAGCTTTCATCACCGCACGACGAATCAAGCGACGAAGTGCGTAGCCCTGTTGTTTATTGCTTGGCACCAGACCTTGAGCGGAAAGCAGGTAGGCACCACGAAGATGGTCGGCAATCACGCGCATCTCTTCGGTGTGGTCAGCATAACTCAGACCAGAAATAGCTTCGAGCTTGGTGATAATTGGCTTCAAAAGTGAAGTTTCAAAAACATCAAAAGAATCCATGGCGGCCGCGGCAATACGCTCAAGACCAGCACCAAAGTCAATATTTTTCTTGGTCAATTCCGAGAAGGTACCATCTTGATTGCGTTTATATTGCATAAAGACTTGGTTGCCAATTTCCATGAAACGCGCTCCATCAGAGGCAGGATGAGATTTACCGAATCTCGCAACATCCTGTTTGTCTTCACCAAAATCGTAAAAAACTTCAGAGTCTGGGCCACATGGGTCACCAATTGGAGTAGTTTCAACACCACCACCACGACTCCACCAGTTTTCGTGATCATCATAGAAGAAAATATGCTCATTTTCCTTAATGCCACGTTTCGCTCCATTCTCACTAGAACCAATCTCGGCGATTTCCGCTTGTACGCCCGCTTCGGCAAAAACGCGTTGCCAAATTTCAGCCGATTCGGTATCTTTGGGGATACCGTATTTTTCGTTACCAATAAAGCAAGTGACATAAATTTTGTGTGGGTCGAGGCCGACGATTTCGGTGAGAAATTTAAAGAAGGCTGGAATTTGCTCTTGCTTAAAATAGTCTCCCAGCGACCAGTTGCCAAGCATTTCGAAAACCGTAGTATGGCGTGGATCACCGACGTCTTCAATATCTTGCAAGCGCAAACATGGTTGTGAATCCGCCAGGCGCTGGCCGGCAGGATGAGGCTCACCGAGAAGGTATGGCAAAAGCGGCTGCATACCCGAACCGGTGAAAAGGGTGGTTGGATCGTTTTCCAAAACCAGACGCGCTGGAGCAATTACCTGGTGGCCACGAGCAGTTTGATATTCAAGAAATTTTTGACGGATTTCACTTGCATTCATAGAGATAATTATACCATAATCTGTGGGGTTCGAGTTTTACACAACTTTACAAAATGCTTATGCTATATATAATGGATAGAGATTAAATAAAAGGACGCCAAAATGAAAAAATTAATTACCCTGTTCCTGATCGGGATTGCGGGTATCATCCTCTTCATGGTCGTGAAAAATCTGGCTAACGGCGATGGGCTACTGACGATTAAATGTAAATCCGCACAGAATACCCTCACGATTAAACTTGATCCAACGGCAGAAAATCTAGTTTCAGCCACCACGGACGACGGCGAGGATTTCGACCTAGGTAATCTAGATGAAAAAATTCAAAAAGACGGTCTAAAGAAAGCCGTCGACGATCTGAAGAGCAAACTAGAACTAACCAAGGGTTACGCCTGCTTCGATAAGAAATAAAAATAGCCGCGAAGAGCGGTTATTTTTTAAGGATTATTCGGCAATAATACCGCCGCCGATACAGACGTCGCCGGCATAAAAGACCACAGATTGACCGGCTGCTGGATGTTTGATTTCCTCGGCTAATATAACTTCATTAGTTTCCGTGTTAAAACTACAGTTAATGAGTGGCGCGCGATGACGCACGCGACAGGTGAGTTTGGAAAGATTTGGCTGAATATCGCCAGATTCTTGATGAATTTGACGAATCATCACGTCTTTTAATTTTAAAGTCTTAGTCCAGAGATTTAAGTGATTGAGGTTTTTCGAAACATATACCAGATTTTTAGCCATGTCTTTTCCCACCACATAGTAAGGTAGGCCGCCACCGAGATTTAAGCCGTGGCGCTGACCGATCGTATAAAACACCGCGCCTTCGTGCGTGCCGAGTACCCGATTAGTATCACGATCGATAATTTGACCTGGAGTTACTTCGATATATTCCTGGAGAAAATCTTTGATCCCAACTTCACCCACAAAACAAACCCCCATAGATTCCTTTTTGTAGGCGTTATCGAGACCAAACTCAGCGGCTAATTGCTTCACCTCTGGTTTTAGCATTTTGCCAAGCGGAAAAAGTGTCTGCGAAATCGCTTCATCAGAAATACGATAGAGAAAATAAGTCTGATCTTTATTAGTATCTGTAGCTAATTTCAAATTGCCGTCTTCGGATATAGCATAATGACCCGTGGCAATAAAATCTGCACCCTGACTCATGGCGATGTCGTAAAAAAGTTTGAACTTGATTTCTTGATTGCACATCACATCGGGATTCGGAGTATTTCCCTTCCTGAATTCCTCAATCATATAATCGACTACCTTGGCGTGGTACTCAGTTTCAAAATCAAAAATGCGAAAATCAATATCTAATTTCGTAGCCACACGCTTAGCATCAGCCAGATCTTCCGCCCAAGGGCATTTCATACCCGGGAGATCCTTCGACCAGTTCTTCATATAGACCCCGACCACATGATAGCCAGCATTTTTAAGTAGAACTGCGGTGACGGAAGAATCGACACCACCAGACATGCCGACGAAGACGGTTTTCGGTTTTGCCATAGTGCTATTCATGAGCAACCTCTTGATTTTGGCTGAATACGGTAGAATTTTCTTGGCCTAATTCAGCATCGTGCGATTCTTTTAAAGCTACCTCGCCCGACACCAATCCGATACGCTTAGCCTCTTGATTAACCACTTCGGCAATCACCGATGCGGCTTCACGAATTTGCTCTTCGGTATTGAGTTCACCGAAAGTTACGCGGAGTGAGCCGGTAATTTCCGAATCGGTGAGGCCGATGGCGGAAAGTACATGGGATTTTTGCCCCTTAGAGGCGGCACAGGCGGCACCGGTAGAAAGTAGAATACCGCGGTCTTCTAACTTAAAAATCAGACGTTCAGCATCGAGTCCGTCGAAACAGACTGGACAAAAGTTAGCTAACTGGTGTTTTTTGTTACCCAAAAATTTTGGCGTAACGAGAGATTTTTCGGTCAAAATCTGGCGGAATAACTGATTAAATTTTTCATATTTTTTACGGCTGGCGGAAATGTGAGCTTTCGCACGCACGGAAGCTTCCGCGAAGCCCATGAGGAGAGGCACATTTTCCGTACCCGAACGCAGACCCATTTCCTGGCCACCACCATAAGAGATTGGCTGGAGTCTAACTCCACGAGAAATATAGAGTGCGCCAATTCCCTTCGGGCCATAAACTTTGGCGGAATTGAGCGTCAAGAGATCGACCCCGAGACGCGCCACTGAAAGATCAAGGAGGCTAGCAGCCTGTGAAGCATCAGAATGGAGATAAAGTGGCGTGAAATTACCGGCGGCGAGACGCTGCTCGCGAATCTCACGAATAATTTCGGCAATTTCACTAAGGGGTTGGATAGTGCCAAGTTCGTTATTAGCAATGGCGACGGAAATTAGAACCGTTTTTTCGGTGATTTTAGTGGCCAAATCTTTTAGGTCGATTAGGCCAGTCTGGTCGACGGCAATTTCCCCGACGGTTTTCGCATAATGTCTGGCAGATTCTCGCACCGATGCATGCTCGGTGGCTAAAATCAGAGCTTCGGCGTCTGGGTAATTTTCCAAGACAGTAAACGCGAGATTGATGGATTCAGTAGCGCCAGCGGTGATGACTAAATCTGGTGATTTTGCACCAATAGTCTGAGCCAGAGCGGATTTTTTCGCTTCATATTCACCACGCAGGTGCTTGGCTGGGAGGTATGGCGCAGAGGGATTATAAAAATTTTCACTAAAATATGGCAACATCGCCTCAAGTACCTTGGGATGGACTGGGGTGGCAGCGGCAAAATCTAAATAAATCATTTTCTAGCTCCTAAATTAAAGAGAGTTTCAGAATTTTCTGTGGTAATTTTCGCAACTTCCTCAAAATCCAGCCCAAGTTTTTCGGCTAGCCATTTAGCCACATAATAAACATTGGCCGGCTGATTCGTCTGACCGCGCAGTGGCACGGGAGCGAGAAATGGCGCATCAGTTTCGAGGAGAATTCGCTCGATTGGCGGCATCGGCAAAGTAGAATAAGTAGCAAGACCATTTACGCCGATATAAAAATCACGTTCGAGAGATTTTTTAAGATTTTTCTTATTATCAGAGAAAGAATGCACGACACCACGAATTTTGGCGGTAGAAAAATTATCTAAAATCGCGAAAAAATCATCGAAGGCTTCGCGAACGTGGAAAATTAGCGGTAAATCCTCTCGGATCGCGAGATCTAACATTTCTTCGAGCAATCTAGCCTGATCTAATTTATCATTTTCGCCATAATGATAATCTAGCCCAACTTCCCCAATTGCGATTGGTCGGTTTTGATGTTCAAATTGAACATCTTTTCTAGACTTGTCAAATTCATTGGGATGGATACCGTAGCTCCAGAAAAGCTTGGCAGGATTTTGGGCAGCAAATTCGGCAGCCTTGAAAGAGTCTTCATGGTCAGTACCGATGCAAATCAGCTTTTCAACTTGTTTTTCGGCGCAGACCTCTAAAGCCTTAGCTTGTTCTCCCGGCGTATAAAAATCCAGGTCATGCAGATGACAATGTGAATCGATTAGATACGCCTGTTGGGACATTTTAGCTCCTAGCTTCGCGTTTTCGCTTAATTGGATCTAACTGGCGCTTGCGGAGACGAAGACTCTTCGGAGTAACTTCGAGAAGTTCATCATCGAGCAGGAAGTCGAGACATTGCTCGAGGCTGAGATTGGTATATGGGGTAAGCTGAATTGCACCATCAGAGGCGTGAGTACGCATATTGGTGAGCTGCTTTTCGCGACAAACATTAATATCAATATCTTCTTTCTTATTGGAAAGACCGACGATCATACCCTGATAGACTGGCACCTGTGGTGGAATAAAGAGAATACCACGAGCCTGCACCATGTCGAGAGCATAAGCGGTAGAAGTACCAGTTTCAAAAGAAATCAAAACACCATTACGTTCTGGCTTGTACTTACCTTCGACTGGACGATAGCCCTTCGGAATGGAAGACATAATCACAGTGCCTTTAGTATCAGTCATCAGGCTATTACGAAGACCAATTAAGGCCGCGGTAGAAATTTCATAAGTGAAACGGATGGCGCCACCAGAGGTAATTTCTTGAGCAATCAGATCTGCCTTACGAATGCCGAGCTCTTGTGAAACCGCACCGACATATTCTGGGGTGACCTCAATAGTAAGGTCTTCAAATGGTTCACATTTTTTGCCATCAATTTCTTTGTAGACCACTTCTGGGCGGCCAGCTTCGAGTTCGTAACCTTCACGGCGCATGGTTTCGATTAAGACTGAAAGGTGAAGTTCACCACGACCAGAAACTTTGTAACCGAGGCCATCTTGGGCGATTTTCAAAGCGATATTAGTTTCAAGTTCTTTGTGTAAACGATCAGAAATCTGACGGGAAGTAGTAAATTCACCTTCTTGACCCTTTAAAGGACTAGTGTTTGGGCCAATATAAATACTAAGAGTAGGTGGTTCAAGCTCGATAGTTGGCAGGGCTTCAGGATTATCAAAAGCCGCAATCGTATCACCAATATTGGCACTTGGGATACCGGTCACCGCGACGATATCGCCAGCAAAAGCTTCATTAACCTCTTCCTTGCCGAGAC
>CBDEYN010000029.1:0-7225 GCA_965245025.1 uncultured Candidatus Saccharibacteria bacterium | reverse complement strand
GTAAATAATTTATGGCTAGTCAAAAGGAAGTGATTAAATTAGGCGGCACTGTCGTCGATGCATTACCAAATACTCAATTTCGAGTAGAACTTGAGAATGGTCATATTATTATTGCGCACATGAGCGGAAAAATGCGCAAAAACTTTATCCGTCTTGTGCCAGGTGACAAGGTTGAGGTTGAACTTACCCCTTACGATCTTACGAAGGGCCGTATCAGCTTCCGCCTTAAATAATATCAACCCTATTTTGGCGAACTCTGAAAAAATTTCCGCTTTTTCATTAGTACCTGAAATAGATTAACAAGGAAAGGATTTTTACACAGTGAAAGTACGTGCAAGTGTAAAGAAAATCTCCCCTGATGATATCTATGTTCGTCGCAAAGGCGTACTGCGTGTCATCAACAAGAAAAAACCTAAGAATAAGCAAAGGCAGGGTTAAGCATGGCAAGAATTGCTAGCGTAGTCATCCCTTCCGAAAAACAAGTATGGATTGCCCTTACTTACGTTTTTGGTATCGGACGTACTACCTCAAAAGCCATCCTTGCGGAGGCCAAAATTGAGCCTACCACTCGGGTGAAAGATCTCACCGAGGCTGAGGAACAGAAAATCAACGACATTATTTCTAGCAAATATCAAGTCGAAGGTGATCTGCGTCGCCTCGTAACAAACAATATCAAACGCATTAAGGATATCAATTCTTATAAAGGTATCCGCCACAAGGCTGGTCTTCCAGTCAACGGCCAACGTACTCGTACGAACGCACGTACACGTAAGGGTAAGGCGATCGCGGTCGGTGGAACACAACCAAAAGCAGCAAGTAAAACCTAGTTAGTGGAGTAAATTATGACAGAAGAAGTTAGAACTGAAGAAGTCAAAGTCAAAACCAAGAAAGGCAAGCGTATTGTCACTTCTGGTCAGGTCCACGTCAAGGCCACCTTTAATAACACCATCATTAGCATTTCCGACAAAAAAGGCCAAGTCCTCGCTCAGTCATCTGCTGGTGCAAACGGTTTTAGAGGTTCCAAGAAGGGTACAGCTTACGCTGCTCAAATCGCCGCTGAAAAAGCTGGTGAAATCGCCAAAAAAGATCACGGTCTGAACTCCGTCGACGTTTACGTCAAGGGTATCGGTCTCGGTCGTGATAGCGCCATCCGTGCTATCTCAGGTCTTGGCATCAAAATTGATAGTATAACCGACCAAACACCTATCGCTCATGGTGGTGTACGTCCTAAAGGAGAGAGGAAACCGTAATGGCACGAGATAAATCTCCAATTGTCAAACAAAGTCGTCGCGAGGGCTTTGCCCTAGCACCAAAAGCTCACAAAATCATGGCTAAAAAATCTGGTATTCCAGGTCAGCACGGTGATATGCGAGTTCGCGGTGGTAGTTTGTATCTTACCCAACTTCGCGAAAAGCAAAAAGTTCGTAGACTTTATGGTCTTCTCGAAAAACAATTTGCTAAATTGATGAAAGAAGCCCAAAAGGCCGAAGGTCTAACCGGTGAAATCCTTCTAGAATTTCTAGAACGCCGCGCAGATAACGTTGTTTTCCGCGCTGGTTTCGCTTCTACTCGTCGCCAAGCACGCCAACTTGTCTCTCACGGACACTTCACTCTTAACGGTCGCCGTGTTGACATCCCTTCAATCCGCTTGAAGGCTGGTGACAAACTCGAAGTACGCGCTAAGTCTCAAAAGTCTGAATACTTCAAGAATCTCGACAACATCGTCGCTGCCAGTGGTGTTACTCCACTTAGCTGGATGAAGTCTGATGCCAAGAAAATGACTATCGAAATTACTGGCAAGCCAAAACGCGAAGAAGCCGAAGCAGGCATTAACGAACAACTAATCGTTGAGTATTACTCACGCTAAGGAGAACAATGACAACAAAAGTAATTCACGAAGCAAATCTTGCAGAAGTCATCGACGTATCCGAGAACTGTGCCTCATTTGTAATCAAGCCACTTTACTACGGTTATGGTAACACTTTAGGCAACTCTCTCCGCCGCGTCTTACTCTCAAGTATTAAGGGTGCTGCAATTACTTCCTTCAGTATCGAAGGTACTACTCACGAATTCACTGCAATCGAAGGTATTCGTGAAGATGTCGTCGACATCATGCTCAACCTTAAAAATATTCGTTTTAAGAGCCACTCCGACGCTCCAGTCGAGCTTACTCTTGAAATCAAAGGTAGCGAACAATCCAAAAAAGATGGTGACGCACGTGTCGTCGCCGGCGATATCAAACTCACTAACGAAGTTGAAATCGCTAACCCAAACCAGGTAATTTGTCACATTGATGATCCAAATTACACTTTGAAGATGCGCTTCATCGTCGAATCTGGTCGTGGTTATCTTACTATTGAGCGCTCAGCCGAAGAACGCATCCACAGCGACATGATCGCCCTTGATGCTGTCTTCACCCCTGTAATTCGCGTTCGTTTCAATGCTGAAAACACTCGTGTTGGTCAAGATATCAATCTTCAACAATTGACTATCACCGTCGAAACCGATGGTACTATCACCCCACGTGAAGCTTTCGAAGAAGCCGCTGCGATTCTTGTGAATCAATACCAGGCTCTTGCTGGAAAAACTGTCGCTGACACCGCTCCAGCTCCAGGCTCCAAGAATGAACAGGAAGATGCTGGTCTGATGCTTCCAATCGAAGAATTAGGCCTTTCAGCTCGTACTGCTAATGCTCTTGTGAACAACGCAATTCACACCATCAGAGACCTCGTTGTCTTATCTGAAACCGACCTCAAAGACCTCAAAGGCTTCGGTCAAAAGGCTCTTGATGAAGTCAAAAATAAACTTAAGGAGTTAAATATCTAATGCATCGCCACGGATATAAAGGCCGCAAGTTCGGCCGTGAAACCGACCAGAGAAGGGCACTACTACGTGGGCTGATGTGCTCTCTGATCAAATACCAGTCGATCACCGTGACTCTAGCTCGCGCTAAAGAAATGCGCCGCTACACCGAGAAGCTTATCACCATCGCCAAAAAAGGTGGTCTTGCTAATCGCCGTCTCCTCATCGCAAGATTGGATGACCTTGAAGTTGCAGACCTCTTGATGGATGTCATCGCTCCTCAAATCGAACGTGATTCTGGCTACCTCAGAATTGAACGCGCTGGCTTCCGCAAGGGTGACCACGCTGAAATGGGTACTATCTCATTTGTCGATTCTATCAACCTAACTAAGGAGGCTAAATAATGAAGACTTTTAGCCAAAAAACCGCTGAAATCAAGCGCGAATGGTATGTTATCGATGCCGCTTCTTTGCCACTTGGTAAATTAGCTGTCGTTATCGCTGACAAACTTATGGGTAAGTCTAAAGTTACTTACACTCCACACATTGACAATGGTGACTACGTCATCGTCTTGAACGCCAAGAACATCCAAGTTACTGGCAACAAGATGGTTGAAAAAATGTACTACCGTCACAGTGGATTCCCAGGTGGTCTCACCGAGCTCAAACTCGAAGAAATCATCGAGAAGAATCCAGCTTACGCCATCAAAGAAGCTGTCAAAGGCATGCTTCCAAAGAACAAGCTCGCTGACGATCGTTTAGCTCGTCTCCGTGTCTTCAATGGCGCTGAGCACACTCATTCCGCTCAAAATCCAAAGGAGATTAAATAATGGCAACCAAATATTCCTACGGACTTGGTCGTCGCAAAGCAGCTACTGCTCGCGCACGCCTATTTAAGGGTAAAGGTGAAATCACCATCAATAACAAGCCAGCTCTAGAGTATCTTTCATTGAACAAAAGCTTACTAGCTGAAGTGACCGATCCTTTAGCTCTCGTTAACAAGCAAAAAGAATTTGATGTTACCATCCTGGTTTCCGGTGGTGGTCTAGCTGGTCAAGTCGACGCAATCAAATTGGCAATCTCTAAGGCTCTTACCTTAGAATTCCCAGATCTCCGTCCAGTCTTGAAGAAAGCTGGTCTCATCAAGCGCGACCCACGCGAAAAAGAACGCAAAAAATACGGTTTACGTTCTGCTCGCAAACGCGAACAATTCTCCAAGCGTTAATCAAAAGAAAATACTCCTCATCTGGGGAGTATTTTTTATGTTAAAACTAAAATCAGACCCCCATCATCCATAACTACCATAACTCCTAGTACCAAAAACAAAAGTACTTCACCAGAAACAGCCAAAGAAAAAAGCTCGTGTATTCACGAGCTAAGCAGACATGGCTTCAAGTTTGTAATTTTCTCGAAGAAACTTACTAAAATCCCGGATCCAGCAGGTCACTAGGTGCCGATAAGTCTGCGAAATGCGCACCACAATGATTTTTGTTTCCAAAAAATCTTTATAGCCCGAGAGAAAGGTTAGTTCTGACCCCGTACATGTGCCAAGAGAATCCTCTAGTAACCTAAATTCCACCTCGTCCGGCAGCTTACCCTGAGTGTATTTGATGGTAAAATAGCTCCAACCTAATTCTTTACTCAGATTTAATTCGATGCCGGCGGTCTTTGAATGTAGCTTATTGAATTTCTCAAAAAAAGTTAACATTTCTTTGCGCATAAAAAATACCCCCATTCTAGGTTCTATTGTTTAACATAAGCAATCTTTATTATTATAACCCAACATAAGCGAAATCGAACAAAAAATAGAAAAAATTCCGTCCAACATAAGCGGAATTAATCAAAAAACCAACCAAAAATCCACAAAATCCGATATAATATAACCATGGCAGAATCTAATGAATCCGCAATTTTATACCAAATCAACCTCAAGAATTTAATCAAGGCGCTCAAATCGCCTTCTTATCTCAAACGTTTTATTAACTACAATAAGCATATTGTATTGTATTTTATTTTCGGCGTCCTCACGACTGTCGTCAACCTTATTAGCTTCTATATCTTTGCCGAAATTCTCAAAATTGAAACCATTCCAGCCACCATTTTGGCCTGGGTCGTTGCCGTAGCCTTTGCCTTTATTACCAATCGCCTCTATGTTTTCGAAAGCACCGCCAAAACTCACGCCGCTATCCTCCGCGAAGCAATACTCTTTTTCATTGCACGTCTAGTTACACTTGGCATTGAAGTCTTTATTATGTGGCTCTCCGTCGACGTTTGCGGTCAGAACAAGCTCATTTGGAAAGTTATTTGTAATATTATTGTTATTATCGTAAACTATACTCTCAGCAAAGCTGTCGTTTTCTCAAGTAGCCGCACTTCCAAGCGCCTCGGCAAACGCGAAGATAAAAAGAATAGCAAATAATCCCGATAACCACTCAAGAACCATCAATTCACGCTACATTCCGACATAAAAAACGACAAGCAACCATCCCGCTTGCCAAAATATCTAAAAAGATGTATAATATAAATATTGTTGGGCATTCAACAAGAAAGGGGGTCATTTTTATGACTAGTACCTTAAGGTTACGTCCGGTAATGTTACCGGGAATTGAATTTTACAACGAAGACGGAAGTTTTACTGAAGAGACCATAAAAGATTATCAGAAATCTTTGGATTTTTCCAAGAGATCTAGAAGTAGACATATTTCCAGCTATCTCAAAGAAATACACAGTGCGGCCGCCGACTATCATAAGAGCATTGTCACTCAAAATCCAATGCTAAGGCTCCGAACTCAGCAACAAATAAATCAGGCACGCGCTCATATGGAAGTAGTAGACATGCGCGATTCTGAAATAGCTCTTATTGAAGAAAAACTTCAAAATAAATAAGTCTCAAATGATAAATTGAATATTTTTAAAATTTATTAAAATTTTGAAATTGCCACACATAAACAAATGCCCAACAAAAAAACGGGAGCCAGCAGGCTCCCATTTTTATCTTTAGTTAAGTGGAATAGATTTTAAGAGTGAATTAAAGCTAATGGCTTAGCGTCGACCACCTTGATTAGATGGACCACCATTCCCGCCACCGTTTTGAAGATATGGTGGGGTACCGTGATTCCCATAAGGTCCACCTTGAGTGTTGCGCGGACTTGGTTACAAACTAACTAATAAGTAATATAATCGATCTATGTTTCAAGAGCTTCAAAAACTCATCCACATTATTACCATGGCCGTCACTACGACGGTCTTAGTTTTGTCAGGCCTAATCATAATGTTTTTCTCACCGCTATTCGCACAGATTTTGATGCTCCCAGGGGACCAGAAAATGAATTTGTTGCCGAAAAAATAGCGAATCAAATCATTTTAATCGCTCATAAATTCAATACATATATCATATAGCATTCAGAACCTATGCAACATTTTGTCGCAAAGGTGCTAAACTATTACGCTAGTTTGCGTTTTTGGTTAAATCTGATATAATATAAATGTCACGTATTTGCGCCAAATTTTTGGCGTGCACATTAATAAGGAGGGTGTTTATGTCAGAAAATTCTGAAATTGCCGTACTAAAAGCCAATCGCCGCGAAACTAATCTAAGTATCAAGGAGGCCGAGGCCAACCACGATTCCATTCGTAAAGAATACGATGCCGCCATTAAGCGTCACAGTGCCCTTTACGGACCCATTGAGAGATTGAAGATTCAGCTTGCTGCTGAAAATCTTAAATCTAAACCTCAAAAAAGTCTTATTGAAACTTTAAACCACGAACTTGATGCCTTAATTGAAGAGCAAGGCATTGTTAAATTAGAAATTGAAAGTCTAAAACGCAAGAAAAGGCGTGCTTATAGTGAAACTCAAACTCAGAAAACCAAATTGAAGAAATTGGATGAAAAAATTCAATCGAGAAATGGGAATTTGGAGCCGTACAAGAAGCCTCGCGGATTTTAATGCAGGAGGATGGATAATCGCAAAGTGGAAACCTGGAACCGTACAAGAAGCCGCACGATTTTTAAGGTAGGGGGAAGACATACCAGTAAATTCATACTTTATGAAAATATCAATACAAACTAACTAATCACCTAACCTAAACTTTTTAGAGCCGGAATTATTTCGGCTCTTTCTTTATATTTAAAAAAAGATTCGGCTGCAGATACCGAATCTTTCTAAAATAAAAGAATGACCATTAAGTCTATTCTTAGATATTAAGAATAACAGCAAAATATAATTATGTCAAACAATTCATTGATTTATGATTAAAAAAATACCTACTAGTACAAAAGATCTACATATTACCAAGTTGACTATGTCTAAAAAAAATTGTAGAATATTAATAATCAATAGAGAAAAACTACAAAGTTGAGATTGTAGCTTTTTATAGGGTAAAAGAAAAGCGTAGACTTACACGATAAGCCAAACCAAAAATGT
>CBDEYN010000028.1:0-8191 GCA_965245025.1 uncultured Candidatus Saccharibacteria bacterium | reverse complement strand
CTGTGGTGAAATCACCTCACGTTTACAAGACCGGTGGTGAAGCTTTCGAAATGAAAATTCACAAGCGTCTCATCGACATCACCAATGCTACCCCAAAGACCATTGATGCACTTCAAAACTTGTCTTTGCCAGCTGGTGTCGACGCTGAAATCAAAATGTAATTAAAACATAAATTACTTGAAAATCCCAATCTTGAATTGGGATTTTTGATTTGTTTTACGATAATCTTTATGTTAAAATTATCGTACATGACGAGCGATAAAAATCAAAAACTGCGAATCACCCGTTCATGGCTAAAAAGTCTAGCTGGCTTTTTTACCTTAACGGCCTCAATTTTTAGCTTGAACCTGATTTTTGCTACCCAAACTTACGCTCTCTTTATGCCGTCTTTATCTGCGGCTCTTAATCAGTCATCAGCGGTATTCCATGGTAACGAAGATCGTTCCGTAAACCCACAGCTCCAGGAAGCGACCACTAAATTAACCATTAATTCTAATGATAAAAGTGGCTACCGCATCATTGTTAGTACTGATTCAAATAATACCTCACTCATTAGTCCGGATTCTGCTGTTACCGATAAGATTAATTCAATTCCTCATGCCGATACTCTAAGTAATTTTCCTGCTCGGACCTGGGGCTATAAGATAGATGGCGAGACTAATTTTCGCCCGATTGGTTCAGTCGCCAGTCCGACGAATCTTTTTAACTCTGAAGAAAAAACTGATGGCAATGAAATCAAGAATATTACTATTGGTATGAATTTGGGCACCGATCTTTTGAGTGGTAGCTATAAAAACACACTCATGATTTCGGTTATTTCGAATAATAATGCCGGTACCAACGCTACGCTAACAAGAGGGCCAGATTTAAACCAGAAAATTGCTCGTAGTGCAATTCTTGCTGGCGCTAATTTGCATGCTATTAAGGGGTTCAAACGAAGTCCAGTGGCGCCGACGGCCGCCATGAAAACTATTAACATAGAAGATTCTGATGAGTCAAGCTATGAAATTTTAGCTTGGTTTGATCCGGCAGACAAAACAGTTTACTACTATTGCGAGAATGACCGCGTCTACATGAATGAAGACTCACGTCAGATTTTTAATAACATCCTTAATATTACTGATATTGATTTGTCTGGACTCGATACACGTTACGTGAAGGATATGTCTTTTATGTTTAATAACGCCAGAAGTGTGGTAAACCTAGATCTTTCTACCTTTAAAACTTCCCGTGTCACTGCGATGACTAATATGTTTGCCTATATGGGATCCCTGAAAAATCTCAATATTTCTAGCTTCAAAACTAAAAACGTTAAAAGCTTCTCTCGTATGTTTATGGGTGATTCTTCTTTGCAAAATCTTGATCTCTCGCATTTCGATACCTCTAAAGTTACCGATATGGGCAATATGTTTAGTGGCGCAAGTAATATTACCTCACTAGATTTAGGGAATTTTAATACCGCTAATGTTGTTAATATGCAGGAAATGTTTAAGGATTGTGGTAATCTCACTAGTCTGAATGTTTCGAGTTTTGATACGACTAAGGTCACCAATATGCAAACCATGTTTGGTGGCGCTACCAAGCTCACTAGCCTCGATATCCGTAATTTTGATACTTCTAAGGTCACCAACATGCTCTCCATGTTTGGCAATCTCCGCTCGCTGACCGATTTTAAAATTAGTGACAAATTTAAGACTCACAATGTGATAAATATGGCCAGCATGTTTTCAAACTGCATCCTTCTGGAGGAGCTTGACCTCTCGAATTTTGATACCAGAAAAGTGATTACTACGAGTGCGATGTTTAGTGGTATGAGTAAGGTGAAAAAAATTATTTTAAGCCCTAATTTCCAGACCAGTAATGTCACTAATATGAATAGTATGTTCAATAATTGTAATCAATTGCAGGAAATTGATCTTTCGAGTTTTGATACTAGAAAAGTTACAGATTTTACCAATATGTTTAATGCCTGCTCCAACCTCACTTCACTTGATGTCTCGACTTTTAATACCAGTGAAAGTATTAGTATGGCTGGTATGTTTAGTGGCATGCTGAATCTCACTAGTCTTGAGCTTGGACACAATTTTAATACTTCTAAGGCAAACAGTTTGTATAATATGTTCTTCAACGATCGTAAATTGGTCAGTCTGGATCTTTCGCAGTTTGATACCAGGAATGTGACAAATATGGCGTCAATGTTTAGCTATATGTTTGAGCTAAAAAATCTCAACATTTCGTCCTTCGATACCAGCAAAGTAGAATCCATGTATCGTATGTTTTATAGTACTAGTAAGCTCGAAAATCTTGACTTCAGTCATCTTGACACCAGTAAGGTTCATAATATGCAAGATATTTTTTCCGGTATGGCGGCTTTATCCTCAATCAATCTCGGCGGACGTTTTTCTACGGCCAGTGTGACAGATATGCGTGGCATGTTTACAGATACGAATAGTCTTACCGAACTTGATTTGAGCAATTTTAATACTGCGAAGGTGAATAAATTTAGCAACATGTTTGCTTCCTCGCGCCCGCTCGAAACTAAATTGGAAAAAATTTACGTCAGTCAAGATTTTAACATTTCTGCTGGTACTGAATTTGACAATGTATTTCGAAATCAGGTTAAACTACGTGGTGGCAATGGCTCCTTCCTTGTAAATCCTGCTTCTGCTGACAAAACTTGGCTTCGCGTCGACCGCCCAGGTGCCAAGGGTTACTTTACTCAGAAACCATAAGCGTTTAAAATCATCGAAAATGATAATTTTAAACGTTTTTGCTATAAATTAATAAATTTTCAAGTCTTCTCTTTTATTGTACTTATGCTAAACTTAGATAAAAGGAGAGAAGGTTTCATGTTGTTTTTTAGTAAAAATAAAAACATTGTAAAATGTGCTATTTTATTGTTTATGGTGTGTTTATCTGCCGTTGTTTTAAATACTAATAATACTCACGCTAGCGAGCTGTCTGCTTTTTTTACTTGGAATACAAACACTAGCGTGGATGGCAGAGATATTCTAGATTCCGATTCGAAATCAATACAGATGTTAGCTGAATTATACGTTCAGGGCGCAGATGACAGTGGCTTCACTGTCTCAGTTCATACAAAAAATGACACTACCTCGCTTGTTAATGAGGAAAAATTTGTTAATGATGAAATCAAATCCATCTCCGAAAACTTAACTCTAGATAATTTCAAGGAAAATAATTGGGGATTTAGTACTGATGGTACGAATTTTCAGTCAATTCCAGATAAAGATCATCCAAGACTTATTACAAACACAAAAGGTCAAGATACTAGAATAGTAAGGACCTACTATGCAATTAAGTTAAATGAGAATATTAAACCAGCTAACTATAAAAATACTATTGTTTATTCGATAGTATCTAACCAAATAGCTAATTTGCCTTCGGGAATCGATTTCAATAAGGTTATCAAGGAGATCGCTGGCGGCGAGGAAAATGTAGTCCATATCAAAGCTTCTAATACAATACCAAATGGCGCAAATGTCAAAAATATCGCAACCAATGCTGATGTAAAGGGTGAATTTAAAATTTGGTATGACCAATCAGAAAAGACTGTTTATTACTGGACCTCTACAAAATATGCCTATTTAAATGAAAACAGTGAAAAGATGTTCGATGGTTTTTCGAATCTAGAATCAATAGACACCACTAAACTCAATGCTTCTTTTGCCACTACTACCGCCAATATGTTTTCAAAAAATCCGAAACTCAAAACCCTAAATTTTGGAGAATATATATTCAAGACAGGTAGAGTTATTAATATGCATGAGATGTTTGCCGATACCGGGCTAGAGAGAATTCCTATGGGAGATACGGGATATAGTCTTGATACAAAAAACGTAGTAGACATGTCTGGTATGTTTGCAAGATCTAGGCAGCTAAACGACATTAGTTTTGTAAGCCATTTTAATTTAGATAGTGCGGAAGACTTAAGTTATATGTTCTATGGAGTGAATGGTGCTAATTATTTAAATGTGGGCGATGCTTTTGGCCCTAGCCTGAAAAAAGTTAAGAAACTAGATTATATATTTGCTACTGATCGAGAGAATAAAGTGAAGAGGATAGATGTAAACCACTATGTCGCAGGCTATGACTTTACATGGAATACCAGCAACGTGGTTAGCTATGAAGGTATGTTTTTTGGTCGAACCGGGTACAAAGGATGTGGACCAAATGGCCGACAGGGTGTCCCAATTTCAGATTTGAATTGGCTAAGAGCTGGAGATTATTATAATGATGGATATTTTTGTGAAATAGATCATCTATAAATACCATTTTCCAAATTTTTCAAGACTTTTCTTCCATTCTAGTTATGCTAAACTAAATATAGTATAAAACGAATTAGGGAAAATATTGTGAATCATAAATTTTTGAAGCTTAGCTCGGGCCTTGCTTTGACCTTGGTCGCAGCCGCCTGGCTTAACACTAAAAACACTTCTGCCCTCTATCAGTCCAGTCTTTCGGCCTATGTTGATAATGTCAAAACTCAAGTAGATGGTGATCTTTTGCTCGATAACCCATCGGTTAAAAGGGAAATGAATTTAAATATCGGGGTTACCGCGAAAAATAAATCCGGCTATAAGGTCGTGGTTAATTCTAAAACCGATAATACCGCGTTAAATAATTCTGACCCAGCCAAACCAGATAAGATTGAGTCGATTACGAGTAGACAATCGCTGAATGACTTCAACGCAAACACTTGGGGTTATAAATTATCTAGCGCTACCGATTACAGCCCAATCCCAAGTCTCAGTCACCCAGCCACCGTGACAAATAATACTGAAAAAGAAGTGACTAACCAAAAAACTATTCTCAATCTCGGCATTAATCTCGGCGATGATTTGCGTCCTGGTGATTATATTAACCAGCTTGTGGTTTCCGTAGTGGCGAATACTTATCAAAAAGAAGCCATTATGGATAATGGTGAAGCATTTAATAAGGCCATCACTTATCTTGGTAAACGTAGTTCCTCAAACTTCTTTGGTCACGGCCAAGAAATGATTGAGCATTTTCGCCGTAGTGCCACCGCTCCAACTGCCGGTGATAAGCCTATCGAAATTCAAGACAATGTGAATTCCGATTATGTTATCAAGGCTTGGTATAAGGAAGCCGACAAAACTGTTTATTATTATGCGGAAACTGAAAAAATCTTCCTTGCCCTAGATTCTTCCAGCATGTTCAAGAATTTTACTCACGTTCAAGACCTTGATTTGGCAAAATTTGATACCAGTAATGTTGTAAATATGGCAAGTATGTTTGATGGCACTGAAAAAGTCCAAAGCTTGAATCTAGCAAATTTCGATACAGCTCGTGTGACTAATATGCGCAATATGTTCTCCGGTATGACTGAACTCGCATCGCTTGATCTTTCGAATTTCAATACTAAAAAGGTGACCGATGCCTCTAATCTCTTTAATAATCTTCAAGCCGCTACCGAAATTAAGCTAGGTGCTAATTTCACCCTAGAAAATGCCACTACCATCGCAGGTATCTTTGCTAATACCTGTAAAATTGCTAACCTCGATCTTTCGATGTTGAATACCGCCAATGTGCGAAATTTCGATAAGCTATTCAGTCTCACTAGTACTGGTGGTGCCGCTAGTGGCTGTCCAGCTGGTGATGCCATAACTACGATTTACGCTTCGGCAAATTTCGTCGTCGATACTTCCGCACAAGCTGAAAGTCTCTTCGCCGGTCGTATCAATCTGCGTGGTGGCAATGGTTCCCATGAAGCCGACCCAGCTACCGCCGACAAGACTTGGCTCCGTCTCGATGTCGCCGGTGCTCCAGGTTACTTTACAGCTAAGCCGTAGTTAAAAAACTCACAACTCATCGGAAAATATAAACTTTAAATCCTAAAATATCTAAAAATCCAAATTTCATATTTGGATTTTTATTTTGCTTGCATTCTTGAATAATTATCCTAAACACCTTATACTTAAATTATGCATAAGCCGAAACGAAATCCTGTCCGAATTATTAAAAATTTGATTATTCTTACAGGGTGCGTTGCGGCTTTTTTCTGGATGTTTTTCGATATTTTAAAGCGTGAAACTGTGGTATCTCATGATGCCTCAGTACTTGTCATGGGTACGAACGCTACTTTCAAGCCTTTTGAATATAAAGAAGGTGGGCAAGTGGTTGGTTTTGACGTTGACCTTGCGCGCGAAATCGCGAAAGACCTCGGCGCCGAACTTAAGATCGAAGACATGTCTTTTGACGGATTACTTCCGGCTCTCGAAGGTGGTCGCATCGATATCGCCGTAGCTGGCATGTCAGTCACCGAAGAACGCGCGAAGAATGCTCTATTTTCGGAGCCGTATTATCAGGCCACTCAGCGCATCGTTGTTCCAGAAGCTAGTAAAATTTTTAATAAATCTGGCCTCATTGGTAAGAAAATCGGAGTTCAACTCGGCACCACCGCTGATATTTTAGCTTCCGAAATTAAAGGTGCCAAAGTTATTCAGTTTCCCGCCGCACCAAATGTTTTACAGGAATTAGCTTCTGGTCGGGTTGATGCAGTAATTTTGGATGACGCACCCGCTAATCAATATATCGTGGCATTTCCGGGTCTAAAAATCCTTGGTTCCGCTATCGGTAACGAGTCTTATGCTATTGCCATGAAAAAATCTAATCAGACTCTCAAGGAAAAAGTTGACCAAACGATTAATCATATGAAAGAGGATGGTCGCATGGATGCCTTATTAAGGAAATATTTTGGAGAAACGAGATGAAATTTTTTGAAGTGATATTCGGTAATGGTCGTTGGATTTATTTTTGGCACGGACTTGAAGTCACCATTGTCTTAACTATTTTGGCACTCTTTTTTGGTTTTCTTCTCGGCGTTTTGATATCAATGCTTCGCACTTCCAGTGTCAAATTTTGTCAAAAAATCGCCAATCTCTATGTCACAATTATTCGCGGCACGCCTCTTCTGGTGCAACTTTTGATTATGTATTACGTGATTTTTGCCGAGTATCGCACCATGCCGAAAATTATTGTAGCGGCTGTAGCTTTTTCGTTAAATAGCGGCGCATATATTTCAGAAATCATTCGTGGCGGTATTGAAAGTGTCTCTAAGGGGCAAAAAGAAGCTGCTAGATCACTCGGTCTTTCGGAATTTCGTACACAACTTTACATCGTGATGCCGCAGGCGTTGAAAAATTCTTTGCCAGGTTTAATTGGCGAGGGAATTTCACTATTTAAGGAAACTTCGATTGTGGGGTGGATTGGTCTTGGAGATATTATGCGTGGAGCTGATGATATACGTTCTTTAACCGCTACTGCCTTCGAATCATTGGTAGCTGCCGCCATTATTTATTTAGCTATCACATTAATCTTTACTAAAATTATGTCAAAAGTAGAAAAGAGGTTAGCTTAATATGTCGATTATTGTAAAGAAACTTGAAAAAAGTTTTGAAAATCAAAAAGTTCTCCGCGGTATCGATCTCGAAATTCAGGATGGTGAAACCGTAGTCTTGATTGGTTCTTCTGGTTCCGGGAAATCTACTTTTTTGCGCTGCTTGAATCTTTTGAATACTCCAGATAAGGGCCAAATTTTTATCGATGGACAGGAAATTACAAATCCCAAAACCAATCTTAATAAGCTACGCACTAAAGTTGGTATGGTTTTTCAAAGTTTTAATCTTTTTGAAAATCTTAATATCATAGAAAATATCAAACTCGCCCCTAAAAAAGTCCTACATATTCCGAATAAACAGGCGGAAAAGGAAGCCATGGAATTACTGAAACGTGTGGGTTTAGCGAATAAAGCTTATGATTATCCGAAGAATCTTTCCGGTGGGCAAAAACAGCGTGTCGCTATCGCTCGCGCCTTAGCCATGCATCCAGAGGTAATTTTGTTCGATGAGCCGACCTCTGCGCTCGATCCAGAAATGGTTGGCGAAGTACTCGAGGTCATTAAAGATCTTGCCAAAGACCACAGCCGTACTATGGTGATTGTCACTCATGAAATGAGTTTTGCCAGAGAAGTTGGCACCCGCCTTATCTTTCTTGATAAGGGGAAAATTATTGAAGATGGTGAACCGCACCAAGTGATGAACCATCCCACTACCGAACGCGCTGCCCGCTTCTTCCAAAATATAAAAAATTAAAGGTATATGCTAAAATAAATATATGACGCTCGTAATGAGACTTAAAAAGAAATTTT
>CBDEYN010000027.1:0-8218 GCA_965245025.1 uncultured Candidatus Saccharibacteria bacterium | reverse complement strand
TCATCTTCCAGTTGCCCACAATATATGTTTTCATAATCTTATTATAGCATAATCAGTTTGAGAATTTTAACCACAAAAAGTGAGCGTTTTTGCTATAATAAGCAAAAGAAATACCGCAGAGAGGAATAGAGATGAAGAAAATATTATCCTTTGATATTGACCAAACTTTGAATATTGCTAAGACGCCAATTCCAGACGAAATGGCCTTTTTACTCAGCGAATGCTTGAACGAATTTGAAATTTGCCCAATTTCCGGTCAAAAATTCGAGCAGTTTTTAATTCAAATCGTAAATCGTCTAGTAGAAGTGGCGGACGTAACTCCAGCGCAACTAGCACATCTTCATCTTTTTGTAGCACAAGGCACACAATACTATCGCTACCAGCCAACCGCCAACGGCAACGACGGGTCAACTTATGATGAGAAGAACTGGGAGCAAGTCTATAATTATCCATTAACCGAAGATGAGGTGGCAAAAATCACCGAAGCCCTAGAAAGTTCGGCCAAAGAAGTGGGGTATTGGGAAGAAGACAAGCTCCAGCCGGGTGACGAAATTATTGAAAATCGCTTATCACAAGTAACTTTCTCGGCGCTTGGCCAAAAGGCGGGTACTGAAGCGAAATACGCCTGGGATCCAGACTGCAAGAAACGTAATTTGATTGCTAAGCTCGCCAAGGAAAAAGTACCAGACTTCTCTTTCGAAGTGGCAGGAACCACTAGTATCAACGCCTTCCGCGACGGTTTAAACAAATCATTCGGTATGAATCACCTGATGGAAGAGTTGAATGTCGAAAAAGACGATATTCTCTATTTTGGCGACATGACGCAAGAGGGCGGTAATGATTACCCAGTCGTACAAATGGGTATAGATACGATTACGGTGCGTAATCACGAAGATACCGAATATGCCCTGAAAGGAATTTTGGGAGTACTATGATTTTAGATGCTTCAAAATTAATCGGATTTCGCATCTTAAGCTTAAGATCCGGTGGGGTGATCAGCACGATTGAATCAATCATTGTCGATCCGAATGATTTGAAGATTTTGGGATTTTTCCTTAATAAAAATACTGTGAGCTTTGACTCGGGAGCGATTTTGGATGTCCGTAGTGTACGAGAATTTTCTCACCTCGGAATGATTATTGATTCAGACGAAGAGCTACTAAACGTGGGGGATGTAGTAAAAATCGATGAAATGGTGAAACTGAATTTTCAGCCAATCAACTTCAAGGTAAAGACCCAAAGCAAGAATAGCGTAGGGACAGTAATAGATTACACGGTAGATGTAAACGATTTTTATATTCAGCAGCTAATCGTCAAGCGTCCAATTCTGAAGTCATTCATCGATCCAGAACTAATTATTAATCGTTCAGAAATCCTAGAGATTAATGACGAAGCAATCATAGTAAAGGATGAGCTGGCTAAGCAAAAGGGCCGCGAAAAATTAGAGCAAGAAGAATTCGTACCGAATTTCGTTAATCCATTCCGCCAAAATGACTAACCAAAAGATTTGATTTTAATTTTGAAGATTTTCAGTGTCGATTGCGGAGAGTTTGGATTTAATTAAATCATAGGAAAAACCTTGGCGAACAAGATAGGCCATAAGTTTTTCTCTAGTAATCGGGCGGCGTAATTTCTTCTCGATCATTTTGTCAATTTCCGTGTCATCTTCACGCTGGGAAAATAATTCATCACTTTCGAAAACTTCTCGCATCAGAGATTCAGAAATACCTTTACTCTTTAATTCGTAGAGTAATTTCTTGCGACTAATTCCCTTCGACTGGTTGCGATTATCGATATAGAAACGCGTAAAATTATAATCAGAGAGAAATTTTTCTTGCTTCAAACGTTCAATCACGAGATTAATCTGCGTTTCAGTAATTTCTGCGCCGGGTTTGGTCGGAAGGTTAAGAGATTTTCGACCAGTATATTCATAGGTGTTATTTTCTGTGAAATCAATTTCACGAATCTTTTCATTCTGGGCACGAACATTTTTTCGCATTTCTTGAATTTTAGTGCGATATTCCTCGTCTTCAGCTAGGCGTTTTTTAAAATTATCGTATTTGATTTGCGATTGACGACGACGCAGTTGCTTGCGATGCAGGTAGTCGCGAATTTCTTTTTCAGAATGTGGACGCGACAAACAATACTCCATGGTAGATTGATAGAGTTTATCTAGTGAAGATAGGGCGACCAGTTCGGCGATACGTTCTTCCGTGAGCACGTCGCCAACTTTGAGGTTTTGCTCAGAAAAAACTTTAAAACTGAGTGAGCATAAAAATTTATGGTTAACAAAAATGTTAATACGATTCGGGTCTTTGACGCCCGGTTTGAGTTGCGAAATCTTCTGGAAGGTCTCCAGAGAAAGAGCGGACACTATTCGCTCGCTTCAGCTTTTTCGCGAACTTTTTGCTCAATTTCAGCGAAGAATTCTGGCTTTTCTTTAAGTACGCGCTTCACAGCTTCACGACCTTGGCCAATAGTTTCACCGTTGTACTTAATAAAGGCACCAGCCTTATCGAAGACACCATATTGTACAGCGAGATCGAGTACGTCACCAACCTTGGAAACACCTTCGTTATACATAATATCAAATTCGGCAGAACGGAATGGGGCGGCAATCTTATTCTTCACGACCTTAATCTTGGTGCGGTTACCAATGATATTTTCACCATCTTTAATCTGACCGATACGGCGAATATCAATACGGACGGAAGCGTAGAACTTCAGAGCGTTACCACCAGTAGTGGTTTCAGGGTTGCCAAACATCACGCCAATCTTCATACGAATCTGGTTGATGAAAATGACAGTGGCCTTGGACTTAGAGATAATGGCAGTGAGCTTACGCATGGCTTGGGACATCAAACGAGCTTGAAGACCCATCTGAGCATCACCCATATCACCATCAATTTCAGCCTGTGGAACGAGAGCTGCGACTGAGTCGACCACGATAAGATCGACGGCATTCGAGCGGACGAGGGTTTCACAAATTTCGAGAGCCTGCTCACCATTATCTGGCTGAGAAATCAAAAGATTATCGACATCAACACCAATACGCTTGGCATAGGATGGATCAAGGGCGTGCTCAGCATCGATGAAGGCAGCCTGACCACCAGTTTTTTGGATTTCAGCGATGGCGTGCAGTGCCAAGGTGGTTTTACCTGAAGATTCTGGGCCGTAGATTTCAATAATACGACCCTTAGGATAGCCACCACCAAGAGCTAAATCAAGTGAAAGTGAACCTGACTTCAAAAGTTCGACATCGATATTGCGATTATCACCTAGTTTCATGATGGAACCGTCACCAAATTGCTTAGTAATTTGAGCAATAGCAAGTTTTAAGGCTTCGGATTTTCCGTTTTCAGCATCAGTTTTTTTAGTTTCTTTTTCTTTGACCATAATTCCTCCGTTATTTATCGAATTTCTGTAAAATTACTCTGTAAAATCGTTCTTCGAACGAGAATTTAATGGGTACACATGTGATATTCTCCTTACATCTCGGAAAAATAAACCTTACCTCACTTTTTCTATTTTAAGAATACGCTAGTCGAGAAGTAAAATCAATGGAAAAAGCAGATTTGACAACTATTTAATAATAGCAAATTTATTTTTGCCACGCTTCAAGATGGCGAAAGAGGAAATTTGATAAGCTGGATCTTGGATTTTCTGATTATTTACAGAGATAGCATTACCCAAAATCAAAGTTTTAGCTTCGGAACGAGAGCTCGCCAAACCAAGTTCAGTTAGTGCGTCAATGAGATTAATTTCGGTGCCATTAAGCTCAAAGTGTGGCAGAAGGATGGTAATACTTTCAATCTCCGATTCAGAAAGAGTCTCTACCTTACGACCACCGAAGAGTAATTCAGTAAGAGTGATCACGGCGGCGGCAGAAGATTTACCATGGACCACTTCAGTGGCGCCACGAGCAAGGGCTTTTTGAGCGATGCGAAGTTCAGGATGAGCCTGATGTTCGGCCAGAATTTGATCGATTTCGTCTTTCGAAAGAACGGTGTAAATTTTAATCAAAGACTCGACAGCCTGGTCGGATTGATTGAGCCAGAATTGATAAAAATCAAAGATAGAAGTGTAATTACCGGAACCATTATCCTGACTAGCTAGCCAGATAGCATTCCCCTCAGATTTACCAAATTTACGACCAGTCACCGGGTCAATGACGAGAGGAGTAGACCAAACATCGGCGCGACCACCCTCGAGGCGTTTAATCAGATGAACACCAGAGGAAGCATTACCGAATTGATCAGCCCCACAAAGTTGTAGGTCAATTCCGTAATGACGATAGAGGTGAAGAAAATCATAACCCTGAATCAAAGAGTAAGAAAATTCCGCATAAGAGATACCAGAGCCGCCTTCGCCGATACGATTTTGGATAAATTTACGATCGAGAAGCTGCGTCATGGAGAAGTTTTTCCCGACTTCACGCAAAAAATCTAAGAAATTAATATTCTTGAACCAATCATAGTTATCGACTAGACGTAATTCATAGTGGTCATTATCTGGATCGCCGTCATTTCGCGTATCGGCAGCACCGTCAAAACTAATCACATTAGCCATTTGACGACGAATGCATTCCTTATTATGCGCAACTTCCTCGAGAGGCTTTAATTCACGTTCACCATTTTCCTTCGGATCACCAATTTGACCAGTAGCACCACCAACCAGAAGAGTAGGTTCATAACCGTGACGCACGAAACAGGCGCACATCATGAGAGCGGCTAGATTACCGATAGTCAAAGAATCAGCTGAAGGGTCAGCACCAAAATAGAAGCGTTTATTTTCTTTTTCATCAAGTTCGGAAGGATTAGTAAAGCTATTTTCGGCGGCGAAACCACGCCAGATGAGTTCTTCGGATAATTTCATAAGTATATTTTAACATTTTTTCTTGTGTTATAATTAAATTCTGAACAAATAAGTGGAGGGCTGCGTGACAGACTCAAAATCCAATTCAAAAAGTGCGAACATAAAAAATAATTCTAAACAAACTGCGGCGAATAAAGCTAATTCCATGCACGAATTTTTGTCGAATAAAAATTCTTCTCGCTTTGTAACGAATAAACAGCCGGTAAAATTAGTTTCCCCAGGCGAAAAACTACGTCAGCCAATGAAACGTGAAGCTACGCCAATGAAACAATATCTCGGCATACATGAAGAAAAAAATTTTGCTAATAACAGAGAGAAAAAAATTCCACTAGGTGGGATATCCAACCTAAAAACCGATTCTAAATTACGCGAGGAGAATACCCCAAAACCAACAGAAAATGCTACAATAAAAGTACAAAGCAATAATGTTAATTTAGTTACAGAATCCAAGGAAATGAATAAAACTTCGGCAAAAAATAGCAAGGATAAACCAAGGGCACCAAAAAAATCACCTTTTATGAAGAGTGACCGTAAGATGAATGTCTACTCTAGCTTGGTTTACAAAAATAAAATGAAGCAAGAGGCTAAGGCAAGACGTGAAGCAGAAGAATTAGCTAAGCTACCAAAAGAACCCGTGAAGCGCTTCTTTGCTAAACTCGCGCCAAAACGCGTCATGCATAACCTTTTCTCGAAGAAGGGTCTGTTTATGCTTTTGAAGTTTGGTGCGGCCATGTTCCTCATTGCAATTATTGCCATAGGTGGTTTATTCCTCTATTTCAAGAAGGATTTAGATGAGATTCGCCTTGACCAAATGAAAGTAACCGGTACCGTAAACACCTATTTGGATCGTAACGGGCAGACTCTTTGGGAAGATAAGGGCGACGGTGATTATCGCTTGGTGGTGGATGGCGATAATATCTCTACCTATATGCGTCAAGCAACGGTAGCGATTGAGGACCGCGACTTTTATAATCACCCTGGGGTAAACTTCTCAGCCTTGATCCGTGCAGCGCTTTCAACCGTGACTGGACGTGGCGTGCAAGGTGGTTCGACTTTGACTCAGCAGCTAATTAAGCAGGTTTATTTTGCAGACGAAGCTGGCAACCGTACGGTTTCTGGCTTACCTCGTAAGATTAAGGAAATGATTTTGGCGCTCGAGGTCGAGAAGATGTATTCCAAAGAGCAAATTATCACCATGTACCTCAATGAATCGCCTTATGGTGGTCGTCGTAACGGGGTAGAAAGTGCGGCACAAGCTTATTTCAAAAAATCAGCCAAAGATTTAACCCTCGGCGAATCAGCGTTGCTCGCCTCAATTCCAAATAACCCAACTTTGCTTAGTCCGTATAATACCGCTTACAATAAATCTCTGATTGAACGCCAACACAAAACTTTGGATGTGATGGTAAAGATGGGATACATTACTGAAGATCAAGCTAAAGCAGCCAAAGAAGAAAAAGTTCTTGAGTCAATCCAGCCAGAGTCCAGCCGTTATACTGATATTAAGGCTCCTCATTTTGTGCTGGAAGTGAAGCGCCAACTAGAGGAAAAATATGGCGTGAAAACGATGCGCGCAGGTGGTTTTACAATCAAGACCAGCCTAGATCTGAAGGCTCAAGAATATGCGGAAAAAGCTGTTGCTAATGGTTCAGCATTAATGTATCAGAACGGTAGTGACAATATTTCCCTTTCATCTGTGGATGTGGAAACCGGACAAGTGATTGCAATGGTAGGTTCTGCTGACTGGAACAAGCCGGTATACGGCGAAGTAAACGCTTCCACTTCACTACTCGAACCAGGTTCTTCAATTAAGCCAATTTTGGACTACGCTCCACTCTTCAAACAGCGTGAAGGAGCGAACTATGGTGCTGGCTCGATTTTGAAAGATGAAAATATCGATAATTTCTATTGTGCTGGCTTTACTGGTAACTGTAAACTTCGTAACTACACGGGCGCCTTCTATGGCAATACTTCCATCCGTAAAGCCTTAGCTAACTCTTTAAATATTCCAGCCGTTAAGGCACTTTATATCAATGGTATCGAAGATAGCATTAAGACCGCACACGATTTAGGTGACATATCATATTGTACGGATACTTCTGGTGGCCTCTCGATTGCGATTGGTTCGGGTTGTACCGTTAAACTGATTGAGCACGCGAATACTTATGCTTCCCTGGCTCGTGGTGGTGTATATAAACCGCTTTCATACATCCTAGAAGTCAAAAACGGTTCAGGTGATGTACTCGAAAAATGGGAAGATACCTCTGGTAATCGCGTACTTGATTCTCAAGCCGCTTACATGATTTCCGACATTCTCAGTGACACCTCTGCTCGTTCAATGGTCTTCGGTAGCCTCGGTGCATCATTCGGTTTTGTGGTGCCTGGAGTTTGGACGGCTACCAAAACTGGTACAACCACGACTAGTATTTCGACCGTCACGAAAGACTCTCTCATTGCCTCTTACTCACCAGTGGTGGCAACAGTGGTCTGGAATGGTAACCACGACGGTCGCGGCTTAACGAACTCTTCAAACACAATCGCGCGTCGCGTAGTCAATGATTACATGGAGCCTGTACATAAGGATGTCTATGCTAATGCCGGTAAGTGGAAGTCTGGAGATAAGGTCCAAAAACCAGCCGGAATTCAAACGCTTACCGTAAGTGGAATTACCGATATTTTCCCAAGTTGGTTCAATAATAAGACCTCGGGTGCTCAGACTGAAAAAATGAAGTTTAACCGCATCAACAAACACAAAGCTTCTGATTGTACTGACCCAAGCTTAATCGAAGAAGTAGATATCAGCTTTACCATTGATCCAATTTCGAAGAATAAGAGCTTTGCCAAATCTGCTGACGGCTATGACCCATTCACCACAGATGACTGTTCCTATCGTGCACCTACGGTAAGGATTAAAAATAGTACGATTAACAGTGGCTCGGTACTGAAGTTTGAAGCAAAAGCAGGTTCTGAACAATTAGACAGCTACACGGTCTCCGTAGATGGCACAGTAGTAGCTTCTGGAACCGCCCAAGCTGGCGACAATACTACAACTTATACGATGACTGGAAGTGAAACTTCTATCGTAGTAACATTAAAAGATAGCGCTGGTAGCACCGTTACTAGTAAATTAGGCTCATAAACTGAGTTTAAATTTAATAAATTCTAGCTCCATCGATTGTGGAGCTAGAATCTTTAGGCAGAAATTATGAAATTTCTGGATAGTAAAAATTACATAAGATTTTTTGGTATTATTTCGTAATCGGTGATACAATAGCTTCGGATACCGAGGGGGATGTGCTTAGATATTTTTTAACATAATAAGAAAGGTTTTATGGAAATTATT
>CBDEYN010000026.1:0-8762 GCA_965245025.1 uncultured Candidatus Saccharibacteria bacterium | reverse complement strand
GGGGATGTGCTTAGATATTTTTTAACATAATAAGAAAGGTTTTATGGAAATTATTTCTTTAATCATTCATGGCCTCATCTTAATTGAAACTAGCTTTCTTGCATACCGTTCTTTCAAGAAGAGCTTTAATTATTTTGGCCAAAAACGAAAAATTTATGTCGATTCATCGGCTTTGATGGATGGACGTGTATTAAAAGTGGCACAAACTGGATTCTTAGGCGGGATTTTAATTATCCCACGTAGTGTAATTCATGAAATGCAACTACTGGCGGATGGAAAAGACAGTGAAAAACGCACGCGTGCGAGATTTGGACTGGATGTGGTCTCAGAACTTGAACGTATCCCTTCGTCAGATGTGGTAATTCTGAAGGACGAACTGGATCGTACACCGGTAGACGAAAGACTTTTGCAGCTAGCTGAAGAAAATCACGGCTCGATTATGACGATTGATTACAATCTTGGCAAAGTAGCTTCGACGATGAATATTGATGTTCTCAACATTAATGAGCTTGTAGTGGAGCTACGTTCTGAGTATCTACCAGGTGAATGTTTCACTTTGAAGATTACTAGTACCGGTAGTAATCCAAAACAAGGTGTAGGTTATCTTCCAGACGGCATGATGGTGGTAGTAGATAATGCCAGCGATAAAATTGGTGAGTCAGTGGATGTGATGTTTGAAAAATTCCTGCAAACTAATTCTGGGCGCATGATGTTCGCTAAGCTAGCACCAGAAAAACAGAAACGGATACGTAAGCCATTTTTGAAAAAGAAGTCATAAAAAAATAGCCCCGCGTGGGCTATTTTTAGTGAGATCGATAACTACCACGAATAATTAATGTAATTCTTGTGGGTTATTCTTGATCTTCGCCATATTCCAAGGCATAGGCCATACGCTGATCAATTTCGAATTGATATTTATCGAGAAGACTGGTGGCTTTTTCAGATTTAGCGACATCGAGCATCAAATGGAAACGAGAAGTCCGATTCATCACCAACATAGCGAATGGCGTGACCGTACTTCCCTGCTCCTCGTAACCATGAGATAGAATACGCTTCGGATTAGTGTAGTTAGCTAAAATATTTTTTAAATCATGTGGGTAGCCATGAAAGTTCGCAATAATTTTCGCGCTAGTACCAAACATCTGATTAAAATCTGAGTTTTGAAGCGTTTGGTCGGCAAAACCGATACCGGCGTAAGTAAGCGCCGAAATATAAGCGAGACCAATCTTTAAGTTTGGAAGATCTTGCTGAAGCTGCTTCACCGCCTGATAAGATTCATTAAAACTAATATCGCCAGCTGCGACAAAAATATAATCATACTCCGGAATTTCTGAAGTATCGAGAACTTGAAGTGAAGTGCCGAGTTTTGTGGTGTCGAAGAAACAAATACCTTGACGGAAACAAAGTTCGGCTTGTTTTTCGTTCAGAAAAACTGGCTGGTCGGTTTTGTTGAGGGTAACCAAATTGACTTGATTTTGGCGCTCAAATAGATAATGGAAACACGGTTTCACACTTTCGGCGTCGAGCGGAAAGAGACAAGAGACGTGATACCCTGGACGAGCGAGCAAGGCAGAGAGAAGGATTGGTGATTGATGAGAAAAACCGTTATGATCTTGACGCCAACAAGTACTGGTACTCAGTAGATTGGCGGATGGATAATCTTTTTGCCATGATACGGTTTCGGCCTGCTCGAGAAACTTCAGATGTTGAACAATTTGCGAAAGGATGATTGAAAAGAAAGCTTCGTAACTAGTCATCAAAGCATCTTTTCCGGTCATCAAGTGGCCGACCATAGTAGAAAAGAGTACATTTTCCGAAAGAAGCTCGATAATACGGCCAGTAGCAGACTCTGGCATATCCCATTTTTCAATAGCCAAATCACCCCAGGCACGCGTGGTTTGATCATAAACGGCATCGATTTTGTTACTAGTAGTTTCATCAGGAGAAAAGAGATAAAAATCTGGGTCGCTTTGCATTTTATCAGAAAGCAAGGCGCCAAAAGCCTTGGCGGGAGATTTAGTTTTCATGAATTAAAAATCCTTTCTCTTGATCAAATAGTTCATTGAAACGATAGGTTTTGAGCCATTTTTCGAGCATCTTAAGTTCAACTTCATCGGTCTTGGCGTTAGGGAGGGGGACTTGATGAGATTTAAAATTATCACGCACTTTCATACCTTCGGCTTGGCGAGGACCAGTGAGGCCTTTTTCGGAAGCAAAGATAATGAATGGTGGATTATCAGTAGTTTCAGCCTGGAAGAGGGCCTGCAAGAGATTTTCTAAGAGATTTTTTTGCAATTTTTCATCAAGTTCAGGAGTAAAATTGGCGGAAGTATTAAATTTTTTGCCAAATTCTTCATAGGTTTCGGAAAGCGTTTCCTTAACTAAAATTGGCGTGTAACCAAAACCACGGATGAGTTCTTTTAATTCGTGTTCAGAACGGCGACTGGCGACGGTTGGGGCGGAAATTTTATAACCATTGAGATGCAAGATTGGCAAAACCCGACCATTTGATTCGCTAAGCAGTAGACGATTGAGGTTAAGACTACCGAGCATGGTAGCGGTTTCAAATTCACCATCACCAATGAGGGCAACGGTGGTGTGTCCTGGACGATTCAAAACCGAGCCATAAGCCGTGGCGAGTGAATAGCCGAGTTCACCACCTTCACAAATCACTCCAGGGGTGACTGGGCTAGCATGAGACGGAAAGCCACCAATGCGAGAAAACATTTTGGAAATAATTTTAAGTCCGGCATAATCGCGGGAGAGGGTAGGGTCAACCTTGGCTAATTCACCATCGTAGAAAAGATTGGCCTGGAGGGCAGGAAAACCGTGACCTGGGCCCAAAACAAAGGTAAAATCACGCTGACCAAAATAAGCCTTGAGGGCAGTATAAACCAGATTAATCCCTGGACAAGTACCCCAGTGACCGAGCAAACGTGGTTTAATGTCGGCTGGCTTCAAGGGGGATTCTAAGAGAAAATTATCTTGCAGGAAGATTTGGGCAACCGTCAAATAATTACAAATGCGGACCCTAGCTAATAAATTATCTAAATTGATAAAGCGCTCACCACTATACATATTAAATATTATAGCATAAGCGTTAAGAGATTTTTTGGCGCAAAAAATTGAGCCGGGCAGAAGTGCGACTCAAAGACACAGATCAAAGGCGCGGCTCAAAGAAACTGATTAGAAGCACGACTCAAAGAAACAGATAAGAGGCACAGCACAGAGACACGGCTCAGTGAATTTTCTAAATGATTTAGGCCTGGTGAGTAACTTTGACCATGGCAGTACGTAAAACTTCACCTTGGTAGAGATAACCTGGGATCAGTTCTTCAGCGATAACTTCCTGATCACCTTCACCTTCTTCCATAGAAATAGCATTGTGAAGTTCTGGATTAAAGATCGTGCCTGGATTAGCATCGATTTTTTCGAGACCGAGGGATTTCATGGTTTTTTCAAGAGTTTTTTGAACGGGAGAAAGCGCCTCGGTATGAGCGGCAATAGCGCGGCCCATGTCGTCAATCAGCGGGAGAAATTTCAAAATAGTGCTATGAGTAGCCGTTTTCTTAGCCTGTTCGCGTTGCATTTCGACCTGCTTACGGAAATTTTCAAAGTCAGCTCGAGTACGCTTTAAATCAAGCAAAAATTCAGCATTTTGCTGCTTTAGATTGGCAAATTCTGCAGAAATTGGATCTGCCGATTGGTCGAGATTATCCGAAAAATTAACTTCTGGACTAGCTTGATTTAGGTTCTCAGCTGCAGGATTTTCGAAATTAAAATTTGAATTATTGGTTTCATCTTGTGGTTTTGACATTTTTTCTCCTTACAAAGTATTCTCTAAATAACGACCGGCATGGCGGACGAGACTCATGATTTTAGCATAATTTTGACGGGTAGGCCCGAGCACGCCGATATAACTATCATCTGAATATGGCGAACGGAATTTACTAATAATGAGTGAAGCATCAGAGTTTTTGCCGATCGGATTTTCGTGACCAATGAAAATATTCAGTGGCTCGCCCGGCTTGGCCTCATGCAGCCATGGCTCGAGGTTATCAAGCAACTTCGAAACCGCCTGAATACGACCATAATCAACAAATTCTGGCTGAGAAAAGAGCTTGGAAATACCCGAGTAATAAAGCTGATTACCGATAGTGGCAAGACCGAGATTGCCAGTCAATTCTACCAACATATCGACGGCCGAGCGAATAGCAAAATCAGCACGTTCCTGAGCATTAATACGAACCTCCAAGGCATGAAGACTGCGGCGACCTTCGTTTTCGTCCCCACTGCCGAGAGCCTTGAGTGGTGAAGGATTCAGCCAATGGTTAAAAATAGAATCAATAATCTCGATGGCTTCCGCCGAATCACTAGAGGTTAGGATTGATTCGGAAATTGGTTTTTCTGACTCAGTTTCCGATGATTCAGAATCCTGAGCGTCAGCTTCCATGCAATTCCCCAGATGAGGACTGGATGAAAGTGAGTTTACATAATAACGATAGCCATAATCAGTCGGAATGCGGCCAGCGGAAGTATGTGGCGAGGTGATATAACCAAGCTCTTCCAGGCGCGCCATCTCTGAACGAATGGTGGCAGAAGAAACATTGAATAATTTAGCTAAAGTAACACTGCCGACAGGGGCGGCAACATCAGCATACTCCTCGATAATCGCGAAGAGGATGAGTTTTTGACGTTCTGTGAGTTTAATTTCGTTATTCATAATTAATGATTTAATTATAGCACTTAGCACTCAAAATTCAAGAGTGCTAATTTTCAGCATAAAACGTGGTGGGCGAAGTATTGAATTCATGGTAGAATATGTAAAATATTTAAAAGGGGCGAAAATGGAAGAGCGCGATTTATTGAAAACAAAATTAGGTACCGGCAGTATTAATATTTTTGGACTACCGATGTGTGGTAAGGATACGGTAGGCGAGAAACTGGCGGCCTGTTTCGACGGAAAATTGCTTTCTTCTGGGGCAATGATTCGCCAATATGAAGCAGAAAACCAACAGGCTTTGACCGCGGACGGCTCACTCGCACCGACGGACTTATTCTATGAAATTGTGCTTCCCTATTTCGACAAGGTAGAGCTTAAAAATTCGCCACTAATACTCTCGAGTGTGGGGCGCTGGTCGGGGGAGGAAAAAGAAATTTTAAGAAAAACCATTGAATCGGGACATCCGACAAGGGCGGTGGTTTATCTAAAATTAGCCAAGGCAGAGGTGATTCGTCGCTTCATGTTAAATCTAGTGGGTGCCGGCCGCGAACAACGCGCAGATGATGCTTCCCTGAAAGTTTTCTTGAGGCGCTTAAATGAGTTTAATCAGAAAACTTTGCCAGTGCTGGAATATTACCGCGAGAAGGGACTCTTGATTGAAATTGATGCAAGCGGCTCACGAGAGGAAGTTTTCGAAAAAACCCTGGCAGAGATTAAGAAAAAGTTAAAATAATTAAGTTATTTAGTTTAATTAAAAATAGGCGCGAGATGGGCGCCTATTTTAGATTCGAGCTTAGTCGCGTTTCAGCATCACGGTGAAAGCTTCGGATGGAATATCAATCTTACCGAAACGTTTCATACGTGCTTTACCGCGCTTCTGTTTCTCAAGCAGTTTAGCCTTACGATCTCGATCACCAGTGTGAATTTTCACGGTGACGTCCTTGCGGAAGGCGCCGATAGTTTCGCGAGCAATAATGCGTGCACCGATGGCGGCCTGTAAGGCAACTTCGAAGTTTTGACGTGGAATCACTTCTTTTAATTTTTTGGTAATGGAACGACCCAGCGCATCGGCCTCCGAACGGTGACACATCAGAGCCAAGGCATCCATTTTTTCACCACCCACAAGAAAATCGACACGCACTAAATCTTCTGCGCGATAGCCATTAATTTCATAGTTAAAGCTAGCATAACCAGAGGTAAGTGATTTCAATTGATCATAAAAATCAGTCAAAAGATTAGCCATTGGCGCCTCAAAATCAATCAGCGCACGATCTTCGAGGTAGGAAATATTTTTCTGTAAACCACGCTTCTCGACAATGAGCTGTAAGACATTACCAATCATTGAAACTGGGAGGATAATTTCCCCTTTCACCCATGGTTCACGAATTTCAGCGATAGTCGAAGCATCCGGTAGATTAGCGGCAGATTTAATTTCGAGCTCTTCACCGGAATTTAAGGTGACCTCATAGTTGGTCGAAGGATTCGTCACCACGAGGTCGAGCTTAAATTCACGTTCGAGACGTTCCTTAATAATATCCATGTGGAGTAACCCTAAGAAACCAATGCGGAGACCGAAGCCTAAGACTGGGCTATTTTCCGGCTCAAAACGTAGCGCAGAATCAGAAAGCGAGAGTTTCTCGATGGCCTCTTTTAAGTCTTTATACTGATCATTACTAACTGGGAAAAATCCGGCATAGACAAACGGTAGGACATTTTTGTAACCTGGCAGAGGGTTTTTAGCAGGAGCCTTTTTCAGAGTAACCGTATCGCCGACTTTCGCTTCGCGCGTGGTTTTAAGGTTGGTCACAATGTAACCGACTTCCCCTTCATTTAGACTATCTTTAGGTGACATTTCCGGCTTCAAGATACCCACTTCGAGCGCAATGCCAGAAGTTTGAGCTGCCAGCATCTGAATGGCGGCATTTTTATTGATTGAACCATCGACGATACGCACATAAAGCACCACACCGCGATAATCGTCAAAGTAAGAGTCGAAAATTAAAGCGCGCGTCTCAGAATTAGTGGCGAAAACTGTCGTGTGGTCCGTGAGCGAAGTATCGACAGAAGATTTATTTGGCGCTGGAGCGAATTCAATGATACGATCGAGAACTTTTTCGACATTGAGACCAGTCTTAGCGGAGACTGGAATAATTTCTGACGGGTCACAGCCTAAAAGATTAATAATTTCACTAGAAACCCGCTCAACATCCGCAGCCGGCAGGTCAACTTTATTGATCACCGGAATAATGGTGAGATTTTGCTCGATTGCGAGATAAACATTGGCGAGAGTTTGCGCTTGAATGCCCTGAGTGGCGTCGACCACCAAAATAGCCGACTCAACCGCTTGCAAAGAACGAGAAACTTCATAAGAAAAGTCCACGTGGCCTGGGGTATCGATTAGATTGAGCTCGTAACCCTTATATTTCATCTGTACAGGAGTCAATTTGATCGTGATACCTTTTTCACGCTCAAGTTCCATAGAGTCGAGGAGCTGAGATTTCATCTGGCGTTTTTCGACAGTGCCAGTAATCTCCATCATGCGGTCAGCCAAAGTGGACTTGCCGTGATCGATGTGAGCGATGATACAAAAATTTCGAATATTTGCGGAATTCATGTCTATATTATAACAGAGATGAGATAGAGTATAATAGAATCATGAAATTAATCTTGGCAGTTTCGGGTGGCGTGGATTCAATGGCGCTTCTTGCTATGTATGCACATGCCGATATTATCGTAGCGCATGTCGACCACGGTACGCGCAAATCTAGTGCAGAGGATGCAGTTTTTGTACGCCAAAAATGCCAGGAACTGGGAGTGAAATTTTATGAAACCAAACTGGAGCTGGGTGAGGGGGTTTCAGAGGAATTGGCACGCAAGAAACGCTACGAATTTCTTAAAACAATTCAAGAAAAAGAAGGTGGCACTCTCTGTACTGCACATCATCTAGACGACGTCCTGGAATCGATCGCAATCAATTTGATTCGTGGTACCGGCTGGCGAGGGCTAACGCCTTTTTATGGCGACGAACTTGTGCGACCTTTTATTATTTCAAAGATGTGGAAACGGGACGTACTGAAATTTACTGGCGAACATGGGGTATGTTTTCGACAGGACCCGACCAACTATGAGGCAGATTATTTACGTAATCGAGTACGAGAAAAAATGACGGAACTAGATGAGACGACGCGAGTAAATATTATTGATTTGTTTGAAAAACAAAATAAATTAAGAGAAAAAATCGAAAAATTAGTGACGGAATTAGCGAAGCAGACCGTAGTGGGGAAAAATTTTCACAAAAAAGATCTTTTTCTTGCCGCCGACGAGCGGGTGTCGTTGGAAATTCTAAGGGAAATTTGTTTAATGCATGGACATAGCCTGACTCGGAAGCAGTTGGAGGATTTTCTTTCTGCAATTAAAACCTATGCACCACACAAAAGATTTAATTTACCGAAGAATCACTTTGTGACAATTCTAAAAAATTACTTTGAATTTAAATAATCGACAATTTGATTATGGTTTTCTAGTGAAGTAGCCGGGACGGCCGTTAGCTGGGTCGTCGATGCGGAGCCAAGTTTTATCCGCCGTTCTCGGATCTGCCAAGAATGAACCATTTCCCCCTCGCAACTTCTCGCGGCTTATAAACATTCCATAAGAATACGTAAGATTAGTGGTATTAAAATCATTATTTACATAAATTGTTTCTAGCTTATCATTAAGTTTATCTTCATCTAAAAGAGCAAACATGTAGTTCATATCCGTCACCTGGGAAGTATCGAAGTTAGAGAGATCTAGTGTGACGAGGCTAGACATGCCATAAAACATATATTGCATATCCGTCACCTTCGAAGTATCGAAGTTAGAGAGATCTAGAGTGGTGAGACTAGACATGTGTATAAACATATCGTTCATATCTGTCACCTGTGAAGTATCGAGGTTGGAAAGATTAAGAGTGGTGAGATTAAGCATGCCAGAAAACATATATTGCATATCCGTCACCTGGGAAGTATCGAAGTTAGAGAGATCTAGTGTGACGAGGCTA
>CBDEYN010000025.1:0-8801 GCA_965245025.1 uncultured Candidatus Saccharibacteria bacterium | reverse complement strand
CAACACCGGCAAAAATATATGCCATGACCGTAAAATTACCTGTGTTAAATGAAGAAATATTCAGATTACTTAAACTTATATTATTATTAAACATAGCTCCCATATCGGTTACTTTTGTTGTCTGAAAATTTGATAAATCTAGTGAAGTTAAACTAATATCAGTCGAAAACATCTGTCTCATATTAGTAACGTTACTAGTGTTAAAACTAGAGATATTTAACGTTTTTAGGTTTTCCATACCGGAAAACATACCACTCATATTTGTAACTTTACTAGTATTAAAAGTAGATAAATCTAAATTCTCCAACCTAGAAGCGTTCATAAACATATTTATCATCGTCTTCGCACTCTTCGTACTAAAATCCCCACCAAGATTAAGGCTTGAAAGATTTCTCATATTTGCAAACATGGCATTCATATCAGTTACATTAGCGGTATTTAACATCGAAAGATCTAGTGTCGCCAGATTAGTCGTAAAAGCAAAGATACTATTCATAGTTTTTACATTGCTTGTATCAAAATTTGAAAGATTTAAATTCGAGATTTTTTCAAGGCCAAAAAACATAAAATCCATATCTTCAACAAAACGAGAATCTAACCCCGTTAAATCTATATCCATTATATTTCTGAATTTACTTGAGGAATATCCAGAAAACATATTTTTACAATTTTTATTTAGATAGATTTTGTCGGTATCGGTATGGTAATATACTGTTTTATCCGAGGTGTCATACCAGGCCTTTACTTCGAATTCTGATTCATCTTCGTCCTCTAAATTTACGGTATTAATCCCAGCAGCCGGAGCACTTAAGCTTCTTTTAAAGTGGTTGAGTCTATTTGTTGTAGACATAAGACTATTAATGCGACTATTAAAATCAGTACCCTTAATCAATGTAGCTTGAGGTGAATATGGATTAGTAATGATGGAAAAAATCAGTTTATTTTGATAACTACCAGTTTCTAGATTATCATTCAACTTTAAGCCTATTTTTAACTGGTTTAAGATACTACCTGTAGTATCTTTTTCAGAATGAAAAACATTAACCGGAGATGAAAGAGCTGGGATTGGATGATAGTCTGGTTCCGAAGAAGTCCTATATCCCCAGGTATTATTCGGTAAATTACTCACAGGAAGCGTAGAAGAGATTGAGTTAATTTTGGCGTTAGAGCCGGAAGTGGTATTGACCAATGCAGTATTATCGCTTTCGGTGCTAAGGCTGGCGGTGTATCCGGTTTTATTATTCGTGTTAATGGTGAGGTCTAGATAGTATTCACCGACTTTATCGGCTGAGTTAAGAATTTGGTTGCCATTAATCTCAGCATTGGAGTTATTCAAAGAGGCCGAAAGTGTCGGAGTGTATAAGGCATAAGAATCTGAGCAGGTAAGAATTAATACGCACTGAAGAATGGACAGAGCTATTACAAAACACACACTATTTTGAATAATTTTTTTCAAAAATACTCTAACCAAATTTAGCCCATTCATACTATTTAATTTTAACATAAACAGATTGGATTTTTACATTTCTATTTGCAACACTTAGAACATTTCACGAAGCGTGCGCAGAATAATATTTAATGCATTGAGATGGGTGTGGATGCCTTTGATTTTTAAAATAGTGGCAACCGGCATGGAAGTCATAAGACGTAAAATTTTGATTGTATCGGCGTTAAATTCACCAGCGTCAGTTGTCACTGGAATAAAACATCGGTCAAAACTATGCCAATTATAGGAGCCGTCAAGCGTGAGGCGGTCACCATTCGAATCGGTAGCGAGATTGATCATTTCGCCAGAAATAAAGGCTAAATTAAGATAAAAATATGTCTCAACGAGCGGAATTTGGTATTTTTCAGCTGTATTTAGTGCCGAAAGGGCATTTTTTAGAAGTTGAAAATATTCCTTAGAATCGGCGTCGTTGGTTAGGCGATTAATTACTTTAAGAAAATTCGAAGCAATAGTTAAAGTATCGAGATCAGTAATGATATTTTGATAAAACTTCAGCATGGTAGCAGAAGTCAGAATTGCGAGGCTACCCGAATCGGTGTTTTGCGATTTGAAATGTAAAACCACATCAGAAACCGTGAAAGGTTCAATGCTGCCTGCCAACTTGGAGTGCTCTTTGCGAACACCACGCGCGATGGCCGAGAAACGACCTTCAGGAGTAAGTAAGGTGAGAATGCGGTCAGACTCCTGATATTTAACACGCGAAAGCACAATCGCTTGAGTTCGAAGATCAGGCATTTGTTTCCCCTTCAGTTTGAGGCGAGTGACTTAAGATAGGGATATCCGGAGAAGTTTTAACCAACTCTAGGTCATCACCTGATGGGGTTTTTGGGACTGGAGATAAGATATCTTTAATCTTTGCCACAAAATCTGCAGGGGTGAAAGTTTCCTTATTTAGAATGGCACGGACATTATAAGCCTGCAAGGACATTTGACCGAGATTTAATGAAGAAATTAAAAGTACCGGGATTTGACTGGTTTCTGGATATGAGAGAAGCTCATTTAGTAAAGTAAAACCGTCTGGGCCAGTAAGCAAAACATCCAAAATAATCAAAGACGGCAGCTCTTCCTCGCGAAGTTCCGAAAAGGCCGCATTAGCCTCGATCGCATTATAGAAAATTTGCAGCGGAATTTCTGGGAAATTGCGCGCTAGATGTTTTTGGTAAATTTCTGCAAAATCCGGGTCATCCTCGATAATGAAAATCGGTTGCACATTTTTCGATGGCAAGATTTTCAGTGGTGAGTTTTTCGATGGCGAGATTTTGGATGATGATTTTTTAGGTTGCTGGCTCATTCTCCTCCTAATCAAACATCGGTAAAATTGCCTGGTGTGAGACCGGTAAAATTACCTGAAAACTCGTGCCGTCACGGTGGCGCACGGCGGAAACTTCCGCATTTAAATATTTGGCGAATTTCGAAGCAATATAGAGGCCCAAACCAGAGCTTCCGGGGCGCATCGAAATGCTGGTGGGAGCGGTGAGGCCAGCCTTGATTTGACGCCAAACGGAAGTAGGAAGGCTCGGCCCATAATCTCTCACATCGACCACAATCTTATCTTTCTTATCGGAAATAATTAAGCAAGATTCAGTTTCAACCGTGGAATAGTACATGGCATTGGCGCAGAAATTATAAATTACACTGAAAATTAAATCGTAATTACCAATCACCAGACGAGCTTTGTTGCGATATTCAAAACGAAGCTTGCGTTGATTGAGGGTGAAAAGTTGTTCAAGCTCAGAAATTACATCATCGCAGACCGCACGAATCGAAACTGGCTCTAAAGTAAACAACCCCTCTTCGAGGCGAGCGATCTTAGTGAGGTCGTTAACCTGACGCATGGCGCGCTCGGAGATGCGAATAATTTTATTACGAGATTTCTCGAGTTCGGCGGTGCTGTCTTTTTGAAAATCCATGGCGAGGGCCATTTGGCGCATAAGAGTAAGCGGACTTTTCAAGTCATGTGCAACCACGAAAATACCATTTACCTCACTATTCATAAATTAATTATAGCACCCATTTTTCAGGCAAAATGCTTGAACAATCCCCCGCAAAATGGTGCGGGGGTTGCAGATTTTTCGGATAAATTTAGCTATTAAATTTCACGGTTTTGAGAATGCGATAAAAGTCGTCACTGAAGACACTAGTGGAATCGGTTTGAAGCATGACGGTCTTGTCGCGGAGCTTGAAGACACAGATAATTCCCTGATATTCATTATTCATTTTGCCAGTGTAAACATTAACATTGTTACCATTTACTACGGTAGTCGAAAGGGTCATATTACCAGAGCGAACTTTTTCAGCATACTCACTAATCGCCTGGTCAAAGAGAATGCCTTTAATACTGACACGAAGTGCCATCACGGTATTTTCCTGAACTACATTTACCTGACCTGGATTGAGGTAGGCAGCATAATCACCACCACGGCTGGCATTACTTTGCACGTAGAGACTCCAAGTTTTTGGATATTCGAAGCTTAATTCACCGAGGTCGGTCGGACCAGTGAAAACCTTGTAAGGGTATTTTTCTTTTTCTTCAAATTCAGATTCGAGCTTAGCCTGAAGTTCGTTCTTAGCTTCCGCCACAGCAACGTCGACTTTGCCTTTAACATTAGTGCTAGCGTCGTTCCATTTTAGCCACATCCAGATAAAGAGTCCGATGAAGAGTACCGCAAGAAGGGAGACTACGATGAGTCCAACGGTTTTCATAAGATCAATACGGTTTTTGGCTTTAGCGATACGACTAGCTTCTTTACGTTCTTCGCCAGTCATGTCGGCATAATTTTTGTTTAGAGGATTCGCGGCTGGCATGCCAGGGGTGAATGGGCTCTGGTAGAGATTTTGATAAATATCACCGGAATTCGCAGAGGCCACTGGAGCTTCCGGAGTCACTGGATTAGCAGGGTTCACTGGAGCTTCTGAAGTCACTGGATTAGCAGGGTTCGCTGGAGCTTCTGAAGCCACTGGACTAGCCGGGGTTGAATTATTCGTCGAAGAGAATGGGTTATTCTGAGTAAATGGGTTATTTCCTGCAGACGAATTAGCACCGAAATTAGCTGGGGTTTGACCAGATTGATTAAGTTGATTCGATGCGAGAAAAGGATTGTTGTTTGAATTATCCATAATTATATTTTACTAGGAATTAGGTTTTTTACAAGTTAGCTTAAGGATTTTAGTAAAGAGATTTAACATTTTTATTCAATGCTAAAATCTTTAGAAATAACCTCAATTTGATTTTTCAAAGTTTCGAGTTCCGCCTCGATATCCTTAGCCAACTCAGCGGCCTCTTGGTATTTCTTAGCAGCGTCTTCGAGCTTAAAATCATCGCCGTAAAACCATTCGAGATTTTGATTAAGTTGTTCGATCTTAGCGCCAACGGATTTTTTAGTCATGAGCTTTCCTTTCTTTTGATTTAATTTGGGTAATGCGGGCGGAGATTTCAGAATCGAGAGTTTCTAGAGAGATTTCGGAATCAATCTTTAATTCACCCTTGAGGATGGCGTAACCTTTTTTCAGAATAGTTTCGGGGTTGAGGTTTTCGATGACTTTTTGGGTGGATTTTAGCTGATTTAATTCACGCAAAATTTGATTTAAGATTTGCTGTTTGGCACGAAGTAAATTTCGCTTAGTTTCGAGCTTTGGCACGTCGAGACTGCGTTCGATTTGGAATCTAGCTCGAGAGAGCAGACGGTAGAGATTGGCAATTTCGAGTTTCTTATCTTTCGATAACATTTCGGCGGTATTACTGGGTGTGGAAGCCACCACGTCAGCGGCGAGATCTGCTAGCGAAGTATCAATTTCGTGACCAATGCCGGTAATGACTGGAATTTTACTGGCCGCAATGGCGCGAACAAGTTTTTCATCATCAAAACAAGCAAGATCTTCTTTCGAGCCACCGCCGCGAATAATCGCAATAATCTGGACTTTATTTTCTTGATTAAAAAATTCGAGAGCACGAATCACCTGATCGGCCGCGCCGAGACCCTGGACCTTAGTATTGGCTACGCGAATTTCTAGGCCACCCCAACGAGCATTAATAATTTTGATAAAATCCGCATACCCGGCCGCCTGAGTGGAAGAAATCACCCCGATACGTTCGAGATTAGCTGGGATACTGCGTTTTTTAGCAGGATCAAAAAGGCCTTCTTTGGTTAATTTCGCTTTAAGTAGCTCGTAGGCTTTCTTAATGTTTCCTTCACCGATCAAAGCGTATTGCTTAATAGTTAAGGTGAAACGACCGGAGCGATTAAAAATCTTCGGGGTGGCCTGGACGGCAATTTTCATACCGTTCTCGATCGGCGTACGAAGGCTCGAAGCTACCATAAAACAACTAATCACTGATTCTTGATCTTTGAGGTCGAAGAAAATCCAACGATTTTGATTGACATTAAAATTCGCCACCTCACCATAGACTACACAATCCGGAAAAGTATAATCTAAGGCGTGGTTGGCGACGGCAATAAAATCAGAGACGGAATATTTTGGCGATTCTGCCATTACTCCACAGATTCCCCTTCGAAGATTTTTTGTTTCTCTTCTTTGCCAATCTTAGAGATGGCATTTTGATAGAAACCATAGCCGGAAACGATAGTATTAAGCAAGACAATCATACGAGTGACAAGGACTGTGGTACTAGCAACCGCGAGATCGCTACCAAGTACGGTCATCACGGCAACCATGGAACCTTCATAGCCACCGACACCACCAGGGGTAGGAAGAACCGCACCGACGACAGAGCCGAGAGCTTCTGCGACCATGATTTGTGGGAAGATTTCTGGGTGACCGATAGCAATGGCGACAATTTCATAGGTGGCAATTTCAAGGAAGTTATAAAGGAAACCCCAAAGCACTGGACCGACCAAGATTTTCTTGTCACGCTTCGCGGTAAGGAAATCTTCATGAAGATCGAGGAAGTATTTTTGAACCTTCTTGGTTTCGATAACCTGTTTTTTCTTACCAAAGGTAAAGATGCGAACGGTGCCATTAATTAAGGCAGCTAGCTTTTTGGCGGCAAAATCGATTAATTTACGATTCGATACAATGACGATCACCAGAATAATACCGAGAATCACCCCGACACTCATGGCAGCCACAGCCCCGACCATCCAAAGTGCAGTATTTGGCACACTATTTGTAACTAATAAGAAAATAATGGCGAGGATAGTTTGAGTTTGATTAGCAAGAATAGTAATCACATAGCGCAAGAGATACATGAAGCTAACCTGACCAGCGGTAGCGCCAAACTTCTTTAAGCGCCAAGTGATATAACCGAGACCAGAGACACCACCAGAAGGAATGGCGTGATTGACGAAGTTTAACTCGAAGGAAATACGCGCAAGTTGCCAAGTGGTGAGCTTTTCGAAAGCTTTTGCGTCAGCATCAGTATCAGCATCGGTCTTTCCAGATTTAGTTTTCTCAGATTTGGTAGATTTACCAGCGGAAATTCTGGTGATATTTTTCTGAGATTTAGCCTTCCCCGCCATATAGGAGAAGAAAATTTTACCAGCACTGTAATACATGAAAAGTTGTTCTGGGATTAAGAGTAGAACAATCCAGAAATTAATGGAGAAGTGCGAACCATCCATACATTGGCCACCAAAAATACATTGGAAGGCCGAAACAATTTCATTACGAGCGCCATAAACAACAACACCGACTAATAATAACGTGACAATACTGAGAATCTTTTTAAACATAGCTTTTTCATTATACATGATAAAATAAGATTATGAAATATATTGCAGTGCTGGGACGACTTCCGAAAATTTCTTTGGCGGAAATCCAAGCGATTTACGACCAAAACGCCAAACTGATTGGACCAGAACTTGCGGTTTTTGAAACCAATAAGGCCGTCTCGATTGATAGGCTGGGTGGCTCAATTAAATTGGCGCAAATTTTCGAGGGTAATTTCCGCGAACTTGCGGAAATAATTAATACTAAAAAGCCCGAAGGTAAAATCACCATTGGGGTTTCTAGCTATGCCCTAAACTCGAATCATAAAAACAAAAAATCAGCAGTTGAGAATCTAGTCCGACGCAAGGCAATGGAACTTAAGAGTCTACTCAAAAAGCTCGGACGAAATGTGCGTGTGGTGGAAGCTAGAGGACCTGAAATTTCTTCGGCTACAGCCTTTCATAATAATTTAGGTGAAAAACCGGGTGCCGAAGAGGTAATTTTGGTGGGTTCGGAAACTTATCTGAGCCTGGGTGTACAAAATATCGATAAATATCGTGAACGCGATCAGATGCGCCCAGCGAGGGACGCTAAGGTGGGAATGTTGCCACCGAAACTCGCACAGATCTTAATTAATTTGGGTGGTGAGATTGACGAGTCGAAAAAAGTACTCGACCCATTCTGTGGTACCGGCGTAGTACTGCAGGAAGCCCTAATTTTAGGTCAACCAGTGGTCGGTAGTGACTTAAATCCACGCATGATGGAATACACTCAGAAGAATTTAGACTGGTTGCTCGAGAAAAAAGCCCGCTTCTTCAAGATTAAACCTGAGTTAGTGGAACAAAAAAATCAATTCTTAGACTCTATCTATCCTGGCGATGCGACGGATTTTGTTTGGCCAAAAGCCTCAGAAATTGGCCTAGTGGCTTGTGAGTGTTTCCTCGGTTCCCCGATGTCAAAACCGCCAGTCGAGATTAAATTAAAAGATGAAAAACAGAACTGCAAGCGGATTATTCTCGGCTTTTTAAAGAACCTAGCTAAGCAGATTGAGGATGATACCCCTGTGGTAATCGCGGTGCCAGCTTGGCTACGTGAAGATGGTCACTACTCAAGGCTTTCAATTATTGACGAAATTACAGATATGGGTTATAATTTAGCAAAGTTTCAAGGCTTGAGTCAGTCTGACATGATTTATTATCGTGAAGGGCAGATTGTGGCTCGAGAAATAATAGTATTAAGAAAGAGTAAGGCAAAAAATGTCACATGTTAAAGCCGGTGGTACCGCGAAAAATATCCACAACAATGCTGGTCAACGTCTTGGCGTGAAGCGTTTTGGTGGCCAAAAAGTCCGCAACGGTGAAGTTTTAGTTCGCCAAACCGGAAGCACCAAAATTGCTGGTGAAGGTACTTACATGTCCCGCAATTTCACCATTCATGCTGCAAAAGATGGTGTTGTCACTTTTGTGAAAACCAAGAAAACCCACTTCTCTGGTCGCTCATTACCACGCGTCCGCGTAGAAGTTCGCTAAAAATAAACCCTGCGGGGTTTATTTTTTTATTTAAAGCTTTTCTTAGACTCTAGGGTTTTAAAATAGTAAGTTTATTTCTAGAGCATAAAAAAGACCCC
>CBDEYN010000024.1:0-9161 GCA_965245025.1 uncultured Candidatus Saccharibacteria bacterium | reverse complement strand
TTTACTTGCATTGACCTTCAAGTTATTACTAATTTATCATGCTAATGCTTAGTCGTCAATAGATTTTACTGAAATTAAATTGAATTTTATTGTGGAAAACTTTTGAGGAATTTTTCGAGTGATTTACAGAGGTAAAAAAGCTTTTCGGGATGGGTGAGATTGCGATAATTACGATTAATTTCGAGCTGTAAAACTTCAATATTAGTATTTCCATGGACGGTTTTGGTGATGCCACCGCCCTTAAACGGATTGTTTTCGGCGACTGGTGCAATTCCCTGATTTTTTAGAGCAGTTTTTAAGGATTCGATGGTTTGATTCTTAGCGCTTACGCCATCGAGCGAGCCAATTTCGATGGCAAAATCATGATGCGAGGCGGCGCCATGAATATCCAGAACGAGTTGAATTTGATATTGCTCAATAATTTCAAGAAGGCGGCGCTTATATTTTTCCATTTCTGGTTTATTCGGATCAATACCATCAGAATTTTCTTTAATCATGAGGAAGGCACCGGTTTTTTTCGCCAGATATTTTACAATGGCCTTAGTGTAGCCTTCGCGCATTTTAAAATTACCATCTTCTTTAAGAAAATTTACAGTATGCGGGGCAGAGAGCAAAATCGGCGCAGTTCCCTTTTCGAAATGAATTAATTCTGAAGTGTTATCACGTTCGAGCTGAAAAATTTGACGCTGAAAATCGGAAAGCAAGGCCGGATCGAGATGAAGAATTTGTTGCTGAGATTTGGAAAGCACGGCAGGATCGATAGTGTTCATGGTTATATAATAACAGAATGCTATAATAATAACTATGGAAGGCGAATTCATACAGCGCATTGTTCGCGAAGCCGAAGAATTATTGTCACGAGATTTTGCAGTTTACGCCAAGGGGTCCGAGGGGGATTTGGTGACGGACGCAGATTATCTTGTGGAGAGATTTTTGATTGAAAAGATTCAGGCGGAATATCCGGATTTTGCGATTATTAGCGAAGAATTTAATCCGGATACTAAGCTCTCTGATAATTGCTTCATTATTGATCCGATCGATGGGACGAAAAATTTTGCGAATGATTTACCGCTTTGGGGGATTCAGGTGGCCTGTCGCAAAAATGGGAAAACCATCGCGAGCGTGATTGATTTACCTGCACTGAAAGAATTCTATTTTGCTAATAAGAGTGGAGCTTATCTGAATGGAGAGAAAATCTCGGTGCGCGAGGTACCAGTCTTAAATGCGTTTTATGCGGTGATTGGCGGAGATGTAATCGAAGCGGCGACCAGAATGCAGAAGTACGGCTCAACCCACCGAGTCTTTGGCGCAGCCTGTGTGGCTTTCGCATTTTTGGCGGCAGGGAGGATGCACGGGATGAGTTTTCGGGCAGAAAATCCCTGGGATTTTGAACCTGGATTATTTTTGGCCAAGCAAGCTGGGGCGGCAGTGAAGAGCGAACCTGGTTTTCATGCGGCTGCGATGAATGAAGAGTTTTTAGATATCCTTGAAGATGTTAAATAAAAAAATATGCCCTCAACCGTAAAGGATGAGGGGATGGCGGGTATTCCCGAATATATTTATTTTATTTGATTTTATCTTTTATGACAATAATCCAGATTGGATTTTATTAGCCAATGCTTCACCAACACGAGTGATGCATCCCACGACAAGCGCATTACCCATAAAGAATGCTCTCTTAGTATCAGATACGCCATCTAGCCTAGTATGATTATCTGGGAACATATCTAAACGCTCTAATTCGACTGGCGTTAATCTTCGATACTTGCCACTCTCAGTCACAACCACGTGCTTAAATCTTGAAGGACCAGATCCGCCTTCGCCAGTAATAATAGTCCTGGATGGCGCATCGAGATTGTCAGGAAATGTAACTGGACCTTCACTATAATGATATTTAAAACCAGTACTACTAGTTCTTTCCTCTTTCTTTGCACCTTTTAGGTAAGTCCAGGTAGGGAGTTTTTCATCATCAATAAAGAAACTTTCCGGGACGTCTTTTTCGTCAAGCAGAATATCTCGAAGTAGAGTCCTTTTACCTTCATAAATTGGCGTAAAATCTGAAGTCCAGACTTCTCTATTTTTCACATATCCACAGTTTTTGAATGGTGAGATTTTTGGCTTTTCCTTAGAAAAATTCTCAGAGATTTCAGCGAGATCACCATTGATTTCGAAATGGCTAATCATACCTTTTAACTTAGAAGAGAAAGCTTCAGCCATAACTGAGTTGTTTTCTAGAAAAGCTTGCTTATCTGAGTCATCAATTGAGGAATTTCTATAACCTACAATATAGGTTCTTTTTCTTCTTTGAGGAAAGCCATAGTCCGCAGCATTCACCACCTTCCATTCGATAATATATCCCAAGTCTGATAATGCAGCCAGCATAACAGCAAAATCTTTCCCCCTCTGAGAAGCTGGCGATTTCAGGAGCCTATCGACATTTTCTAAAAATAGAAACCTTGGGGCCTTGTCGCCTTTTTTCTTCAAGATATTATAAATTGACCAAAACAAAACACCTTTTTTACCAGTGATTCCCTCGGAGTTTTTTAAAGTTCTAGCTACGCTATAATCCTGACACGGAAAACCACCGACCAACAGGTCGTGGTCCGGTATGATTGAAAAATTTTCATTAACTACTTTTTCAATATCTTCATTACAGAAATTCTCATTACCAAATCTAGCAGAATAAACCTCAGCAGCGTGGTGCCTGGTAGTCGATGGTTCCCATTGATTAGCCCAAATAGTTTCATACGACACACTGGAATTTTTGACAGCATCTAACCCGATTCTAAAACCTCCTACCCCCGCAAAGAGCTCAATAACACCTATCTTTTTCATAGAAAAATTATATCAGACCTTATGCTTTCGATCAAGGGTGTTTTTTAGTAGAATATAGCTATGGAATACGATGCAAGCTCGGCAGAATCTATCCTGGAATATTCTAAGAAGTTACCAGGACATTCTCTTGATGAGTTAATAAATTTCACGGAGCTGGCAGAAAATCTTAAGAATAAAGGCAACTTAGGCACACTCGTCGAGGAGTATTTTTTCAAGATTCATCCCGGCAACGAACAGGCTCCAGATTTTAAAAAAGCTGGAGTAGAACTAAAGACTACGGGTGTAGTCCGAAAAAGCAATGGGAGTTACAAAGCAAAAGAACGTCTAGTATTGTCGATGATTGATTATCTTGGTCTAGTAAACGAGTCATGGGAAGATAATAGTCTGATGAAGAAATGCAAACAAATGCTGATACTTTTTTATATTTATGACCGTGATTTGCCAGCAATAAAACGTAAATTTGCATTCAGGCCACTACTGTGGGATTTTCCAAAGAATGACCTTGAAATTATCCGACAGGATTGGCAAACAATTGTAGACAAGATTAAGAATGGTCTGGCACATGAATTATCCGAAGGTGATACTTTTTACTTAGCCGCATGCAGAAAGGGCTCGGGTGGAAGCAAAGAAGCTCTGAGAAAACAGCCATTCTCCAGTGAACTTGCAAAATCACGTGCTTTTTCATTGAAGCCTTCTTATGTGAATAAGATGGTAGAGTTAGCCAGTACTAAAGAAGATAATCAGAGTGATTCATTATTCTCATCAGAGTATCAAGCCAGTGCTGGGTTCTCAAATATTGTTAAAATGAGACTTCATAAATTTATCGGTAAAACAATTAAAGAACTTGCTATAGAATTAGATTTTCATAATCTTAATAATGATAAATCCTATCGTAGGTCACTCGTGATTCGAATGCTTGGCGGAAAAACAAAACAACTAAAAGAATTAGTCGAAGCAGATATTGAACTAAAAGTAATCACGGTTAGGGATAAATTTAAACCCAAAGAAGATATGTCTTTTCCGTATTTTTCATATTTTGAAATATCAGAGCAGGAATGGGAGGATTCTGAATTTTTCAAGATATTGGAGCATAAATTTCTATTTGCGGTTTTTGAGGAAAAAGATGATGGCGAGATGATTTTTAGAGGTGCAAACTTCTGGAATATGCCATATGAAGATAAATTGGAGGCGCAAAAAGTCTGGGAAAAAACTAAATCCCAAATTATAGTAGGTCATGCGAAAGACCTGCCTAAAAAATCCGAGAATAGAGTTGCCCATGTCAGACCTCATGCAAAAAATGCCTCGGATACACTAGATACTCCTCAAGGTATTCAATTAGTCAAAAAATGTTTCTGGTTAAATTCCAGTTATATTCAATCTCAATTAAGACAAATTTTTAAAAGTTAAATTAAGCTAGTTGGTTCAATAAGCTTTTATCTTATAAATCTCAGATGTGCTATAATTAACAGAGAAGAAACTATAAATTTAAGGAGTATTGATTTTGAATTTGAAGATTGGAATTGTGGGGCTACCGAACGTAGGAAAATCAACGCTTTTTAATGCCTTAACCAATGCGCACGCTTTGGCGGCGAATTATCCTTTTGCGACGATTGAACCAAATGTAGGTATCGTGCCGGTGCCAGATTCGCGTCTCGATGTTTTAGCAAAAATGTACGAAACCGAAAAAGTAATTCCGGCCACCGTGGAGTTTGTCGATATTGCGGGGCTGGTGGAAGGCGCCTCGAAGGGTGAAGGTTTGGGGAATAAATTCCTCGCCCATATCCGGGAATGCCAAATTATTTGTCATGTAGTGCGCGTATTTAAGAACGACGATATTTTACACGTCTCGAAGGATTCTAATACGGCGGCGGAAGTTGACCCAAAACAAGATATCGAAATTATTCAGACTGAGCTGGAGCTTGCAGATCTCGAGACGCGTGAAAAAGTCGAGGCGAAGCGCAAGAAAAATAAGGAACAGGAAGAAAAAATTCCATACCTTACCGAGAAGCCAGTGATTTACATGTTCAATGTGGACGAAAGTGAATTAACTAACGAAGAACTGAAAAATGAGATGCGTGCCTTGGTGGCACCGAATCAGGCAGTTTTCGTGAACGCAAAACTTGAGGAAGAAATGGTAGGGATGACCTTGGCGGAAAAGAAAGATTTTCTCAGTAGCTATGGGGTGAACCACGATGCCCTATCGGAGCTAATCATTGCCGCTTATGACACCTTGGGTTTGCAATCTTTCCTGACGGCTGGCAAGAAAGAAGTGCGAGCTTGGACCATAAAAAAAGGTGCCACTGCACCAGAAGCGGCCGGCACGATTCATACAGATTTCCAGAGAGGATTTATCGCGGCGAATGTGATGAAATATGACGACCTAGTAGCGCTAGGCAGTGAACAAGCAGTGAAAGCCGCCGGAAAACTCGCCACCGTAGGTAAGACCTACGTGATGGAAGACGGCGATATTGTGGAATTTCGCTTCAACGTCAGTAAATAATCCCTAGAGTCGATTTGTAAGTAAAAAATGAAACAGCTGCCAAAGAGGTACGGAGATTTCAGGAATGCAAAAAAATATACTTGGAGCTAAGCCATGATTTTAGGAATTGACGAAGTGGGACGCGGGCCATATGCGGGGCCATTAGTGATTGGCGCCTGTATTTTGGGTGATTGGCAAAATTCCGAGAATGCAGAGTGGATCGAAAAATTAACCGATTCGAAAAAATTATCCGCTAAGCGTCGCGAGGAGCTATACGTGCTGATTAAAGAAAAGGCCTTGGCGGCGGCGACCGGCTGGGTGAGCAGTGCGGAAATTGACGAGATAGGACTGAGTGAAGCTTTGAGGCTCGCAACCAGGCGAGCAGTGGAACAGATTCAGCAAACTAAGGTTCCCTTTTCGGAGATTATTATCGATGGCACCATGAATTTTTTGGTGGGGACGAAGCTGGAGAAATATGTCTCTACCCTGAAGAAGGGCGATTTTCTGGTGAAAGAAATTTCGGCCGCTAGCATTCTCGCGAAAGTGGAACGAGATAAATATATGGTGGAATTAGACGCAGTTTATCCGGAATATGGCCTCGGCAAGCATGTCGGCTATGGCACGGCGGCACACCAAAAAGCCATGGAGGAATTCGGTCTCACCCCAGAACATCGCCGTAGTTTTCGCCCGGTGCGAGAAATTGCCGAAAATAAAATTACCACCGAACAACTGGGCGACCAGGGTGGGCAGATGATCACAAACAAGATTACTAGCAAGCAGCTGGGTGATCGGGGCGAACAAGTCGTAGTGGATTACCTAGAGACATCTGGTCATGAAATTGTCGCGAGAAATTATAAAACAAAATTATTTGAGGTAGATATTATTTCCAAGAAGGATAAAGCACTTTACTTCACAGAGGTAAAATACCGGGGAGGTAGTGATTTCGGTGCGGGGTTAGATTTTATCGATCAGAAGAAACAGCAAAAAATGCGTCTTGCGGTAGAGGGATTCATGACCGCAAATCCAGAATACGCTGATTTTATACCGATTTTAGCGGTGGCGGCGGTCGAAAAAGATTTTAAGCTGGAAGAGTGGTTCGAGCTGGACGAATAAATCAAAAAACAATCCCTTACGGGATTGTTTTCATTTTAGGCTTCAGTAGCTTCAGTGGTTTCTGCAGCAGCTTCGACAACTTCTTCTTTCAAAGTGTTGACAGCGGCACGGTCAAAGTCGCGAGCGACGAGACGAGCAGACTTACCTGAGCGATGGCGGAGGTAAGAGAGGTAGTTGCGGCGAACCTTAGCACGCTTGACTACTTCAATTTTTTCTACCAATGGACTGTGAAGAAGGAAAGATTTTTCAACACCGATACCAGAGGCGATTTTGCGCACAACGATACGAGCAGTGTGAGATTCTTTACGATCAACACGGATTACAACACCTTCGAAAACCTGAAAACGGAACTTGTCGCCTTCTTTGATTTTCTGGGTAACCTTTACAGTATCACCAGAGCGAACATCGACAACAGCTTTCTTTTTCTGAGCGTCAGCAATATTTTTCAAGATTTGAAAACTCATATTTTACCTTTATTATTTAGAAACTTGGTTTATTTTAACATAGTTTTAGAGAAAATGGAAGAGGTCAGAGCTGACACTGGTACTTAGTAGCATCGGTCGGCTCGTAAGTGTCTAAGGTGAGAATAGCATCTTGGAGATTTTTTGGCAAATTATCGCACTTTTCTTTCGATTCCGTGGCGAATGGTGCGACATATTTCCAAGAGCCACCAGGCAGGTCGCGCTCGTAAATATCCGTAGAGATCGCGCCAGAATAAATGGTGCGATTCGGATTAAGGGGATTTGGATCGTTTGGATTATTTTCGGTTTTCACACGACTAAGTTTGGCGTAAACCTTGGTGCCATCGGAATTTGTGACAATACGGCCACCGGTAATAGTGTAGTTATCGCCAACCGTAGTAACAAGTTGATTAAAATTAATATTTAAATCATTCCACTTGACGATTTGTGGCTTACGATCGGACGGAGTTTTCTCGTTTTTATCACCGGTATCGGAGCCATCAGACTTCGGATCAGAACTTACCACCTTGGTTTTAGTGGCGGATTCATACTGTGCGATAATTTCGTCGCTATGCTTTAAATCGTTTTGAAAATTAGTGATGAGCTTGGAATTTTTGGCATTACTGGCGCCCATGGCGATAAAGGCATAGAGCGAAAGACCAGCGAAAAAGAAGGCTAAAATCGAAGCAACCAGGGCAATCGGTTCGGCATTATTCTTTTTCTTTTCACGAAGTTCACTGGAATTATCAATGCTTTCGAGTAACTCTGGCGGTGTGCCATAAGGGGTGGTTGGCTCGACAAAATCGCTTTCGGGAGTTGGTGCTTCCTCGGGAGTATCCGGCACAAATGGACGAGAGAAAATATCGTCGGTGGAGGTATGGTTAGACGAGGACAGATTCTGAGATTCTGCTTCTTGGGGATTGAATTTTGGTTCTTCTGACATAGTTTTCCTTAAATTACACGCGAGACTTCATCGAGGGTGGTTTCCCCACGAAGACAAGCGAAAATACCTTTCTGTTCAAGAGTGATAAGACCGGCTTTTTGAGCGGTTTTTTCGATGAGGTCAGTATTGATATCCTCGACATCACCGCGAATGAATTTTTGCACCTCTTCGGTGACGATTAATTGTTCCATAATCACCTTGCGGCCACTGTAGCCAAAGGGGTCTTCGATGCCAGTAGGCACTGCTTGATAGAGTACAAAATTATTAGGGTCAAAGGTGAAGCCGAGCTGTTCGTTAATTACTTCGTCCGAAAGATTCGAGAGAACATTCAAAACATATTTACGAGTAGCCTCATCCGGCTGGTAGGATTTCTTATTTTCCGAAAGCACACGCACCAGACGCTGCGCCATTACCATACGAATTGAGCTCGAGAAAATTGGATTGGTGCCAATGAGGTCGATCATACGGGAAAAAGCAGCCGCGGTAGAATTGGCATGGAAGGAACTTAGAACTAAGTGACCGGTGATTGAAGCCTGAATCGCTGTCTTCGCAGTATCAGCGTCACGAATCTCACCCACCATCACGACGTCCGGGTCGAGACGCAGAATACTACGGAGACCGTCCGCGAAAGAACCACCCTTGGTAGTATTGACCGGGATTTGCGAAACACCAGAGATGCCATATTCGATTGGATCCTCGAGAGTAATAATCTTGCGGTCGGTACTATTTAGGGCATTGAGCATGGAATAAAGGGTGGTAGATTTACCAGAACCGGTCGGACCGACCATGAGGACGAGACCGCGCGGATGCGAAACCACATCATGAATGGCAGCAAGCTCAGATTCAGAAAGACCCAAGAGATCGAGATTAAGCAAAGATTCATCGAAGTTAAAGAGACGAAGCACAGCATCCTGACCATACATAGTAGGTACGGTTTCGACACGGATGTTTAGGAGGTGAGACGAACCATCGCGGAAAATATCTTTTTGCATATGGCCAGATTGCGGAGTGGTGGCCGCGGAAGAGACGCCAGCACGTGAACCAAGTTCACCCATAAAGACACGGTAACGATCGCGTTCAATATTAGCGACTGGGTGCAAAATACCGTCGACACGCATACGGATACGGATATTGTCACGTAGATTTTCGATGTGAATATCGGAAGCGCCGAGCTTGTCCGCCTGATCCAAGAGAAAATCGAAGACTTTGTCGGTACCGACAGAATTTAAGGTTTGAGAAACCGAGGCGATAGTTTCGGAGTCACCCTCGCTGGCAATTTTAATATCGTCGTAATGCACTTCTTTCGGCGGATCGTAGCGCAACATCATGG
>CBDEYN010000023.1:0-9265 GCA_965245025.1 uncultured Candidatus Saccharibacteria bacterium | reverse complement strand
TTCATATTAAAACGGAAAAGTTCAAAAAGTTCGCCCTAAGCGATTCGTGCTAATGAGAAAATATATTCAAAATCGTCAAAATTTTTAGACCTGAAGAAATAATCATGATTATACTTGGATCTATCAAGAATCTTAATTCCTAATTCATTAGCAAAAATCCTCACCTCAGCACCCACATCGTCGAATTGATAATCCCTACAAATTAAAATATAATTGTCACCAATATTATTTTTTAATTTATAAATCTTACAATCTGGTTCAAAATTAATAGCATTAACAAAAGTCAGGTTTTCATCAAAATCAAAAGAATTTGCAATTTTTTCTACTTCTGCTTTATTTAGAATTATCATATCCATATTATAAAGCAATTTATTGTTGGTCCGATAATACCGCAAATTAAAATTAAGAAAACTACCTTTTGGGTAGTTTTCTTAATTTTAATATTTCCCTAGTCGCGGCGGAGTTGTTTTTCTGAGATGATGCGCTTACTATTGATATAAGTCAGAAGGAAGTAGCCACCATAAATCAGCACAATCATCGAGACGGTCATCGGAATCGAAGCGAGGAGTCCGTCAGAGCCGAACGATTCGATAATGCTTGAGGCAAACATGATACCAAAAATGGAATGGATGATACCAATAAGCAATGGCGCAAGGAAGAAAATCGCGATTTGAACGAAAAGTGCACGATTTAACATCTTGTTACTGGCACCGAGACGACGTAAGGCGGCATACTTTTCGATATTATCGGAAGACTCAGAAAGTTGCTTAAGGGCTAGAATTGCGGCAGAGGAAATAAGGAAGATGGTACCGAGATAAAAACCGACAAAGGTAGCGATAGCTTGCATACCAACCATACCAGATTTTACTAATAATTTGGTGTAAAAATTAATAGCAACACCGCTTGGACGTTCAGCTTGCTTAGCGGAGCTTCCGGCTTTCTGTGTGTCCTCTTCAGATGAATTTACCCCATTGACGGATAAGCCTCCGAGGTCGAAAGCCTTGCGTAAATCATCATCAATCTGTTCGGCAGTGCGGGTACCGCTGAGATTGTAGTTCATCAACATAGCCTGAGTACCGATTGGCTGATCAGTAATTACATTGTCAGGAACGACAAGAATACCAGTATTAGACTTAAAACCGGATGAAGTAATGAAGCCTTCTTGGTGTTTTTTGGCAGCTGGATTGAGGATGAAATTACGATATCTAATTTGGGTATTATCTGCAAGAGTTTTGTCGAGAATCTCCGCCATAGTCTTAAAGTCGGCCAAAAATTGATATTGATCATCTTTTAGGTGAATTTCATCACGATGATAGAGCTTAGCGAGCTTATTATAATCAGAGACGCGAATCATCGGCACGGTAGTTTTCGACATGAAGGCTTCCGCGGTCCCCGTCATTACGCCTGACGGTAAAATTTGGCCATAAGTAAAACTACTATCGGCATAAACATTCAGCTCAAGATGATCTTTAATATCCTTCGCAAGGTCTGGATTTCGATCAATCAAATTTTGATAGAGTGACTTCTTCATGTAGCCTTGCGAAGTGGCAAGAGCGGCTTTTTCCTGGTCCTTAGACATTTGAGATAAATAACCAACACTACTATTTGAACCGTAAACCGCGAGATAATCAGTCGACTCGGTCATAGCATCGACTGGCGTATTGTAAGCTAGTTCTCTTTTCATCGATTCATTGATCGAGAAACAGAGCGAAAGAATACTAATCGTGAGAAACAACAAGAGACTTATCAAGGATATGGAAACCACGGCAGTATTTACCTTGCTGGAAATTTGGCGGAAGACGAAGGAATTCAGCCCCTTGAAGTAAAACTTTTTGCTGCGAGTGACAATTTCCATAATCAGGCCAGAGAGTGACCAGAAAATCAAGAAAGTCGAAACTACGCCAGCAATAACTGGCCAGAGGAGATTATAGACACGATCCATGAGGGAGACCTTGTCGTTATTGACCCACCAATAAGCATAACCAAGTACGGAAGCAGAAACAACGAAGACGATGGCGCGAAGCAGTGGGTTTTTCAGGAAAGCTTTTTCGGATTTCTTACTACCTTGAAGTAGCTCAATAATCTTCAAACGACCGACAATGATAGTATTGAAGAAAATCACGATAAGATAGATCAGACCGAAGTAAAGAATGGTATCAAAGAAGGCTTTTTCGGAAAAGACAAAAGTAAATTTATCCATATTGGTTTCGAAAAGCTTGGCGATCAAAACACTAATTAGCTGCGAAACGCCGATGCCAAGTAAGAGACCAACACCGAGGGAGATTACGCCGATCATTAGAGTTTCGAAGAAGAGGAGGCGCGAGATTTTACGCTTACTCATACCGAGTGTGAGATAGATGGCAAATTCTTTATTACGACGTTTAATCAGAAAACGCGAAGCATAGATAATCAAAGCACCGAGAATAAAGACCACCAGAACACTCATACCAGAAAGAATTTTCGCGAGCAAATCGACGATGAGTTTGCGAGAATTATTTAATTCAAGCACAGCTGCCTGAGAGCCGACGGAATTAAAAACATAGAAGAGCGTAACACCGAGCACTAACGTAAAGAAATAAATCGCATAATCCTTGATGCTGCGCGTAATATTTCGAAACGAAAGCTTAAATAACATCAGCGTCGCCTCCACCTAGGGTAGACATCACGCGGATGATTTCGTCAAAGAATTCCTTGCGAGTTTTATTTTCACGGTGAATTTCATCGTAGATTTGGCCATCCTTAATGAAAATAATGCGGGTAGCAAAGCTGGCCGAGAAAGCATCGTGAGTAACCATGAGGATAGTGGCCTGGAGTTCTTGATTTAGATAATCGAAGCGCTCAAGAAGGAGTTTAGAAGATTTCGAATCGAGCGCACCAGTCGGTTCATCAGCAAGGATTAATTTCGGATTAGTAATAATGGCGCGAGCGGAAGCCACACGTTGTTTTTGACCGCCAGAAAGCTGATAAGGGAATTTTTGTAAAATGGCTTCAATATCAAGATTTTTAGCGACGGCTTTGACTCTTTCGTCAATTTCTGAGGCTTTGACATTCTGAATCGAAAGCGCCAACGCGATATTTTCGTAAGCAGTGAGATTATCCAGGAGATTAAAATCTTGGAAGATAAAACCGAGTGATTCGCGACGGAAGCGGTTAAGTTTCTCGCCTTTGAGTTTCGTAATATCGGTACCATCGACGAGGATTTGACCAGAGGTCGGGCGGTCGATGGTAGAAATCAGGTTTAAGGTAGTACTCTTACCAGAGCCGGAGGCGCCCATGATTGCGAGAAATTCGCCTTTCTTCACGGAGAAAGAAAGATTATCGACGGCCTTCGTGAGGCTATTTCCCTTGCCGAAAGTCTTAGTAACTTTTTCAACAGAGAGAATTTTATTTGTATTAGCCATTTACCTCCTAACAAATAAATTAAATGTGACTTATTTTATTTTAGCATAAAAGTGATATTATCGAATTACGATGAATGAATTTGATGAAATTACGGAAAAATTAAGACAGGATCCAAGAAATGCTGCCTATACCGAGCGCGGAGTGGGGCCGATTTATCAATTGAGTGATATGGCAGAAATATTAATCATCGGTCAGGCGCCTGGCCGAAAGGTCGAAGAGAGTGGAATACCGTTCGCGGATAAATCAGGCGAAAAATTGCGCGAATGGATGGGGGTGAGTGAAGAAGAATTTTATTCGCAGAAGATTGCAATTTTACCGATGGATTTTTATTATCCAGGTAAAGGCAAGACCGGCGACCTGCCACCACGAAAATTTATCGCCGAAGAATACCATCCAGAAATCTTAAAATTGATGCCGAACATTAGGCTTACAATTTTGATTGGACAATATGCGATGAAGTATTATCTCGGCTCTAACGCTAGGGGGAATTTGACCGAGACAGTACGGGCATTTCAGGATTATCTACCTGAATATTTCCCAATCGTTCACCCAAGCCCACTAAATTTCCGCTGGCAGGCGAAGAATCCTTGGTTCGAGGAAGAAGTAGTACCGGTATTACGGGAGCGAGTAAGGGAGATTTTAAAATAGATTTAGTTATTCTCGGCGTCTTTGATTTTTTGGATCATATCACGAAGCTTGGCGGCTTGCTCGAATTCGAGATTGGCGGCGGCGAGTTGCATTTGTTCAGAAAGTTCCTTCATTAGAGACGGGAGCTCGGTTTTCGGCACTTTCTTAAGATCCAGTTTATCTTCCTTGGCCTTTTCTGGAATAATCGCACGGAGACCCAACGAGATTTCTTTTTTAATAGAGGTTGGCGTGATGCCATGTTCACGATTATAAGTTTGCTGGATTTCGCGACGGCGATTTGTTTCAGAAATTGCCCGCTCCATGCTTTCGGTAATATTATCCGCATACATAATGACGTGACCTTCGACGTGACGCGCCGCACGACCAATAGTCTGAATGAGAGCCGACTCAGAACGCAAAAAGCCTTCTTTGTCAGCATCGAGAATCGCTACGAGTGAAACTTCAGGAAGATCCAAACCTTCGCGCAGAAGATTGATACCAACTAGTACATCGTAGACACCAGAACGCAAATCGCGCAAAATATCACCACGCTCCAAGGTGTCGATGTCGGAATGAATATAGGCGGTTTTAATCTTATGGTCTTTCAAGTGGTCGGTTAAATCCTCAGCCATGCGCTTAGTCAAGGTCGTGACAATCACGCGTTGATTTTTGGCGATACGTGATTCGATTTCGTTCATCAAATCATCGATTTGACCTTCACTTGGTCGAACTTCGATTTCTGGGTCAAGCAGACCAGTTGGACGAATGACTTGCTCAGCTGGCTTTGGCGAGACCTCTAATTCATACTTGCCTGGAGTAGCGGAAACATAAACCGCACGACGAATATGGGTTTCAAATTCATCAAAAGTAAGAGGTCGATTATCGAGGGCGCTCGGTAAGCGGAAACCATATTCCACCAGAGTGGATTTTCTAGCGTGGTCACCATTATACATCCCGCGCACCTGCGGCAAAGTCATATGCGATTCGTCGACTAATAAGAGAAAATCATCTGGGAAGAAATCAAGCAAAGTCGCTGGTGGTTCCCCGGCCTTACGCCCATCTAGGTGACGAGAATAGTTTTCAATTCCCTTTACAAAGCCAGTTTCTTTGAGCATTTCCAAGTCATATTTGGTGCGCTGAGAAATACGTTGCGCTTCTAGATATTTATGGTTAGCCTCGAAATATTTTAGACGTTCGTCAAATTCAGCCTGAATTAAATCGATGGCACGATCGAGTTGATCTTTCGGGGTGGCGTAGTGGGTATTCGGGAAGATGAAAACTTGATCGGGTTTTTCGCGGACTTCGGCAGTGAGTGGATCGATGATTTTGACTTCCTCAAGCTCATCAAAAGCAAACTCGAAGCGATAGGCAATTTCACCCGAAGCTGGGAAGAGATCAATCGTGTCGCCCTTAACTCGGAAATTACCACGTTCAAATGCCAGGTCATTACGGTGATATTGCATGGCGATGAGATAAATCATCAGGTTAGTCTGATTAAGTTTCGCCACAGGGAGAGTGTTTTTCGAAACCACCTGCCAGGTATGGCCGGTTTTTTCGAGATGCAGAGACATTTCGGTGTAATGATCGGGAGAACCAATACCGTAAATACAAGACACCGAGGCGACAATAATGGTATCTTTACGCGTGAGCAATGAAACCGTGGCGGCGTGACGCAGACGGTCAATTTCATCGTTAATGGCCGAATCTTTTTCGATATAAGTATCGGTGCTAGCGATATAGGCTTCCGGCTGGTAATAATCGAAGTAGGAAACAAAATAATGAACCTCGTTCTCTGGGAAAAATTCACGAAATTCGGAATAAAGCTGAGCGGCCAGGGTTTTATTATGAGCAAGAATCAAAGTCGGTTTCTGGATATTAGCGATAAGATTCGCCATAGTAAAAGTCTTACCAGACCCCGTCACACCCAGCAAAGTCTGCTCACGAATCCCCATCTTGAGACCACGTGTGAGCTGAGCAATAGCCGCCGGTTGATCACCGGTGGGCTGAAATTTACTATGTAGGCGAAACTCTGGCATACCTATATATTATACAATTTTTAGGATGATTATGCAAAAAATTTACGGCATCTTTTTAAGAAGAATCTTGAAATAGTAGAGATAGTTTTGTTTGAAACTATTATTTTGGGATATAAATTCGGTAACTATCGTAGTAACTACTAGAACGATTAATATCGTCATATTCAGCTTGAGTGTAATACCCAAAAACCCGTTCTTCCCCATTCTTGGTGGAATCATCTATTTCATCTTCATATTCATCAATAGCACGACGAATTGTCTGGTCAGAGGTATGATATTCCGATATTGTAGGTGGCGCAAAAAATCCATCCATGTCACTACATTCTTCAACATCTTTAAAACGTTCGTCTGCTGATGAGTGAAACTCAAACGGATAAACATCCTCGTGAAGTGCTTTCGCAAGCGCAATAGGCCGACCGCTATATTCTTCCGTTATGACATCCCAATCTACTAAATCTTCGGTAAAAATACGTGCAGTTTTCGCCCCTCTACTCATAGCTTTGTTTAAGAATAATGCTATATCAAATGACTTGACATGGTGAGGTGGCTGCATATCTTCTATGAGTGGAATTGAATCTGAAATCTGAGAAATTACACTACGCATCATTATGGCCTTAAGAAAAAGTCTACTACCTATATCTTCGCCGTCGTAGGGATGTTCAAAGTAAGTGGGGCGGATAATGTTTTCTTGAAAGTCATTGTAAGCGAAATTACTAAAAATCAGTTTGCCGTCCATTATGAGGCTCTGATTGATGGTAAAATCGCGTGACTCAAAATAATGTTCCAATGTTTCGTCTCTAATGCTATGACCAAATAAATCATCATCTGGCATATATTTCCGAGAAAGCATGTCAAGAGTTTCATGATCATTTTCACTATTACCTTCTTCGTCCACGATATTAACAAGATCAATATCGCGAATGGGCTCACGCTCACCCGTGATCATTTCTCGCGCGATACTTCTAGCGATACCGCCCATCACAGCAACACCGTGCGGTAAATCGTTAAGAAAAGAATAGCGTTCAAGTATTTCTGTAGGCAGAGGAATTTCCCGAAGAACTAATTTTTCTTCGTCGAAATCAATACGCTCTTCGCCATAATGCTGCTCTTCGTATTCAGAGTAATAGTCGTCATCGTCGTAGCCATACTCTTCGTCAGACTCATCATCGTATTCTTCGCCATCGTAGTCATAGTCTTCGTCAGACTCATCATCATATTCTTCGCCGTCGTAGTCATAGTCTTCGTCAGACTCATCATCATATTCTTCGCCGTCGTAGTCATAGTCTTCGTCAGACTCATCATCATATTCTTCGCCACCATCATCATGATTAGCGTCGAATTTTTCTTCATTATCTAAGTATCTCTCGGCAACTCGAGAAAGCCCATTGACGGCAGTCTCATTTAAAATCCTGTCTTGATTCTGTTCAGATTCGAACGATTCAGGATTACTTCGCAAAAATTCACTCATAGTTAGTCCGCAATAAGTTTTTTATTTTGATGATCATAAAACAATTATACTATATTTGGTCGAAGATAAACTTAACCCACTAAATTAACCCCTCAAGTGCAACACTAAGTGATATATTTAGGCCTTCTTAATACTACACGTCCATTACCTTCACGAAATGAATGGATTTCACTAAGTAGATTTAATTTATTCTTTAAAACAGCACTTCCTGGATAGCAATAATAGTCATCTCGCTCATATTCATATGATAAATTGGATGACATAATGGTTTATTTCCTATATTTATTTATTGCGGTCTGGATAGCGTATTCGTAAGTTATTTTTCCATTAAGGCAATCCAGCATGGTTTGTTTTTCGCGCGAAGTAATATTCATCCCCTCAAGACGGAGGCTTGATTCAACAAAGCTAATCATTTCCTCTTTTTTATTCATAGATATATTTTTACCATAACAATAACTAATAAGTTATGAGCAACCACAATTTGATACCTCGATATTTTATTCTGATATATTTTTATTTTGTTATTATAAATATATTATGCCAGTCATTATAAAAGAATACTCGCCAAAACTTGCTAAACTTTTTGAGCAAGAAAGAAATGGCCTATGCATGCTTATGTCAACTAACATTACATTCGAACATATTGGTAGTAGCGCGGTCTATATTGGAGGTAAGAATATAATTGACATACTTATCGGCGCCCCAGAACGCAAGGATATGTTATTCATAAAAAATATTTTAATAAGAAATGGATATATTGAGGGGAACGATAGTCATGAGGATAGAATCTTCTTGGCAAACACCGATAAAGAGTCAGGTGAGGGCGATTTTCATATTCATATTTGTCCAATTTACGAAGAATCTTATAGAAATTTTATTATATTACGTAATTTTCTTCGGGAAAATCCCGACAAAGCACAAGAGTATTTTCAGAAAAAACTTGAATTCTCGAAAAAAGCAAATTATGACCGCAAAAAATACAAAGCCCTAAAATCAAATTATGTCTCGGAACTATTAAATGAGGCAAAAAAGAGCATCGATTCGAGATATACTAAAAGTATAGAAAACTAAATACATCTACGGAGGATCGACATGAACCAGGAATTAGAGTTAGAACTTACGTTTTTAGCTAAAGAATTGCCTACTGGGATTAAGGAGACGAAACCTACTCGGATAGTCGATGTATATATCCCAGATACTCCGGGTCATTCACACCTTAGATTGCGTCAAGAAGGTGATCGATATGAAATTACCAAGAAAACACCAGTAAAGGCGGGTGACGCTTCTTCACAGATCGAATTAACAATCCCACTGACGGAGGAAGAATTTTGCGCTTTAGCTAATTGCAGTCAGAAGCGAGTAGTGAAAGACAGATATAATATAGAAATTGAAGGCAGGATGGCAGAAGTTGATATATTTGCCGAAAAACTGAAAGGTCTCGTCTTAATTGATTTTGAATTTGACACAGTGGATGAAAAGTCTAATTTCAAAACACCAAGTATAGCGCTAGCTGATGTGACACAGGAAGAATTTGCTGCAGGTGGAGTATTGGCTGGAAAATCATATGACGATTTAGAGTCGGAACTTAGCCGTTTTAGCTACCAAAAAATTATATTCAATGAATACTAGACAATGAAAAAACTGAGTTATTTTACAGCTTTTAATTTAGACTGTTTTTTTGATGTATTGCTCTTCTCAAAGGCGTCTGCAATAAGTTTTTGAATTTTTTCGA
>CBDEYN010000022.1:0-9626 GCA_965245025.1 uncultured Candidatus Saccharibacteria bacterium | reverse complement strand
GCACCATCGAGCACGCGAAGAGAACGTTCTACTTCGGCGGTAAAGTCGATGTGGCCCGGGGTATCAATAATGTTAATTTTGTGACCTTTCCAAGTGGCGGTAACAGCTGCGGAAGTAATAGTAATACCACGTTCCTTTTCCTGTTCCATCCAGTCAGTAGTAGCACCACCGGTGTCACCCTTGACGAGGTCGATTTTGTGCTTCAAGCCAGTACGGTAGAGGATAGCCTCTGAAGTCGTGGTCTTGCCTGCATCAATATGTGCAATAATACCAATATTGCGCAATTTTGATAAATCATGTGTAGCTTCTGCCATGAATTTCCTTATTAATTAATAGTTTTTTAGACTTTCAGGATATTTTACCATAATTTCAAGAAGAAAAAAAGAGAGCTCGGGGCTCTCTTTGAGATTTTTTACTAAAGGTGGATGATTTTATCGCACATTTCTTTGCCCGGATAATCACGGAAGAAATATCCACCGTGCGTTTTCGCCATACGGGCGTCGGTATACGTACTAAATGGCATTCCATTGCATTCCCCATTTTCCATTCTATACGAACCTGATATTTCATTTAAGCCATCAAACATTCCTTCACTTTCTGCCACATAAGTTAAATCAAGGTCAGTAGTTGTGCGTATTCTCTCTAGCTCACTATTCCCCTTGAACATATTCCTTGTGTTAGACAATTCCGGGGAAAATTTGTTATAGCCAAAATTAATTTCCTTAAATCCTTCATCGGTACGTTCAAACATAGATTCCATATTCTTGCAATTGGAAATATTAATTCCAGAAAGATCAAGATTATCAAAACGTGGCGCATTGGCCGTAGAGAAGAAATTAGAACAATCTTCACCAAGTTTTAAAGTTCCTGATGGAGACCACCAGCGCAAACCACTCTCACTACAGTATGCGTTCCAAATTAAAACCGGTTCCTCATCATCAGTATTATTAGCCGTAACATTATACATATCAAAAGCTCGCACAGTTGGAGGACAGGATGGCGATGGCTCCCCTATATTCTCTTTATAGTCTGGTTTTATATTTGAAATAATTGTTTCGTCATTAATAATTTCTGTAGAAAAATCTTTCTTAGATGGTTTAGCATATTTAAAACTCGTAAAGCCCCTTCCACTTGGGATTTTACGAAAGGCGGAATATCCGTTTTTTAAGGTGGCAGGTTTTAGATTATTAGTGTTAGCTAGAGTTGTAAAAATCATCTTACCAACATAAGTTGATGTGGCTAATTGCTTGTTAACTGCGATATCACAATAAATACCATTTTTTACATATTCATCAGGTTTAATATATTTAACCTCATCGATTAATTTTGGGTGGCTTCTAGTGGGAATACTTAAATCATTATTTGTACTTCCGGTTTTTACTACTCCCGCCCCACGAAATCCGTAGACGGAAGCCTGATAGATACCACAATACCAGTAATTATCAGTGGTGTTTTTTGGCTGGCCGTTCTCAAAATCAGAAGGAGTGGCAGAACGAATAGAGTCGGTCACTGTGGCGTCAATACTACGCATATCGGTATCTTCATCAACGTCCGAGAAGTAAACCTTGTAACCTGCAGGGTTATTGGTTTTGACCGTTGGCTCAAAGGTGACGTGATCTTGAGCTTCCTGCTCCACCCCATCTGAAGTAAGATAGACGTCATTAAACTTATGGAATGTTTCGTCGACGCTGATAGACAGATTAATGTCGCTTGGCTTTAGAGCCGGTTTTTCCTCCGCATGGGCAAAGTTCATGAAATTTGGGGCAATAGCGAAGACACCGAGAATAAATGCCATGCCGCCAAACGAAATAATCGGTAAGAAACCAAAAACACGTCGCCACACCTGCGCTGGCCTCTTAAAAAATGTTTTAATTTTAGACATACTACCTTTCCTTTTGATTTTTGTGCTTATGCTTCTAGCTCTATTCTATATTATTTGTGCTTTTATTCAAGGTCTATTCTTTAATGCGTAACTCTCAATTTTTCTATAAATGTATTTTCAAGTGATCAATATGATGTGTAGAAATTATTAGTAATTAAAAAGAGAGCACGCAGCTCTCTTTTTTAAGAATATCTTCTATAGATAGTAATATTCACACAGGCTTGGATTGCCACCATCATTAAAATACCCGTGTGGTGTTGCATGTGTTGCGTCGTTTTTAAATTTTTCACGGTAATCATCAGACATTGGACAACCTTCTCTTTTTTCTGTTGGTGTCCACAAGCCACGTATCTTAAAGTCTCCAATAAACATTTCTTCGCTTTCTGGAACGTACCTTAGATCGGTATCTCTAGGTACATAAATTGTGGTAAGATTCGGATTATTTTTAAACATCTTTTTAGTATTTTTTATCTCTGAAGAGAATTTATTGTTTCTCAAGTCTATCGTTTCAAAACCCTTATCTGTACGTTCGAACATTGATTCCATGTTTTTACAATTTGAAATATCTATACCAGTGAGGTCTATTTCATCGATCTGAGGACTATTCCCTGAAGAGAAAAATCCCGCACAATTATCTCCGAGAGATAACTTACCAGATGGAGTCCACCAGTTCAATATACGCTGTTTTCCGTTACAGCCATCTAGCCACACTAAGATCGGTTCCATATCTTCCGATTCTGCAGCGTTATACATACTAACATACCCTATACCATGTGGGCAAGAAGACTCAGGAATACCTGGTCTAAGACTTATCTCGTATTTAAATTCTGACTCTACTTCTTGGGTTAATATTCTACTATCGGACTTAATATCCTTTGTCATGTCCGAAATTTTTGGTATACCGTATTTGAATTTGTTAAAAATTTGGCTAACTGGGGCAAGCTTCAAAATCTCCCCGAAAAATTTTTTTCCACTAGTTACGACGGACGGTTTATCATTTACTGTATTAGATATAGTACTAAAAACTAATTTATCTTCATATGTGGATGGTGTTATCTGCTTATTTATACTGATTTTGCAATATACGCCATTATTAACATTCTTGCTGGCCGGCTTTATGTAACCAACTTCGTCAATTACTCTTGGCTCTGATTTTTTAGGTACATCTAGGGCAAATTTCCTACTCCCAGAAACTGACTGTAATATCCCACCCTCACCATTTTCTGGCTGATAAATAGTACCACAATACCAAAAATTATCTTCCTTATTTACATTGAAGGAATCTTTAAAATCTTCTGCCGTGGCGGAACGTATCTTATCACTAACGCCATGATCTAAGCTATACATATTAGTATCTTCGTCTGCGTCCGAAAAGTAAACTTTGTAGCCTGCAGGATTATTTGTTTTTACAGTGGGGATCATAAGAATGCTACTTGACGCTTCTGGCTTTGATTCATTTGCATTTAAATAAATATCATCAAATTTATGAAATGTGGAGTCAATACTCATGGAGAGGGTAATATCTTTTTGTTTTGGTGAAGTTATGTTTTCTTCAGCATGTGCGAAGTTCATAAAATTAGGAACAATGGCGAAAGTACCTAAGATAAGAGATATACCACCAAATGAAACGATTGGCAGGAGATTAAAAACATGCTGATAGAACCCCTGGACTCTTTTTAGAAATTTAATGGGTTTTAGCATGTATTCTCTCCTTTTTATTTTATGCTTATGCTTCTAGTTTCATTCTACACTATTTTAAAGAAAAAAGAACCCCAAAACGAGGTTCTTTTCTTGGTTTTTAGAAATGGCCGAACTTAGCAGTGTCTTCGTATTTTTTATGTAGGAGACCAAGATCTTTAATGATATTTTTCGGAGTACAGGCAGCATATAATTCTGGCTCTGGCGTGATATTTTTGCCATCACCCTTGATATAGATTGCCAGTGGCTCGGCGATGCCGATGGCATAAGAAAGCTGTACTTCACACGAATGTAAATCATGACGCTTGAGGTAATCTACGGCAATTTCGCGCGCCTTATAAGCTGCGGAGCGATCCACCTTAGACGGATCTTTACCAGAGAAGGCACCACCTCCGACTGGGGCAAAGGATTGATAGCTATCGACTACAATCTTACGTCCAGTGAGACCAGCATCACCCATGAAACCCCCGATGAGGAATTTACCGGTCGGGTTGACGAGGAATTTTTCGACTTCTACGCCATATTTGCCAGCAATTTCACGGGCCTTATCGATGAGAATTTGGTCAGTTTCGGCGCGATCGGTTTCGGTATTTTGATAACTAATCGTCCAGTCCTTAATTTTTAAAAGACGCATCTCGTCGTCATACTCACCAGTGAGCTGGGTTTTACCATCCGAGAGAAAGCGTGGATCTTTCTGACGTAATTCGTCATAGAATTTGGAAAATTCCTGCATAATCACCATGGCAGTTGGCTTATATTCGGCATTGTCATCACAAGCAAAACCAAACATCATTCCCTGGTCGCCAGCGCCGCCCACCTCATCGTTGGTACCGAGAGCAATATCTTGACTCTGGACACCGAGGTTGTTAACGATTTCAAAATCTGCGAGCGTACCAGAAGGAGTGAGATTTTCCGCATTCTCACCATTAATGTAACCGACCTCTTTTAAGACTCGCATCACCACAGATTCAATATCGACCTTCGTAGCCGAGGTCACTTCACCGGTAATAAAAATCCTACCTTTACCGCCCATCACCTCAATACCACAACGGGAGCTGGAATCACCAGAAAGGAAGGCATCAAGAAGGGCGTCACTGATTTGGTCACAAACTTTATCAGGATGACCACGAAAAACAATCTCATTACTATATAGCTTCATATTTTCTTTCTTGTGGTCTTAACTTTTACTTATTATAGCATAAGTAGAATCGGGTAGTGGAATTTTAGCCGACAAAAAACCCGGCTTTGGGGCCGGATTTTAGGACGGGCGACTAATGCCTATATTTTATTGTAGTTTTTCGCGCAAAAGCTTCTGAGCGATGGCTGGATTAGCTTTACCCTTGGAAGCTTTCATGACTTGTCCAACGAGGAAGCCGATAACTTTTTCACTACCAGCTTTAAAATCGGCGACGGCCTGGGCGCAGGCTGGATCAGCTAGGACTTGATCGACAATATCAGATAAAGCACCGAGATCGTTTTCTTGAAGCAGATTGAGTTCCTTGGCGATTTCACGAGCCGACTTGTGATGCATATTTGGGTCGAAGAAACGCAGGAAGACTTCCTTAACACTAGTGGAAGAAAGCTCGTTTTTATTAATCATCTCAGCAAGTTCGCGAAGCTGCATGGTAGTCGGAAGTTCATCGTTCAAAAGACTACTATTTTCTTCCGCGAGAAGCACCGAAGTATAAAGATTAGAAATCTTCTGGATGGCATTCTTGGTGATTTCCTTTTCAATACCATCAGCGTCACAAGCGGACTTTAGTTCTGCTAGGCTTTCGACAAGATTTTGGTGGTCGAGGAGAATTTCGAGTTGTTCTTCTGGAATCACCACACGGAGCATGGCGCGATAGTCAGCTGGTAAGCGTACTAATTTAGCGCGCTCAGCTTCAACATATTCCTCAGTCAAATGAATTGGTGGAATATCTGGCTCTGGCATGTAGCGATAATCATTAGCTTCTTCCTTACTGCGCTGTGAAGTAGTTTTGCCGGTATTATCATTCCAACCACGAGTTTCCTGAACGATTTTTTCGCCATTATCGAGCAATTTTTTCTGCCTGTGATATTCGTAATCGACCGCCATTTCAACCGAACGGAAAGAGTTGAGGTTCTTAATTTCAGCACGCGTACCCAGCTCAGTGCTACCTTTTTTGGCGAGTGAAATATTCACATCAAAACGCATATTGCCATTATAAAGATCCCCGTAAGTCACACCAGCAAAAGTTAAAATGCGCCAAAGCTCTTTACAATAATCGCGAGCGTCTTCCTTCGAATGAATGTCTGGCATAGAGACAATTTCAATCAGCGGAGTGTCGGCACGGTTAAGGTCGACAAGACTGTAAGTATCAAAATGCGTAAGTTTGCCAGCATCACCTTCGAGGTGGGCGTGCTCGATACGAATCTTCGTGCCATTCGGAAGTTCAACGAAACCTGGGCCGATAATTGGCTGATACATCTGGGTAATCTGATAGCCCTTCGGAGAATCTGGGTAAAAATAATGTTTGCGATCGAAGCGTGAAATCAGATTAATATTAGAATTAAGAGCGAGCCCTGCACGAGTAGCGAGACGCACGGCTTCCTGATTCAAACGTGGCAACATACCCGGAAGAGCATATTCGACCGGCGAAACACAAGAGTTAGGCTCCTTGCCGCGAGCATCATTGTCGACTTCGGAAAAAAGCTTCGTCTTGGTCGCGAGCTGAACGTGACATTCAATACCGATAGTAATTTCGTAAGCTGAATTTTCTGACATTAGATAGCTCCTAAATCTTTTAATGCTTGTTTGTAAGTTTCTAAAGCGCGACGACTTTGATTGTAATCGAGCTGAAAGTTTTGCTCGTGAGCAATTTGATTGCGCTTTTTATGGACATACCAGACGGAATTTAATTCAGAAAAACGTTGACCAGAAGCCTTCAGGCGTTCACCCATGGTCTTGCCCGGGGCGCCGAGTTCCATCATCGCCTTATCAAGTAGCTTATCGGCTTCAATGAGAGCGTAATTAAAACTGAGTGGATTATCGCGTGAGAGATTATTTTCAATTTTGAGGAAGTTAGCCTGATAATCTTCCTTATCGAAAGTATGGGTACGGTTACCGAGCTGAGAGATTGAAATAAAAACCAAAATTCCTACAATTAAAACTGCAATCAGGAGAAAGAAAACTGGGGAGTTCATGAGAAATTCTCCTTGGCAAACTGCAAGAGGTTTTTGTCACTACGGCGTGGGCCGATTAATTGCAAGCCGATAGGCAATTCATCCTTGTCACGATTGACTGGAATGGCTAAACTTGGTAAACCGGCAAGATTAATCGGTACACTCATCACATCTTCTAAGTACATGGCAACCGGGTCATTAACTTTTTCACCCAATTTGAAGGCTGGGGATGGCGAGACTGGTGTGAGGATGTAATCACATTTTTCAAAAGCCTCTTCATAAGCCTTGATAATGAGAGTACGGACTTTTTGAGCCTTGAGGTAATACGCATCATAAAAACCACTACTTAGGACGAAGTTGCCGATCATGATACGGCGCTTGTTTTCTGGCATAAAGCCATCGTTGCGACTAAGACCAAAAACTTCTTCGATGCTGTGGGCTTCAGAACTACGATAACCGTAACGAATTCCGTCGTAACGAGAAAGATTGGAGGCGACTTCCGCTGGTACCACGACGTAATAGACGGCAAGCGCATATTTAAGGACTGGCATGGAGAGCTCGACAATTTCGTGACCTTCGGCTTTCAGTTTTTCGATCTGATTTTTCATGGCCTCGCGAATTTCCGGGGCGACATTATCGTTATCGAAATCTCGAATCACCCCGATACGTTTTTTAGCACCGGTCTCGACCTTGGTTTCATTATAATAATCTGGCAGAGTAGTGGAATCTTTTTCATCCTGACCACTGGTGATAGACATCAAAAGGTCCATATCTTCTGGGGTCTGAGTAAAGAAGCCAATCGTGTCAGTACTGGAGGCCATCGCCACTACACCGTAACGTGAAATCGTACCGTAAGTAGGCTTCAGACCATAGACGCCGTTAAAGGAAGCTGGCTGGCGGATTGAACCACCAGTGTCAGTACCAGTAGCAAAAGGCACAATATCAAGAGCGACGGCAGCGGCGGAGCCACCAGAGGAACCACCGGCGACACGCTCAAAATCCTTGGCGTTGTGAGTAGGGCCAAAGAAAGAGTTTTCGGTCGAGGAACCGTGGGCAAAAGCATCGAGGTTAGTGCGACCAATCATAATGGCACCTTCGGCTTCTAGCTTCGCGACAGCAGTAGAGTCAATTGGCGAACGGAGATTCGAGAGAATTTTCGAGGCGGCAGTGGTATTTCCCTGCTTGCTGAGGAAGTTATCCTTGAGGGCATATGGTACACCAGCGAGACGCCCGACCGATTCGCCATTCTGGATTTTTTGATCGATTTCAGCGGCTTTTTTCAAAGCTTCATCTTCATTAAGTGAAATAAAAATGTTGTGGCTGGCGTATTTTTTGGCTTTTTCCAAGGCTTCCTTGACGAGCGAAACCGCGGAAGTATGTAAATCAGCAATTTTCATTAGAGAACCTTCTGTACTTTAATCATATTTTGAGCTTGATCAGGTGCGAGTGCGAGAAGTTGCTCCCTGGTAGCATCCTGAGATTTGATTTCGTCGGCACGCCAAACATTTTCCATTTCAAAAACCTGATAGGTTGGCTCGACCCCGGTAGTATCTAATTCATCAAGCTGGGAAATGTAGCCCACGATATTGGTGACATCCTGCTGGAGGGCGGAAATTTCGGCATCCGTGAGCTGCAAATTGGACAGCTTGGCTAAGTGTAAAATATCATCGCGCGTATTATTCATAAGATATATTATACCATTTTTTTGATTAGGTTATTTTATAAAAATTAGTGTATATTTATAGTATGGATTACTTAGAAAGGGCAAAGTTAATTAATAAGGTCATTGAAGATGGCCATGAAATCATCGATAGAATGCGCCCAATTTCTAAAATTTCTGAATTAAAGAAACTAGAGCCAATTATTGACAAATACACTGATTTTGTGAATGAAAATTTTGGTGAACCATCCGATTTTAGTGATGGAAAATGGTGTAGTTTGATGACCTCTCTTTATGTGGCGCTAGATTGGAAGAGAAAATCACTTTACCCAGAGAACTTAGATTTCGAACCTACACAAGTGCTAGCAAAAGATTTCATGGACGGTTTTATTGAAGAACTTGATGATGAGAGTTGGGTGTAATTCTTTTAAATTTTTTATTGAATTAAGTAAGAGAATTGCTATACTTAAGTAAATGAGTACAAACTTAGCCGAAATAGCAATACGTGATGGTATAAAATTAGCTGATGAAATAAAATCTGCTACCACTGAATCACAATTAGATGAGCTAGAAAATAAAATTGAGAAATATACCATCTTCTTGGATAATAATTTTAGCTACTCGAATGATTCTTTACCTGAAGATAATAGATTTTGTGAATTATCTTTTTATATCTATATGGCGCTTAATGAAAAAAGAGACCATCTAGATTATTATAACGCTAACCCAGAAATAACTAGTGACGGTGTAGTGGATTTTCTTGATTATCTGGAATCCATGAAGTGGATTTAATTAATATGTATAGGATTAATTCAACTGATTTTTAAATTTTTGGTAAGATTCTTGCATCATATCTAGATATTTTTGCTTATCAGCTAAATTTGGTTCCACAAAACCATCACTTAATGCATTCATCATGAAAAAATCGGCATCCTTAGCAGGATCCGGTAAAAGTAAAAATGGACTAAATTCGTAGATAAATTCCTCTTTCAAATTCCACATTTCCTGTTCGAAACTATTATAATCTTGCACCGAAAATTCATAGGCTGATTTTAAAAGATATTTTTCGTATAGTTTTAAGATTTCCTGGTATATTTTATTATCGATACTAATATTCAAATTAACACGGAAAAATTCAAAAAGTCCGCACTAAGCGGTTCGTGCTAATGAGAACATATATTCAAAACTGTCAAAATTTTTAGTCCTGAAGAAATAATCACTAATATAATTGGATCTATC
>CBDEYN010000021.1:0-11176 GCA_965245025.1 uncultured Candidatus Saccharibacteria bacterium | reverse complement strand
TTGTTTTCAATTTCCATCGCAAAATCATCGAGCGATTTTTGCATTTCTGAGTCAATTTCTTTACCCGAACCCTTCAGTACAGCAGTTAAACTATCCTTCAAATGGTCGAGTTTCAGATAAATTTTGCCATCCTCGGCTAAAATCCCCTCTAAGCCTAGCAAAATTGGCGAATTATCACCCTTCATGGTGAAATTCAGAGTGGCGTGGACGGCGGCAGAATTTTCTGTACTACCGCGACTTAAACTAACGCGAAGGTCGGCCTGCTGGATTTGACTTTCACCCTTGGTATTTAGAGAGTCACCGGTAATGAATTGCTGAAATTCAATATCGGAACCACTGACTTTGTGGAAGATTTTAGAAAAAGTACTGGCGCTAACGTTTGCGAAAAAGAAAAAGTAAACAAAGAGCGCGATACCGGCAGCGACAAGGACGGCAAGGAGATGGAGGAAGATTTTTTGAGCTTTGGTTTTCTCTTTTTTGGCCGGAGTTTCGGCTTCGGTATTAGCTTCGGTATTTTCGGAAGCGGAATCAGAAATAGATTCGTGAGTGGAATCGGAAGCAGAGTCAGACGCGGAATCTGAAGTGGAGTCGGAAGTGGAATCAGAAAGCCCCTCAGAGGTAGAATCGGAGATAATATCCAAAGCGGAGTCTTCGGCTGGCTCTTCGTAATTATTTTCCCTAAGCACTTCGTCGAGAATATGGTCTTTGTTTTTTGAGATTTCAGTACTTTCAGAAGTATCGGTTTTTCCAGAAGTTTCAATATCTTCAAAAGCTGCGGCATTTTCGGAAGCCGCAATATCTTCAGAAGCTGCAATGTCTTCTGCAATTTCGGCGGCCAAAATTGGATTTTCTACTGATTCTTCAGAGATAGAATCGGCCATATTATTAATCAAATCATCTGATAGAACACTGGAGCTTTCGGTTTTTGAAATTTCAGTATCTACGCTTTGTGTTTTAGTTGGCTCCGATGCCTGAGCATTAAAATGCACACTATTCGCATTAACCCCAGCTTCTTTGATTTGATTTTTTGGGCCTGTTTCAATCGGATTGACCTCGAGGTCAAAATCGAATTTATCCGCCATGCTTCCCTTTCTCATGATTAAGTTTGCTGAAATATTCCTCTATATTTTAGCATAAGTTTAATCAGAATGAGGCAAGAAAAATCCCTCAAACAAAAAATCTCCACTCGAAGTGGAGATTTTTTAAGAACCTATCGATTAGGCGACAGATTTTTTGCGATTGAGATTCAAACAAACGAGGTAAACGGCTACACCAGCGAGAATAGCGGTGAAGACGAGGTCTTCTGGACCAGTACTTGGGAGGTCAGAAGCGGCCTTAGTAGTGCTAGTAGCGGTACCATTGGCGGTGTTTAACGTATCGGTAGATTTATTGTTTTGATACTGATCAGCTGGAGAAGCGGTAGAAATCTTATTAGTTTGACCTTGATTATTAGTCTTTTCAGAGGTCTTAGCTTCAGATTTGGCTTCAGATTTAGCTTCAGTTTTATTTTCTGCCTTGGTCTCGGTCTTATTAGTTTTTTCTTCCTTAGACTCTTCGGTAGCAGCGATTTCTTGCTGGCGGGACTTTTCAGCAGATTTGATAGCTGAAGTAATAATCCAAGCACCGAAAATCACTACGATAAAAGCGATAACGGTAGCGAAAACGATAATACGAAAACGTTTAGCGCGGTTAGGTTGATTAGTTTGCATGATAATCTCCAATTAACTCTATGTTTTATATCAATTTGACTCATTATACCACTTTTTATGTTTTTTGTAAATAGCTTAACCGTAATCATTAAGATTTTGCAAAAAATACTTATGGCAATAAAAAATCCCTAGCTAGAGCCAGAGATTTTTCAGTAAAGCTTACTCCTTGTAATACCCTTCCTGATCGCCTGGGTTTGGACCAGGCATAGTATGTACCTTGGATGGATCAATATCATACTCCGCCCAATTAATCATCGGGTCGCGAAGAAGTTTAACTGAAACGTTTCTACCCAATTCAGATTTTAGCCAATCCCCAATTTGAGGCTTGGTCGCGCCGTGACGCAGAAACCAGTTCATGATAGTTTTCACACGGTCAACCGTAAGCTCAAAATAATCATCCACATATAGAAGCATGCGTTTCTTATTCAGTAAATCTGTAACCGGTACACCCGCTTGAATTAATTTCTCGATATTCTTCCAGCCATCGTTAATCAGAAATTGACCAAGTAATAGATCAAGTGAAGCACCGCGCTGAATAAACCAGGCAGCATTTTCGGTAACAAATTCTGAACCATGATAAATATCCGAATAATCTTCCTGGCCAAAAGCCGTCATCAGCTTATCAATATCAATGGAAATTCCCTGCTTTGTCAGTTCGTCATAATTTTCCCAAAGAAGCTCTTTCGATAAGATCTTGGAGATATCACGACCATAAAGTTCGCCATTCAGAAAAGATTTAAGAATCACAATTAATGCGATTAAAGTATTTTTCTGATGCTTTCTGGTCGAAATTCGACCGAACACTTCAGCCAGCTCCACCGTTAGCGTCTCCTCAACGGAGCGACTTTTGCCATCAGTTGTAGTTTTCCTATTCAAGTTTTTCATGTCCCCTCCTTATGAAGTCAAACTTTACCTTTTAAGGTACCCAATATTTTGCACTTAAGTAAAAACTTAATGGGGTTATTATACTCTACCCAGGGAATTTTGTCATCAGGGGTGGGATAGATAGAGGATGTTGGTCGTAATCAAAGCCTAAAAATCCGATAGTTTTTTTGGGGTAGTTTTCAGAGTAGTTTTAAAATGCTAATGCTATAATAAAGTTATGGAAAATATCACAATCAAAGAAATTCACGCAAGGCAAATTCTCGATAGCCGCGGCAACCCAACAGTGGAAGCTGACGTCTTTTTATCTGACGGTAGTGCAGGTCGGGCGATGGTGCCATCTGGTGCATCGACTGGTAGCGGCGAGGCATTAGAGCTGCGTGACGGAGATAAAAATTTTTACGACGGTAAAGGGGTTATGCAAGCCGTGCGTAACGTTAATACTAAAATAAGTAGCCTACTTGTCGGTAAACACGTCGATCAGCGAGAGATTGATCAATTGATGATTCAGCTCGACGGCACGGAAAATAAATCAAATCTTGGCGCCAATGCGATTCTAGCGGTTTCTTTAGCCCTAGCAAAAGCTTCGACACGCGCGATGAAAATGCCATTTTATGAATATGTGGCAAAAATTGCTGGGACCTCTGACCGGATGTCTTTACCGATGCCAATGATGAATGTGATGAACGGAGGCGCGCATGCAGATTGGTGTACGGATTTTCAGGAATATATGCTGATGCCAATCGCGGCAACCAACATCAACGAAGCAATTCGCATGGGGGCAGAAACTTTCCACGCTCTGAAGAAGGTTTTGAAAGAAAAAAATTATGTGACAACCGTGGGTGATGAGGGTGGTTATGCACCAAAAGTTTTTGGCGGCAACAATGAACCTTTAGAGCTGATTTGTGAAGCGATCGAACGCGCAAATTACGTAGTGGGCAAAGATATAGCCATTGCCATGGATATTGCTTCCTCGGAATTTTACGAAGATGGCGGTTATAAATTAAAGACCTCTGGTGAAACCAAGACCAGTGCCGAAATGATTGACTGGTACGAGGGGTTACTAGAAAAATATCCGATTGTTTCCATCGAGGATGGCTTGGCGGAAAATGACTGGGGAGGCTGGAAAGTTCTCACCGAACGGCTCGGCAACAAATTGCAGTTGGTCGGCGACGACCTCTTCGTAACCAATGTGAAGTTACTGCAAAAAGGCATCGACAAAAAAGTGGGAAATGCGATTTTGATTAAGCCAAACCAGATTGGCTCACTTTCTGAAACCATTGACGCGGTAGTTTTGGCGCAAAAATCTGGCTATCGCACGATTATGTCGCACCGCTCGGGTGAAACCGAAGATAGTGCCATCGCGCACCTTGCGGTGGGACTCGGGACGGGTCAAATTAAGACTGGTTCCCTCTCACGCTCGGAACGCATCGCGAAATATAATGAGCTAATGCGTATTGCAGAAGCTAATCCAGAACTAGTTCTGAAAAATCCCTTCGCGGAAAACTAAAAAAACAGTGCGGTTCTAGGAGAACTTAATCCCGACTTAGACCAGAAGAGTGAGGTTCTAGGATAACCCAAAATCCGGAATTAAGCGACAAATCAAAAAATAGGTGCAAGATAGCACCTATTTTTAGGTTTTTATTCTCATGAATTATTTAATTAATTCACGGAATTCTGCTTCGGAGATGATTTTAATACCGAGCTTTTCGGCTTTGGTGACTTTCGAAGCACCTGGTTTGGCGCCGGCAATCAAGGCGGTAGTATTTTTGGTCACAGAACTGGTAACGGTAGCGCCTTTTTCGCGTAATAAATCTTCCGCTTCTTCACGCCCCATATCAGTAAGTGTTCCGGTGACCACAAAACTTTGACCTTTAAGTGGGGCGTTATCATGATTAATATAAACTGGACATACACCGAGCGTTTTAAAATCATCAAGCTGTTTCAAATTATCTTCATCGGCGAAGTAAGCCAAAATTGATTCAGAAACCGTCAGACCAATATCAGGAATTTTTAGAAGTTCTTCCTCTGTGGCGTCGCGAAGAGCTTCAAGCGACTGAAAAGCATCAGCGAGCGCGACAGCCGTCTGCGCGCCGACATGACGAATGCCAAGTGCGGTGATAAATTTGGCGAGCGGTGCCTGCTTAGTCTCTTCGATGGCATTTATTAATTTAGTGGCTGACAATTCGCCAAAACGTTCGAGCTTAATTAAATCTGATTTTTGCAAACGGTAGAGATCGACTAGGCTTTTTAAGAGGCCAGCATCGACCAATAAATTGACATTTTTCTCACCCAGACCCTCGATATTGAGTGCTTGCTTGCTGGCAAAATATTCAAGATTGCGACGTAAAATAAAATCTGAATCCTGCCCCTTCACGCGGTAAACCACTTCTCCATCAGGACGCTCGAACTCAAGTTCTGGATATTGATTTTTCAGAGCCTGCCCATAATCAAAAGGCTCGGTACCCTCTGGACGGAGCGTGAGTAAGACTTCTTTAATTTTGGGAATAATATCACCAGCCTTATAAACAATCACGGTATCGCCGATCCGAATATCGAGCTTGGCGATTTCATCAGAATTATGCAAGGTGGCGTGGCGCACGGTACTGCCGGCAATTTCCACGGGGTCTAAGATAGCCACCGGGGTCGCCGCACCAGTACGACCAATTGAAATCACGATATCGCGCACCTTCGAAGTGGATTCTTCGGCAGGGTACTTAAAGGCCACAGCAGCACGAGGAGTTTTGCCGACGATACCGAGCTCAGAATATATCTTGCGATCATTAATTTTAATCACCATACCATCGGTATTAAAAAGAAAATCACCGCGCACTTGGCCGAGATGTTTGATTTCAGCAAAAACTTCATTGAGATGCGTATAAACATGATCTTGACCGGAAGTTTGAAAACCAATTTGACGCAAAAATTCATAAGCCTCCTGATGGGTCGGAAGATCCGGTGTGACTAGATCGTAGGCCATGAAGCGCAATGGGCGACTAGCGGCAATGCGAGGGTCAAGCTGGCGAATGGTGCCGGCGGCAAGATTACGCGGGTTGGCAAAAGGTTTTTCACCGAGCTTAGCTTGCATTTGATTAAGTTTTTCAAAATCTTGCTTAAAAATAATTACCTCACCACGCACTTCCAGATGTTCGGGAGGATTCTCAAGGTTTAATTTGAGGGGGATGTTTTGAATGGTTTTCACATTCATCGTAACGTCTTCGCCCACTAGGCCATCGCCACGCGTGACCGCCTGCCTAAAAATGCCATTTTCATAATGCAATGACATGGCCAGGCCATCCATTTTGATATCGGTGAAAAAGGTAAATTCGATGCCTTGATCGACTAGCTTATAATTTCTGGCTACCCAATCACGAATTTCGGATTCAGAAAAAACATCGGCGAGAGAAATCATACGGGAAGTGTGCGTGACTTTTTGGAATTTATCTAGAGGCTTGCCAGCGACGCGTTGAGTTGGTGAATCAGGAGTGATAAATTCTGAATATTTGGCTTCTAATTGGCTGAGCTCGTGCTTCAAAGAGTCGGCGGCAGCTTCCGACATGATAGATTCGTCGAGGACGTGGTAATGATAGCGATAATCATTGATTAAGGTCTTTAGTTTTTCAATGCGAGCCTTGGCGGCGGTTTTTTCATTATTCATTTTAGAGTTCCAGTTTAGCATCATCATTATAATCGAGAAGGGCGCGATAAAAAAGGTAAAAATAAATCGAAAGATAAATAAAGATAAAGACCGTGATTGTGAGTTGAATGATAGCGACAAACGGAATTTTACTGTCAGCAAGCCAGGCAAACTGAGACTTCATGGCACCATCGAGGATAATAGCCGGCATAAGCAATAACAAGTAAAGTAGAGCCACGATAATCACCAAGTAAAAAACCCGGATCAAGAAACGCAGGCGGCGCCCCATAATGAGATTTTTCGCCATCCTTACCGCTGTTAATGGATAAAGACCTGGCGCCGAAACCACAATAATGGCAAAAAAACTACTGGATAACAGATAGAGACTGAGTATTATCATTAGTGTGGCAAACATAAAGAAGAGTAAGGCGTAGAATGGCGTAGAGAGGAATTCAGTAGTGAGGGCGACCTGAAAAACAATTACCGTAAGCATAATTGGTATAGCCTCAAGGAAGATAATTAGTCCGACTACCAGAGTCGAAACTAGAGGTGATAAGGCACTATAAAAGCCATCGCGCATCTTGATTTCCTGGTGCCCAGCGAGGAGGTGGCGCGCTAAATAGATGGTGACCAACCAAATAATAGCAAACAGAAGCACCGCGATGACGACCTGCGCATCATTCATGGTAGTGAGACCACCAGTGGAAATAATACCAAGCAAGGTAAGACCCGCTTTACCGACGGTGCCGATTTTACCATCCGCCACATCTTTATTAGTCTGTTCAACATTCGCCTTGACGTCAGCAAGCGTATTTTCCGACATGGCACCGATGAGAAAAATATAAATTCCGACAAAAATTAAAAGCAGTGGCAGGAAAATTTTCCAGAATTTGAAAAACATTTTAAAAGCAGCACTAGCTTGACTGGTTAAACTCGGAAGCTCAGTTTTACGCTGATAATCTTCGTAATAGGAGCGCTTAAAGGAGCGGTGAAGCCGCACTTCGTCCTGCTTCTTGACTAACTGTTTCTTTTCGCGCGCAAGCTGCTTTTTTTGTTTTTGCTCCTGTTTTTGAAGTTTTTTCTGCTGCCTTTCAGCTTGGCGTTGCGCCTGCTTTGAAACCAGATTTTTTTCGTCAGAGACCGACTCGGATGCTACTGATTTAATTTTAGATTTTTTCATTAAATATTATCCTTTGCGCGCTCGAGACGTTCGATGCGTTTTTCAATTGGTGGGTGAGTGCGAAAAAGCGAGTTGGTGCGACGTTTTTTGAGTGGATTATTAATAAACATCGCTTCAGTAGCGGTATTTTGACGACGCATCGGCTGACCATGCTCATCTAATTTCTTTAAGGCGCTAATAAGGCCATCTGGGTAATGGGTGATTTCAGCGGCCGACATATCCGCGAGATATTCACGTTCACGCGAAATCGCCATCTGGGCAATCGTGGCGACTAGGGGCGCCAAGATCGAAGTAAAAAGCAGTGTAATCACCCCAACCGGACTATCTTGTTCGTCCCGACGATTAGTGTAGGAAATCATGCGAAGACCAATATCGGCAATGTAACCCACCACGCTAACCAGAGCAAAAGCTACCAAAGAAACGCGAATATCATAATTCTTAATATGAGAAATTTCATGAGCTAGAACCCCGGTGAGCTCGTCCTTATCCATGATATTTAGCAAACCAGTGGTCACTGCAACCTTGGCATGTGCGGGATCAAGCCCAGTCGCAAAGGCGTTTGGGGCGGGATCATCAATCACGTAAATTTCTGGCATCGGCAGACCTGTGGTGATGGTGAGATTTTCGACAATATTATAAAGAGAACGGTAATCTTTTTTAGCGACAGGATGAGCACCAGTCATCGCCATAGCCATGCTAGACGACAAAAAGACCATGATGCTGGCATAAATAATGGCAGAAACTAAAGTAAAAATAAAAATACTATTATCGCCGTAAACAGCCGCAAAAAGCGCCCCGATAAAACCAATAAAACCGACGAAGCCGGCGAGAATTAAAACGGTATTTCTTTTATTAGCTGCAATCTGAGAATACATATTCCCTTTCTGACAAGATCCAGTGGGTCGCCCCACTGGATATTAATTCGTCGTATTAATTGATTAGAAAGAAACTTTTGGGGCTTCTTGAATCTTGGCATTTTCCTCTTCGGAAACATTATAGAATTCACGAGACTTGTAACCAAACATGCCAGCGAAGATATTAGCTGGGAAGCGGACGATAAATTCGTTGTATTGGCGAACTGCACCATTGTAGTAACGGCGAGAAGCTTGAATTTTATCTTCGGTATCTTCGAGTTGATCCTGCAAACGGATGAAGTTTTCGTTAGCTTTTAATTCTGGGTAACTTTCCGCGAGAGCGAAGATGTGGCTGAGGACTGATTTCATTTCTTTTTCGGCGCCAGCAACTTCAGCTGGAGTAGAAGCGGTGAGGACGCTAGAACGAGCTTTTACGACAGCTTCAAGAGTTTCACTTTCGTGCTTAGTATAACCCTTAACGGTTTCGATAAGGTTTGGAATGAGGTCAGCACGGCGCTTCAATTGGACAAGAATGTCTGAAAAAGCATTATCGACGCGAACCTTGACGGTGACTACGTGGTTGTAAACAAAAATTGCATAGAGGGCAACTAGGATTACAACTGCGATAACACCGATTAAAATCATTTGTAGTGTGTTCATTTTACTCCTTGTTAATACTTTAATTATATCAGAAATCGAGAAAGTGGTAAGCTTTTTAGACACAAAATATCCCCACTAAAAGGGGGGTTTTAGTGGGGATAAATTGGTGCGAGCTAAGAGACTCTAACTCTCGACCTCTTCCTTGGCAAGGAAGCGCTCTAAACAACTGAGCTAAGCTCGCATACTATTTTTAATTTTACCGAAATATGACATAAAGTCAAGTATTTAAGGAAAATTTGTTGACATAGACCATGATGCTATCTTGAATTTTTTATACAGCCCTATTTTCATAGAAACTTTTGCTTGCATTTTTTTCTCAAAGTAATATAATAACGGTATAAATGATTCGTCTATCGAATTGGCGTCGTTATGGCGATACTTTCCAGATGAGTAATCTGCTGGATAGAAGACGTTTCGAAATAATAGCGCTTAGGCGCTTTTTTGATTATTCTAGGTTTATTATCAGAGGATATAATATATTTTTAAATAAAAAATGACCGCGTTTTTTGAGGTCATCTTGTTGGTGCCCGAAATGGGACTTGAACCCATATGGATTTCTCCATTCGATTTTAAGTCGAACGCGTATACCAATTCCGCCATTCGGGCTTAGAGATATTATACTACCAAAGCAGTGGCTTTTTCTAAAAAATTACCGCATCTACTTCGATAAATTGGAGGCACCGACCGGAATTGAACCGGTGTACACGGTTTTGCAGACCGCTGCGTAACCACTCCGCCACAGTGCCATAGAGATATTTTAGCATAGACTAATAAAAAATACACCAAACTCCCGAGGTGTATTTTATTTACAATATAGACATTAACTTCACACTCAACCTCCGAGGTGTTTTGTCTTCGAATTCAGACGTCTCTCAACTTCGCCCGAATTCTTATTTCTATGATATCATGCTTTTGCTTGTCGTCAACATTGACTTTTGAGATTTTTAATGTTTTTAGCATTGACATTTTAGAGTTGCAAAAATGGTATTTTATATTTTAATTTAGGTTAACTTGTGGGATTTTGTTGTTCAGTTTTCTGTATTCGTGTTCGGTTTTAGAATTTTGTTCGGTTTTACCTCTGTTATTTGTTATGTGTTTTTAGAAAAATAATACGCGCCTTTATTTTAATCTAGTTTTTAGTTTTAGTTTTTTATGCAAAAATAGCCGCCGTGGCGACTATTTTTTTGAAGATTTTTAATTTAATTTAAAATTTTTTATTTTAGTTCGTAGGCTTTTTGTTCACCGGTAGTAAGGTTTTTAACTTGATAAGTACGATCCTTAACTTCGTTTTCGCCGATAATGATGACGTTTTCGGCGACTTTGGCAGCGTATTTGATTTTGTCACCAAGTTTTTTATCAAGCAGACAAAGATCGGCACTGGCGCCTTGATTAATCAAATGTGCGACCACTTGGTAGGCATAGGCGATTTCCGCATCCGAGATGGGAACCACGCAGTACTCAACCGGAGCGGATTGATAGGCTTCGAGAAGATTATTTGCCGAAAGACAATAGAAGAGACGGGTGAGTCCGATAGAAATACCGACACCCGGGAATTTTTCCTCGGTATAATTCGAGGCAAGATTATCATAGCGGCCACCAGAACAGATGGAGCCAAGGCTCTTATAATCTGGAAGTAGAGTTTCGAAGACGGTGCCAGTGTAATAATCGAGGCCACGGATAATCAACATATCAGCAATTACCGACTGACCAATTCCCCGAGCTTCGAGAAGGTCGAGCACTAAAAGCAGTTCTTTTACGCCAGTTGAAAAAGTCTCATTCTCTATGCCGAGCGCAGTCAATTTTTCGGCCACTTCAGAACGCGGGCCACGAATTTGAACGAATTGAAGCAACGTTTGGACTTTAGATTCGTCAGCGACTTGCTCACGTAATTTCGCCTCGGTAACCTCGGCCGGAACTTTTTCGGCGTGATCAATGATACCGTAGATTTCGGAACTTTTTCCCGTGAGGCTTAGAGCTTCGAGAAGGCCGGCTAAGATTTTACGATTCGAAAGACGGACCAAAATCGGCGTCTTCACGAACTGCGAAAGCGCATGGAAAGCCGTAGCGACAACTTCGGCGTCGTAACCGATTGGCAAAGTATTGCGACCAATAATATCCGCGTCCATTTGATAAAATTCACGGAAGCGACCCTTTTGCGCACGCTCACCCCGAAAATTGCGACCGAATTGTGAGACACGAAATGGAAAAGCTAGATCATTTTGGTGCTCAACCACGTAACGCGCGAGTGGTACCG
>CBDEYN010000020.1:0-11952 GCA_965245025.1 uncultured Candidatus Saccharibacteria bacterium | reverse complement strand
AATTAAAATCTTTTTTGCGACAAGATTTTAGCGAGTATTTTTTGCGAGGAAAAATGCGAATCACAGTTAATGGACCAAAGCAAAACAGTTATTCAGTCCGCACCAGAATGACAAGCACGCGTACAGCCGCGAGTTTGCCCCGAACGAATTTTTACGCTAGTGCGGTTTCTTCTGGCTATTCGAGAAACCAAAATAGTGTGAAATATAAGAGTAATGTGTTTGGTCGTTTTTCATCGGCTTTGATGATTACGATCATGGTAGCTATTTTGGGACTTTTTTATGTCTCAGAACAGTCGCAAACTACCGCTTTTGATTACAAAATTAACGAAGTGAATACTCAGTTATCCGATCTCGAGGCAGAACGAGACGATTTGCGAGTGGAGCAGGCAAGGCTTCAGTCGATTGCGAATAGCAAAAATTCCACCGTGGCGTCGAATATGGAAACCGCGACCGCCGCAGGTTTTACAAGATAAAATATTGTTTGTTTTTGGTTTCTCTTTTCAGTAATGGATGTTTGCGAGGCGGAAATTACCAGATATAAATGGACTCAAACTGAAATCTTTGGTTTGAGTTTTTTCTTGGATTTTTTAAGTAAGGTATTTGGCTACTAGTTGGTCGCTAGATGATCGCTATTGAAATGCTTATGCTTTTTTCTCTCTCTAAAATATGGTAAAATAATTTAGATAAATGTGTCCTCTTGGGGGCGGTAAGGAGTAAGTATGGCAGAAAATCAAGACAAGGTGATTCAGATTGCGGGTTCAATTACCGTAGATGAGCTAGCAAATGCGCTCGGTCTTTCCGTGACATTTTTGATTGGCGAACTTTTTAAGCAGGGAATCGTGGCGACGATTAATCAGCGCCTAGATTTCGATACCGCAAGTATTATTATTGAAGAATTGGGTTTGAAGAATGTGCGCTTGGAACGTAAGAATACTTCGACCAAAACTTCAGATTTGAGGAGAGAATTATCAGACAAGGCAGTGACGCGTCCACCAGTGGTGGCGGTGATGGGTCACGTGGACCATGGTAAAACGACCCTACTTGATACGCTTTTGCATAAGAAAACCGTGGAGGGGGAAGCTGGCGGTATTACCCAACATATTTCAGCTTACCAATTGAAGCACAATGAACGCTTGATTACTTTTCTGGATACGCCAGGACACGAAGCTTTTGCGGCAATTCGTCAACACGGTGCGATGCTTACCGATATCGTAGTGATTGTGGTGGCGGCGGATGACGGTGTGAAACCTCAGACGGTGGAAGCGATTAAGTTTGCCCAGAGTGCGAACGCAAAAATTATCGTTGCGATTAATAAGATTGACCGTGAAGGTGCAGATATTCCACGCACGATGGCAGATTTGGCGCAGCATGGTTTGAACCCAGAAGAATGGGGCGGTGATATTACGATGGTGCCAATTTCAGCAAAACGTGGAGATAACCTCGAAAAATTACTCGATTTGATTCTTTTAACAGCAGACATCGAAGAATTGAAAGCCGACGTGCATATTCCTTCTGAAGGTTTGGTGATTGAGTCGCATATGGAAATTGGTAAAGGTTCGGTGGTGAATCTTTTGGTGACCGGTGGTGAATTGAAAACTGGAGAATTCATCGTGGCGGGTAGTGCTTATGGTAAGATTCGCACGATGTTAGATTTTCGTGGTAAGCCAAAGGGTAAGGCTACGCCTTCTACCCCTGTTACAGTGACCGGTTTTAAGGAGTTACCAAATTTCGGTGATAAATTTATTGAAGTAAAAGATGAAAAATCAGCACGCAAGATGGCACTTTTGAATGCTCAGAATTTGGTGGAAGAAAGTGCTTCGGCGAATGTGACGAGCTCGGATCTACTTCGTATGATGAATAACGCAGATAATGCGAAAGTCTTTAATGTGATTATTAAGGGCGATGTGTTAGGTTCGGTGACTTCAGTGGTTGATTCTTTGAAAATGATCGACACGAAGGGCGAAGTGATGTTGAATATCGTGTCTTCTGGCGTGGGTGATATCACGGAAAATGATATCTATATGGCAGAAGGCGACAATACGGTGGTTTACGGTTTTAACGTCAATGTGCCAACTAATATTGTAAAATTAGCGGCGCGTGACGGGGTGGAAATTCGTAATTATAAGATTATTTACGAACTACTCGACGATGCGAAGACTTCGATGGAAAATCTTTTGGATGCCGAAATCGTGGAAACCGAAATGGGTGAAATGAAAATCAAGGGGGTCTTCCGCACGGAACGCACGGCGATTATTGCGGGTGGTGAAGTATTGACTGGTTTAGCAAAAAAAGGCTTGATGGGTCGCGTGTATCACGAAAAAGAATTGATAGGTGAAGTGGAAGTCGATTCGGTACAAAAAGAAAAAATGGATGTGAACGAATTAGTGGCCGGTGAGACTGGTGGTATCGCCTTTAAGCTAGAGAAAAAATTAGTCATCGAAGTAAATGACCGCGTGAAATTCTTTACCAGGGAATTGGTGAAGAAGAAGCTTTAAAACCAATAGAGCCTGAAGATATTTATTTTTTGAAAACACACTCAAGGGGGAGAGAACGCCACATACCTCGTTCCGGAGACACTCAAATAGAAGAATGTCGCATACCTTTTATCGGACCGCTCAAGGGCGCTTGCCCAAGCCTATGTCCTCAAAAAGGTAAGACGACATTCTTTTTTAAATAGTATTCAGATGAAAGGTAAGCGGCATTCTCTTTTTTTTGATATCAAAAATCTGTTCTTCTTATGGTAAAATAAGATTATATGCAAGACCAAAAATCGCAAGCCACAGAGACTCACGGGGGGGGGGTGGTTTAGGTGGGAACTAAAGTTTCTCGGAATATTTTTGGCTCTAATTTCTTTTTCTAATTTAATTTTCAGTAATAAGACTTTTGCTTTATATACACCAACGCTTTCGGCTTCGGTGGATAAATCTGACATAACCGTCTCGGGAAATGATGTTCTTAGATTTGATAAAACATCATTTAATTTGTTAACATTAATAGTAAAAACGAATAATCGAACTGGTTACACTGCGTCGATTAGTTCAGAAACGAATGATACTTCATTAAAAAATCTAGAATCTACATCAGGGGCGAAAATTGAATCTATTGCAGAAGATTTGCCTCTAGGTGATTTCACTGCAAATACTTGGGGCTATAAAATGTGGTCAGAAAATACTTTTAAGCCAATTCCTCCAGTTTCTAGTCCAGTTAATATTATACAGACTACTGAAGGTACTGGCTATAATGCGAGTGAGCTTAGGACAATTAATTTTGCAATGAAACTAGGTGATATATTAGAAAGCGGTAGTTATACTAATAAAATGATTATATCTGTAGTAGCTAATCCATATGAAAGAAGAGCGGTGATGACGACCGGGAAGGATTTTAATGATAAGATGCAAGCATTTGATCCGCAGCGTAGTGGGGAGTCTTCTAATGGTTTTCGAATCAAGCATTTTAAGCGAAGTACTGTAGCGCCAGTAGCGTCGGATAACGCAATAGGAATTGAGAGTGCCGATCTGTCTGATTATGAGATTAAGTTATGGTTTAATTTGGCGGAAGAGACTATGTATTATTATTCGCCTACGGAGACTACATTTTTAAATCCAGATAGTGCGGCAATGTTTGCCTGGTTTATTAAATTGCAAGATATTGATTTATCTCATTTCGATACGAGTGAGGTGAAAAATATGATGCAAATGTTTATTGGGCTATATAGTTGTACAGTTTTGGATTTATCAAAGTTTGACACAAGAAATGTAATCAACATGTATCAAATGTTTGCGCATGATAGGAGTTTGGTAAATTTAAATTTAGCTAATTTTGACACGTCGCATGTAACTAATATGGCGGGTATGTTTGATGATTTGTCGAATGTGGTTTCTTTGGATCTTTCGAATTTTAATACTTATAACGTTACGGATATGAATCATATGTTTCATTTGGATTCTAAGCTAACTAATCTTAATGTGTCAGGACCCAGATTCAATACCTCTAATGTAACAAATATGGAGTATATGTTTAATAGTGCAAAAGCTTTATTAAATCTAGATTTATCTCATTTTAATACAAAAAATGTGACAAATATGGCGCAAATGTTTGGTTGTATGGAAGCTATTGAACACTTAAATGTGAGTTCTTTTGATACTTCAAGTGTAACAACAATGAATGGGATGTTTTCTAGTATGTTGAGTATAGAGATTTTAGATATCTCCTCATTTAATACGCAAAATGTGGAAGATATGGGATATATCTTTGCAATCGATAATGGGGATAGGGATAACTTGACGACAATTTACGCAAGTGATAGTTTTGTAACGGATAATGTAATAAATAGTCAGGGAATTTTTAATTATCGAAAGAAATTGCGAGGAGGAAACGGATCGTATCTAGTAAATCCGAATATGGCTGATAAAACTTGGCTTCGAGTAGACCGCCCAGGAGCGCAAGGATACTTCACGAGAAAAGCTTAGGAAAGAATGTCGCATGCCTTTTATCGGGATTGCTCAAGGGCGCTTGTTAAGGCTATTGTCCTCAAAAGGTAAGACGACATTCTTTTTTAGAAAATTAGGAAAAGGTAAGATGATATTTTTCTTATGCTTATGTTAAAATATATGCATATGCAAAGCCAAAAATCACATATTGAAAACCCTCACGGGGGGGGGTGGTTTAAACGAGAATTAAAGATTTTCGGTTTATTTCTTACTCTAGTTTCTTTTTCTGATTTGATTTTCAGCAATAACACCTTTGCTCTTTTCACTCCGACACTTTCGGCTTCGATAGATAACGCGGCGATTTCAGTAAATGGCAATCAAGTATTAGTGTCAAATTCTAAAATCACGGAAATTCCATTCAGGCTAGTTGTAGATACAAATAATAGGACAGGTTATACCATATCAGTGAATACTGAAACAGAAAATACGGCATTATCTAATGCTAGTACCGTTATTGGTAGTGAAATAAGATCCATAACCGAGAATCTTGGCGTAAATAATCTACCGAACAATACATGGGGAATAAAAGTCGGTGATAATTCGACTTATGCTCCAATTCCTGCATTATCTACGCCGTCCAATCTTGTGCAAACCGACAAAAAAACAAACGGAAGTGAGGCTAATATCGTTAAGGTTGGTATGAAGCTTGGCGAAAATTTAGAGGCGGGAACATATACGAATAAATTAATTTTTTCATTTATTTCTAATCCATACGAAAAGCGGGCGGTTCTAGGCAATTCGGTACAGATAAAACAAATAGTAGGAAATAATACATGGGATAGATGTCATATTGAAAACAGACGAACCGGACCTAATCCTAGAGAAGTAACGAAGATAGCGCATTTTTCAAAAACAAACATTAACTCCATTAAAAGAATAACCTTTAATCACTGGGGTAATGACGCAGCACTCAACAATTCCTATTATCATTGTTTTGATAGTACTGATGGTGTCCATGGACGTGAACCACATGAATTTATTATAGAAGATGAAGTGGAGTCGGACTATCATATATATGGATTTTCTTATAACGGGATACTGGATATTTGGGCAAATGATACTGAGAAGATTTATTTAAATAGTGACAGTAGCAACTTATTCAGTATATTTGGTAATGTAAGAGAAATTAATAACATGAATAAGTTAAATACGGAACTTGTGACGGATATGTCGTCCATGTTTAAGAATAATTCACACTTAGAAAATCTTGATCTTTCTAGTTTTAATACCAAAAATGTTACCAACATGACGGCGATGTTTTTTAATAATTCAGCACTAACGAGTTTAGATTTGTCTAGCTTCGATACTGGGAATGTTAAACAAATGAGTGGCATGTTCCAGGGGGTATCAAAGGTTCCCGCTTTAAGATTAAACAATTTTAATACTGGAAAAGTGGAAGATATGAATGCCATGTTCGCATATATGGATGGGCTTGAAGATTTGGATGTTTCTTCTTTTGATACTAGAAGAGTGACGAATATGTATGGAATGTTCTCTGGAACAAAGAAATTGAGAAGTTTAAATGTTACTAACTTTAATACCAATGCGGTAACTAATATGGGCTATATGTTTACGAATATGGCAGTACTGGAAAATTTGAACATAAACAATTTTAATACTTCGGCGGTTACAAATATGAATAATATGTTTTCTGGTATGACTAGTTTAAGAGGTTTGAATTTGTCTAATTTCGATACCGCGAATGTGAAAGATATGGGTGGGATGTTCCATAATATGAAAACCATAACGGAGCTTAATTTATCGAATTTCAATACGAGTAATGTTTTGGGCATGGAGGCGATGTTTTATAATATGACTGCGCTTAAAGCTTTGGATATTTCAAACTTTGATACGTCTCAAGTGGGAAGTGTGAAATCGATTTTTGCTACTGCGGATGGCGATAACTTAGAAAAAATTTACGTGAATAATGATTTTAATACTGCGCGTCTGACTTCATATATGGATTACACGAATATGTTTACGGGTCGAAACAAGCTCAGGGGGGGGAATGGCTCGTATCTTTCTGATCCTGCTACGGCGGATTTAACTTGGCTTCGCGTAGACCGTCCTGGTGCGCAAGGTTACTTTACGAGAAAAAGTTAGTTTCTTAATCGGATGCTGAGTGGGAGATAGAGCTTAAAATATTGATCATGGATGTCGAGTTTGATGACCAGTTCGATGATTGGGCTGAAAATGTTCTAGTTCGGTTTTTGTTCGGTTTTGGGGTAGAAGTAGAGAAGAGCTTGATTTTTCAATAATATTGCAAAATCAAGTATCAGGGGAGAGTGGGCCGGGAATCAGTCGGGAACAGAGAAGAAAAAGCTAGAGAGAGGGAAACGCAAAAATTAAAATTTTTTGTGAAAATTGGCGCAAAATACATATTTTACAAGAAGATTTATTTAAAGTCAAGGCGCCTAACAGGGGTGGTGCGGTTGGAGCGATTCTGGAGCTCTTCTCTAGAGTCTCAGAATTATCAGAATTAACCTGTGTATTTTGATATATGATAGATAAATTTACCCCTGTTAAATGATAATTTAGGTGGATTTTCGAACGCGCGCGGAGTAATTCCCGGATCTTTAGAAGAGCTTTTGAAGCTGATTATAGAAGTATTTGGTTGGGTCTGAGCCGGTGGAGGTGGGCTGGGAGAAAAATATCTGATGATTCTCTGTCTTTCGAAAGAAAACTAGTGGGCCCACACGATTGTTCATATGTTGGTGGATTCGCCTCTTTATTGTCGTAAAATAGTTATTGTGCGACATTAAGAATCTAAGAAAAAGATGGGTAAACTATCGTCTAAATTAACTTATAAAATATCCCGCTTATGCTAAATTAGTGGTTTGAAGGCTTCTAGACGGTCGTAGATGCGGTTCTGGGTCCTTGGACGGGTATTTTTATGTCCTGCAGAGAAAAGACTCATATAAAGGCTGATATGGCCTGATTTTTAAATTTGAAGTAATTCCCCCTGCGATATTTGGATTTTTGGTCAACTAGTGCAGATTTTTATTTTATATTAGATAAAAAATTTTAGCTAACAGAGAGGGAAATGTCAGATGAGAGTGGTGTGACGGTGGTATTTAGAGATAGTAATAGAGGTTAAAAGACTAAGCTTCAAGTGGTCTGAGGGGTTTTATAATAATAAAACAGAGAAATAACAGGGGTGAAACAGAGGTAAAATGTGTGTTAAACATGGGTCAAATATGGGTAAAAGTGGGTAAAACAGATGTGAAATAGGGGTTAGTATAGAGGCCAAACAGGGGTGGAGAAGTGTAAGGAAGAAAAATAAGCCCTAAATGGGCTTATTTTTAGTTGATTGGGGTAGGTTTCGGGCCGGAGACGGAAGTTGGTTTGTTTCCCTTTTTCTTGAAGTTGTTGCGGTTACGGAAGTTACGATTTTTGAAACTACGATTCCCTTGTGGCTTAGCGTGAGATTCGTGGGCGTCGCTGTTTGGGCTCGGTGATGATGTGGATGGAGCTGAGTTTGAGTCATTTTCAGACGCTTGAGCGTGGTTTTTGGTAGAATCTGGTTGATTGGCTGTATTTGGCTGTGAAGCCCGTTCTGGAGCCTCTGGTGCAGCAGTTACTGTATTTGAGTTAGCAACAGAGGAATTAACAGGGGTGGAAGTATGATCCGTAACAGAGGTGGCTACAGAGGTGGATGTCTGAGCAGTAACAGAGGTGGCTACAATAGTGGAGGTCTGAGTATTAACAGTGGTGATTGCAGGAGTAGAAGCGTTATGATTGATGAAAAGGGGAGTATTTCCCTGTTCTTGGTTTTGGGTGGTAGATTGGCTTTGAGGTTCGGAATGAGTCTGTGCTGCGGTCTTGGCTTCTAGAATCTCTTTAAGGTCTTTGAGTCCAGGTTTAGCTTGATTGGTAACGGTGTTTGGTGAAAACTTTTTGGTATCGAAAGGCTTAGCGGACATTGAAGGCTTGCCATTAATAAACGTCAGAGTAGGAAGATTCTCGCGAGGGGCTTTGTCGGCAGGTTGGCGACCAGAATTGGAGAGTTCTTGCTTATATTTTTCGCTCTGTTCAATTGTCTCGCGAATTTGTCGTTCAATCTCAGTACGTGGGTGGGAATAATATTCACGGGAGTGGGCGATAATTTGATCAAAATTATCGTGTGGACTGTGAGGGATGTTCAGGGTAGTAGCAGAGAAGGCTGGCACCTTTTCCCCACCGATAATCATGGAAATCACGAAATGGCGGTTATTCATTTGAATTAAATCAGATTCATCGAAAACGGGAGCGAATTGTTTGGAAAGAATTGGGGCATCGTCGGCAGAAACACGGAAAGAAATTGTGGTACCGACGTTACCAAAGACAGCATTACGGACATTTTCTGTCATTTGAGAGATATATTGGTTAGCGACAGTGAGATTGAGACCGTATTTGCGAGCCTCGGAGAGAATTACCGCGAAAGAATCGGTGGCAAAGTTTTGGAACTCATCCACATAGAGATAGAATGGACGACGTTTTTCGACTTCTGGAATATCCGAGCGCGACATGGCGGCTAGCTGAATTTTAGTGACTAAGAAGGCACCGAGAATACCGGCATTATCTTCACCAATGAGACCTTTAGAGAGGTTAACCACCAAGATCTTCCCTTCGTCCATGATCTGACGGACGTTGAAAGTGGATTTTGGTTGACCGATAATATTGCGGATAATTGGGTTGGCAGTGAAAGCACCGACCTTGTTTAGAACTGGAGCGATGGACTCGTTGATCTGTTTGTCATTCCACTGACCGAACTCGTGTTTCCAGAATTGCAAGACCGTGACGTCAGTACAATAATCGAGAGTTTCTTTGCGGAATTCTTTATCGGTGAGGAGACGTGAAATGTCAAGTAAGGTAGTCTCTGGACGATCGAGAAGCGCAAGTAGGGTGTAGCGCAAGATATGCTCGAGACGTGGACCCCAAGAATCGCCAAACATACGCTTTAAAACGCCGATTACTTCAGAACAGACGTTTGGCTTCTTCGAGGCATCAGAAACTTCGAGTGGGTTGAAACCGACTGGGAATTGAGTGTCCGCTGGATTGAAATAAATGACATCTTTCACACGGGAAGCGGGTACGAAACGGAGGTTATTAACTGCGAAATCACCGTGCGGATCGATAATACAGTAACCCTGATTATAGAAAACGTCAGAAAGGGCAAAAAGTTCGAGAAGGCCAGATTTACCTGCACCGGTTTGACCGATGATGTAAATATGGCGAGAGCGGTCGCGACGTAACATACCAAACTGATGATTAATCCCACGGAAATTGGTTAGGCCGAAAGCGGAAATATTTTCGTCATTACTGGCAATGCCGGTGATGAGAGGTAATTTCGCTGGTGGTTCGGCAGTTTTCGAGGTAGCCCAAACAATGTTTGGAGTTTCGACTGAGGTATGTGGTAGATGATAGACCGAGGCGAGCTCAGAAATATTGAGGATGAAGCCTTCATCGGTAAATTGACGGAGCTTGTAGGCCTCGAGGTCTTCTCTATTAAAGCTGCCACCGATAGATTTGAAACCGTTGAGGTTGGTCGAGTTGTATTGCTTAAAGGTACCGACGAGGGCCTGCATATCGAGCTGGGCGTTAATCTCACTGTCACCGAGGTAGGCAAGGCGGATTTTAACCTGATAACCGAGTTTGGTAGCCTTAGTTTCGGCAGCAGAAATTTGTGATTTGACACGCTCAGAAAGCTCGACGGCTGGTTTTGGACTACTAGAGCCACCACTTGGTGGAGTAGAAAGCGCAGAGAGTAATTCAGCCAACCAGGTCCAATCGATATTAAAAAGCTTGAGCGAAGAAGCGGGATTCTTTTGGGCTTTGACCCAAGCATCGGTTTTTTGGTGCCAGGAATCGGCGACTGGACGCGTGAGGATTTGAATCCAGAGCTCTTCATTACTATCAGGATTCAATTTGGCGAGGGTACCAGTGATGCCAGCGAGAGGGTCGACTTCAAAAGTATCGAAGGTCTTAATCGGCAGGACTTCATTTTCGGTAAGCGAAAGCTCCGAGCTGTAGACGACATTGTGGCTATGAACAGTTTCGGTGTAATCTTTGTCGACGACGTGAATTTGGACACTTGGGTATTGTGCATAGATTTGGCCTTCGACGAAGCTCTGTAAAGTTTTCGGCACATAGACATAAAAACGAATCTGTCCACCAGAGGAAACAATTTCAAAACTGAGATGTTCCTGGGCGGTGCCAGATTGACGCAAAAGTTCAGTATCTTTCAAGATACCATGAAGCGAGGCGAACATTTGCTCGGCGGAAAGTTCCTTTTTGTCGTTATTTTTTGGAATTTCCAGCATCAAAAGTACCGACTCGAGATTAAGAGTCTTTAGCTGATTGATTTTTTTGTAATTTTTGTATGTAAGATATCCAAGAACGCCAACGATTGGAAGCCAAACGATAGGCATCAAGATAAAATGAACTAATTCCGCTATCATACTTCTATTTTAGCATTACTGACCAACTTAGTCAGCATAAGTATAAGTGTTTCGATCGACACGACGGAAAAGTTTTTTGTTCTGAAGATTCAAAAGAATAGTGGTTTCTTTAACCTTGCGAGTTTTGAGCACGCGCTTGACAATCTCTTCCCTTGTGAGTGGCTCGCCGGCTTCTTTTAGAATGTCGGTAATAATTTGCGCGACCGTACCACGCTTATAGCCCCAGATATCGAGAGCGTAAATGCCACGACCGATTAAGACGAAGCGAGGGTCTTTAATCAGTTCGTTATGAATGGCTTGAGTAGTGACGTTTTTGCGACGGAATTTGGAATTGGAAATTGCGTCGGCGATGTCGCTAAAGTGCATTGGCTCGTTTTGATTCTTCAAAATAACATAAATTTTATCACGAATATTTTTTGGATTGACGGTTGGCCATTTGGCGAGACCCCATTGGTCATCTAAGGAAGAGAGAGACTTGGAGATGGAAGCAATGGCGCGGATGTGATTTGGGTGTTCATAATTAAGTTTAGCGTCAAGCTCGTCCAGGCTCATTGGGAGCTTGTTGTTGCGGATAAGGGTAACGATTTCGTCAGCTTTGCGCTTAATTTCACGTTCGTTGCCATATTCCGCGATGCCGGTGGCATTGTAATAACGCTCGGATTCATCGATGTGGACGAGACGAGCAGAAATTTCACTAATGAAATTAATAGCGGCTAATTCCTTTTCGTTCGGATTGTGACCATAGATTTTTTGGGCAAGAGTGGAAATGCGAGCGATTCTTCCCTCTTCGACGAGGAAGCGAATAATGATTTTTTCGGCGGCACCGAGTTCAGGAATTTGATTTTCTTCGGCCATCACGCGAAGACGGATGATGATGGCTTTTTCCAACTGACGGACGCGTTCCCTAGTGATAGAAAGCACTTCCCCGATTTGTTCGAGGGTTTCCTTCTGGCCGTTTAGACCAAAGCGACGAGAAATAATCTCCTTTTCACGGTCTTGTTCTATAATATTAAGACTTCCTG
>CBDEYN010000019.1:0-15221 GCA_965245025.1 uncultured Candidatus Saccharibacteria bacterium | reverse complement strand
GTTCGACTTTGTCGATGCGCTGGTAGGTGCCGGCTTCGCGAATTTCCTGAGACGGATCATTCGGGTCTTTAATCATGTTATATTTACCGGATGGAATAACCCAGGTTAGGGCTGCCATCAGGCCGATGATCGCAAACAAAACAGCAAAAGCCGATACCTTCTTGGTATGAGGGGTTTTTTGTTTTGGTTGTTTCTTCACCTTTTGAGGTTTTGCAACCATATATGTCCTTTCATATAAGTTTGGTTTATATGACTCAAGTATAACACTTATGCTAAAAAAGAAGCAGGGGGTCTGCTTCTTTTTCATTGTGGAAAACTGAAAACTGTTTAGAGGGTTAAATCCATGACTGCTTCAATGGTATAAACCCGGTTTTCCGCTTGGTCAAAGACGACGCTATTCGGACTATAGAAGACTTCGTCGGAGACTTCCATGGCATCAAGGCCGTATTGTTCGAGAACTTCTTTACCGATCTTAGTTTTCTTATCGTGGAAGGCTGGCAAACAATGCAAGAAAATAGTATTTTTCTTGCGAGTAGCCTGCATAAGCTCACGATTAACTTGGTAGGATTTAAGCAGATTAATGCGTTCTTCGAATTTGTCTTCTTCGCCCATGGAAACCCAGACGTCGGTATAAATGGCGTCGGCATCAGCGACAGCTTCGTAAGGATTTTCCACGATTTTGATGGTGGCGCCGGTTTGATATTTTTTAGTTATGGCATTACATTCATCGATAAGAGATTGTTCTGGGAAGAGTTCTCTAGGGGTACCGATGGAAAAATGAAGACCTAAAAGAGCCGAGGCAATCATTAAAGTGTTTGCAACGTTATTACGGCCGTCACCCACGTAAGCGAGGTGAGCGCCGCGTAGATAACCTACATGTTCCTTGATAGTCAACATATCGGCAAGGCCTTGAGTTGGGTGGAATTTATCGGTTAGACCATTCCAGACTGGAACGCCAGCGTATTTGGCAAGTTCTTCGACGGTCTCATGGGCGAAACCACGGAATTCAATACCGTCAAACATGCGGCCAAGTACCAGCGCGGTGTCACGGACAGACTCTTTTTTGCCGAGCTGAATGTCGTCTTTGCCGAGATATTCAGCATGCATGCCGAGATCGCGAGCACCACAAACGAAGGCGCAACGAGTTCTAGTGGAAGCTTTTTCGAAGAGAAGAGCGATAGTCTTCCCTTCGTGGTTTTTGTTGGAAACACCAGTGAGCTTATTATTTTTGAGCTGCTTGGCAGTTTCCAGCATGGTTTGAACTTCGCGTGGCGTGAAGTCTTTGAGGGTTAAAAATGAGCGACCTTTAAGATTTAACATTAGATTTCCTCCCTGAAAAGTGGCATAGACATACAGCGAGGACCGCCACGGCCACGACCGAGTTCGCTACCAGCGACTTCGATAACTTTGAGACCGGCTTTACGTAAGGCTTCATTAGTGACATAGTTACGATCGTAAGTAATTACGACGCCTGGAGCGATGGCGAGGGTGTTGGAGCCATCGTTCCATTGCTCACGAGCGGCAGCGATTGGGTCACCATTACCACATTGGATGAGTTGGACTTTTGGTACGCCAAGGGATTCGGCGAGAACATTAGTGAGGTCACGACGATGGGTAACTTCGTAGCCAACATGGGTGTTGGATTTGTCTAGGACATAAATATCGAGTTCACCACCGGCGGTCATGATTTCTGGATGGACGGAGAATTTGTCGTAATCAATCATGGTAAAGACGGTGTCGAGGTGCATGAAGGCACGCTTGGCTGGAATCTTAATGGCGAGAACGCGAGTAAATTCGGAGTCATGGAAGAGACGTGAAGCGATACGTTCGATAGCTTCAGCTTCGGTGCGTTCGGAGATACCGATAGCGACGGTGTGCTTGTTCAAGACTAATTCATCACCACCTTCGACGGAGAAACGATTGTTGCGATTGTACCAAACTGGAATGTTTTGGTTAGCAAAGCGTGGGTGGTATTTCAAGATATATTGCATGAAGAGTGACTCACGACGACGGGCTGGCCAATGCATCTTATTGATCGTGAGACCATTGCCAATAGAAGCGGCTGGGTCACGGGTGAAATAAAGGTTTGGCATTGGATCAAGATAGAAAGGATAATCATTGACCATGAAATGATGAAGCTGCTTGTTAGTAGGTTCCATATCTTCAACTTCACTCTTTTTAACACCGGCCATGACCTTGCGCACCATAGTGAGTGGGTCGAGAGATTGAAGATAGTTGACGATAGCAAAGGTTGAGAAAGTCTCCTCTTGTTTAGAAGCGCGAACCATTTCGACAATAAAGCGATCACGCACTTCTTCATTGGCGAGAGCTTCGGCGGCGAGTTGATCAAGATAAAGTACTTCCACCCCGTTTTCGCGTAAGACATTAGCAAAGGCGTCATGTTCTTCTTGTGCGACCTTTAGGTATGGCACGTCGTCGAAAAGCATACGGCTCATATATTCGGGAGTGAGAGCCTCGAGTTCTTCGCCTGGACGGTGAAGAAGCACGGTTTTGAGGCGACCAATTTCCGAATTAACTTGGATTTGTGGTTCCATTAGATTCTCCGTTTAAAATTTCTATAAGCTGATTATAGCATAAGCAGAAAAATTAAATCAGTCTTGATGAAAAATCAGCCTTAATGAAAAAATCAGACCCCGGATTGAGTCTGATTTTAAAAAGATTTTTATGGAATTAGTCAATTTTTTTAACTTGAAGGGCGTCAAGTTCGACTGGCGTTTCACGACCAAACATGGAGACCATGACACGAAGTTTACCCTTGCTGGAGTCGATTTCGGCGATGGTACCTTCGAAGCCCTTGAATGGTCCATCGGTAATGGCGATAACTTCGTTAAGTGCGTAATTAACAGAATATTTTGGATCTTCTACACCCATACGCTTCTTGATTTTGTTAATTTCCTTTTCGGAAACTGGAGTTGGCTGAGTGCCAGTACCGACGAAACCGGTGACGCCTGGGGTGTTGCGGATGATGTACCAAGTTTCATCAGAGAGACGCATCTGAACAAGAACGTAGCCCTGGAAGATTTTGCGATCGACGATTTTGCGCTTGCCGTTCTTGATTTCGATTTGTTTTTCTTTTGGTACGATAGCATCGAGGATTTTACCTTCGAATTCAGTACTATCGAGACGTTGTTTGATAGATTCGGCGACCTTATCTTCGTAGCCACTGTAGGTGCTTACGGTGTACCATTGGAGGGTGTCGTCATAACGGTTTACTGCCATGTGATTTCCTTTTTCTCTTTCCTATTTCAATAAATTATTAAACAATAATGTAAATAATGCGTCAAGTACCATAATGAGGGCGGCGAAGATGACGGTGTATAAAATAACCGCGAAGACAAGCTTCCAGGTCATTTTACGATTTGGCCAACGCACTTGCTTGAGTTCCTGCCAAGATTCGGCAAGGTAGCGGAAGAAAGCACGAATTGGAGTGGTGATGAAGAGTAAGAAACGAATGAGTGGATTCTTGGATTTTTCACCGGAAGCTTTTTTAGCCTTTTTGGCGGCCAGTTTTTCGGCTTTTTTCTCTAATTTGGCAAGTTTTTTGGTATTTTTAAGGGACTTTTTGTCATAGGTTTCTGATTCTACGATATCCGCGCGGATTTCGGCGTTGTCTTGAATCGGTTTTTTAGGTTCTGGATTTTTGCCAGAAGCTTTGGTGGTTTGATCTGAATTTTTTGACCCAGATTGACCTGCTTTGATGCGGGTGATGTGCGCCATATACTCCTTCCATAAAAAATAGTCTGATAACCAGACTGTCAAGTTGATTGTAGCATGTAAAGAGGTTTTTGTAAATGTTTTAGAATAAAAAGACCCCCGAAATTCGGGGGCGAAAAATTGTGTTGCGTTTTTCGGCGGCATTAGGCCTTTTGGTTCGTGGTGCGATGAACCAGATTTAATTCTTCACCACCAGTGGTGGTAATTACGTAAACATCGCCTTTGCTAATAGCATCCCAGAGCTCAGTAGGAAGAGTATATTCATTATAGATTTTGCGAGCTTCCTCCTTAGATAGACGCCGGATTGACTTGACACTAAACATAAAAGTACGAAATTTAATGTGGTCATTACGATAATGCCTAGCATGTTGCTTGGCACATTTGGGCATTACACTGGTAATGCGGTCGACTGAGATGGTGGCATGAATTTCTTTGGGGACTTCGAGTGAGGCAGAATTTTGATCCTGATACCAGAGACGCAATCTGCGATCGAAATCGGTGGTGCTTTGTAACTCACCGTAATCTTTTCTTCTGGTGTTGGCATTGGTGGTCTCGATCATGTCGGACCAACAAAACCGTAAACTGAAAAGATTGTAGGCTTCGTCTAAAACATGTAAAACTTCCTTGAAACTAGCTTCATTTTCTAATTTGCGTTTGTCTAAGAAACCTTCCATGGTAACCCTCCTTTTTACAACACGATTTTCCTGTTAAGGTACTAAAGTGTTTATATTAAAGCATAAAAGAGGTTGTTTGGCAAGTTAATTATTGGCAGGTATCCGTACCAGAGAAATATCCTAGGTAATTTCCATTCCAGCCAGAAGTATCACGAACCGTAGCGGTGGTTTTATCTCTATAATTACTATCGAAGTGACGTACATCAGCGTCTGAATAGAGGGCAGTATTTGAAATATTACTCAAAATATCTTTAGGTAATGGATAGGCCGAGATTAATTTATCGGTATTTTTAAAGACATATTGAGTTGGATTCATAGACTCATCGAGATTAATAAAGGTAGGTGATCCATTCCCATATTCTGAACAGTGGCGATTAACTCCAATGATAAATCTTAAATCACTACGCCCAATATCATCCATATAAAACATTTCGGATGCGTCAAGATTCTGTGGTTTATCAAGTCCACGTATTCCACTAATATCTATGGCTTGGTTTTTGTATGTGTTGGCAAACATTCTTTTGGCATTAGTGACATTTGTCATATCGTATTTGAATTGAATTATATTATCTAATTTTCTGGGCACATATGTGAAAAATGGCGTGTATGGGAAATTATAATAATCGATATCTGTGGCATTTGAATTGTAGAAATTATAAGATTCTAGTCCATCAAACATGGATTCCATATTTGTCACATTGCTAGTATTGAGATTGGCAAAGGTTTTTTGCTCTGATTGATAAGGATCGTTGGGAATATAATTATAGTCTAAACACTGATAGTTGCTATCTCTACTAAAACATTGGAGATTCTTTAATCCACTAAACATGTGGCTCATGTTTGTGACATTTTGTGTGTCAAAAGAGTCAAAATTGAGTTTTAAATTTGTTAGTTCCGGTAAATCACTAAACATATATGACATATCTGTAGTTCGCGCTGTATTTAAGCTCATTTTGTCGTCGGCATATCTACCGACTTGTTCAATACATGATGCGGCAGCTGGGTCCTGCCAACGGTTTAGGGTATCCATATCTAATTCTAGATGAATATCACGAAGAAGCGGTAGATTGTAAAAAAGATGACTGAGATTTTCAGTGTTTTCCGTCTTATTCCTGTATTCTAAACCATCGCTACTGGCTTCAGAATGGCCAAAATAAATGTGATGAAGATTTGGTAAATTGGCATACATATATGACATATCGGTTACACTTCCGGTATCAAAACAGGCGGTGCTAATTTCGGTTATTAGCGGCATACCATCGAACATATGGGAAGTTGTTTTTGCATTGGAGGTATTAAAGCTATGAAGTATTAATTCTCTGGCACCAGATTGATAGAACATATAGGACATATCTTCAACTTTTTTCGTATTGAAATGTGATAGGTCTAGGGTTTCGACTGGAACACCCTTAAACATATATTTCATTGTGATTACGTTTTGTGTATTGAGTTTTAAAATATTGAGATTTGTAAGACTTGTGTCACCACCAAAAAGATGCGTCATCTCTTTTACGCTTTTAGTATCAAATGTGGAGAGATCTAAAGAAGTGAGTTCTGTGTTTTCGCCGAACATATTATTCATATATTGGATTTTTTTAGGTTTGAAATTTGATAGATCTATGGTTGGCGCTTTAATAAAGGCAAACATGTCTGAGGCATAGATTATGTTTTTAGCGTCTGTGCCAGTAAGGTCTATGTTGGTTAATTCATTGAAATTATTTTGTGAACCAAAAAAACCGATAGAGTTTTCATTGAAGTTGGCGATTTCTGCTGGGGAATACCAATAAAAGGTTCGATTAGACTGGTCAAGCCATGCCTTAATTTCGTATCTTGAAGTTGGACTTGATGCGGTGAAGGTTGGAGTAGTGGATGTTGGGGCTGATTGTGACCTAGTGAATCTAGTTGGTGTAATGTTGATTCCGTTAGTATCTAGATAATTACGAAAAGTTGTATTGAAATAAGCCATAAACTCGGCACGGGTTGGAGCGTTATTCGTGATAACAGAAAAAGTAAGATTGGTACTGTAGGTGCCGGCATCGAGGGTATTATTAATTTTAGTTTTTATATGAAGTTCGTGGGTTTCGCCAGTTGTATCAGTGGGTTCTTCGGTCTTAATAATATCTTTCGGCTGTGTAATTGCTGGAATTGGCTGAAAAGTAGTATTATCTAGTGACCAACCGTAAGTGTTTGATGGAAGAACAGTAGTATCACTTATGATAGAAGTGATCTTGGAATTACTGGAGGTGTCTGAATTATAGAGCGTGGTATCGGCGGCTTGATTAGAAAAATTTACTACGTAACCAGTTTCATTGTCGGTTTTAACTTTAATATTGGTCGTGGCTGATTTTTCAGTAATCGAACTGTCGCTGTAATTAATCTGATTAGATCCATTGATAGTGAGAGAAAGAGTTGGATTGTCGGCGCCTGTTGGAGTGCTACTTTCTGCTATGGTTTTTGGTGTTTCGAAAAAGGAATACCGAATAAAACTAAGTGTAAGTAAGCTAGATAATATCAATAAAGAAAAGAAAAGTTGGCGTATGGAAAATAATTTAACCCCCAAAATAAGAGACTTAGCGACTTTTTTAGTCGCAAATGTGTGATTATTTGGCATATGTTTATTTTACTAAATTCAAATCAAATTTTAAATGTTGATTTTAAAATTTTTTATGATGATTTAAGTTGCCTTTGGTGGAAAATAAAGTTTTTGGTCTTTGATTTCTTCGGGTAAGTAGCTTTTTTGGTGATGAAAATTGGCTTCCCATTTATAATCCTTGCCGTAGCCCAGGTTTTTCATGAGTTTAGTTTCGGGATTGCGAATTTCAAGCGGGATTGGTAGATGACTAGTGTTTTTAGCGAGAGCTTTGGCGCGAGCCCAGGCGTCATAGCTAGAACGATCTTTTTTAGATTTCGCGAGAGCTACGGCCACATGAGATAGGATAATTCCCCCTTCTGGCATACCAACTTTCTCGATGGCGGAAAAGGCGGATTCGGCGAGAGTGAGGGCGCCATTGCCAGCAAGTCCGATATCTTCGGAAGCAAAAATTACCATACGACGGGCGATAAACTTCGGATCCTCTCCACCTTCAAGCATACGGGCGAGGTAATAAAGTGTGGCGTCGACATCGCTACCGCGCATGGATTTAATGAAAGCTGATATGGTATCGTAATGGCGATCACCGGATTTATCAAAATAGTTGACCTTATTATTGAGAGTTTTGGTGACAAAATCGAGGGTAAGCTTATTTTTGAGTGAAAGACAGAGCTCGAGATCGCCCAGTGCTGAACGGGCGTCGCCGTGACTGAGGTGGGCGAGAAAATCGATGACCTCGGGGTTGATTTTAGCTTTAGGATATTCTTTTTCGATGGCGCGAAGTAGAATGTCTTTGATATCAGAATCTTTTAAGGTAGATAAAATTACTACGCGACTACGTGAAATAAGAGCGGGGATGACTTCAAAGCTCGGATTTTCCGTAGTGGCACCAATCAGGGTGATGAGCCCAGATTCCACATGAGGCAAAAAGGCATCTTGTTGGGCTTTATTGAAACGGTGAATCTCATCAATAAAAAGTAAGGTGCGGACTTTAAGATTCCAGTTTTGTTTGGCACGTTCGACTACCTGTTCAACATCGGATTTATGAGCGGTGACGGCGGAAAGTTCGACGAAGTCAGCGTCGAGTTCTTTGGCGATAATGCGAGCTAGGGTGGTTTTGCCAGTGCCGGGAGGTCCCCAGAAAATCAGATTAGTGGGTTCTTTTGATTTAATTAATTCAGTGAGAATTTTGCTCTTGCCAATAATAGTTTTTTGACCAAAAACCTCGTCGAGACTTTGAGGTCGCATGCGTTCGGCGAGAGGTTTTCTCAAATCGGTAAATTCCATAGTTTTAGTTTAGCACAGAGAGAAAAAATGGTATAATAAGAAAAAATAAAGGAGAAATATGGCTGATTTTAACAAAATCTTGACCCCAGGTGACTACGAAAATGGTGAACTTAATGTAGTGATCGAAATTCCTACTGGTTCTAACCACAAAATTGAATGGGACCGCAAAAATGCTTGCTTTATGCTTGACCGTGTCGAACCAATGGCATTTGCAAAACCTTGTAATTATGGTTTTATCCCTCAGACTCTCGACGAAGATGGCGACGAGCTTGATGTTTTGATGATTACCGATCAGCCTTTGACCACTGGTATTTATATGAAGGCCCGTATTCTTGGCGTAATGAAGTTTGTTGACTCTGATGAAGTTGATGACAAGATTATTTGTGTGCCAGAAGACGACCGTAATAACGGTGATAAGTACCAAACTTTGGAAGATTTGCCAAAGCAATTAATCCGCCAAATCGAATTCCACTTCAATCACTACAAGGATTTGAAGAAACCTGGTACTACCGAAGTAAAAGGTTTCTTTGGTTCTGAGGAAGCTAAGGAAGTCGTAAAAGAAGCAATTGCTCGCTGGAACGCTCAGGCCTAATTAATCTCAGGAATAAAAATAAATCCCTCCGGGGATTTATTTTTGTTGCGTTCTATTTTAAATAAGTTTATAAAGTAACAATAAACTTAGTTACTTAGGAAATTTTATGGTAATTATTGGGCGGGCTTAACGTTCGTTAAAAATGCGATCTTCGATATTACGACCAAGAGGAGTGAGTCTAGTTGGATTAAAATTTTGATTAAGTGAAATTACGATGTATTTGCGGTCTTGATATTTTGGCAGGTCTTTAAACTCGAGGATGGAAACTTCACTGAAGTATGGGAGAGCGTTTGCGGCGGTTTCGGTTTTTAATTTGGCGGAAGTGTAATCGAAAATAGTGGCTTTATTAATGCCGGAGATTAGGGCAAAGTGATCGCCGGTGACGAGAAAATGCGCGAAGAATTGGTTCCAGTTTTCGGACTGAAGATTTTCGGAATTATAAAGGAACTTAATTATTTTTAAATATTCGCCTGCGGTGAGAGTAAGGTTGTCTGCGGAGACCTTAAGATTTTCTAGGTCCATTTTGGTGAGAAGATTTTTGATGACCGCATCGGAAAGTTCAGCGCGCAGAGCATCCTTGCAATTTGGATTTTCGGAAGTGAAAAGTTCGTTGAGGCAATCTTTCCTAGAGAGTGCAGTTTGATTTTTTAGATTGATTTGGTCTTCGAGATGGAAACTACCATCACTAAGGCGGCGGTAATTTTCGTAAGCCACTAATAGATTTATGAGATTTTGGTCAGAGAAGGTTTTAGTATCATTAAAGCGACCGACGATGTCAGAGTTATTAAGGTCATAAATTAATACTGATGATTCTTCAGTAATCCCCTGTTCACGGCGCCAATCATCGACGAGGTACTGCATGTCGATGCGGTGAGGCGCACGCTTTTCTGTAACTTTTGCGGTTTCTGGTTTTTTATTTTCGACTTTTTCGGCAGTGTTTGAAAGGAATTTAAGCAAAGAAACTACGCCAAAAGCGATGGCAAATACGCCAAGAATGGTGCCAAAAACGATAAAGAAAATTTTGAGGAAACTTGGTTTACTATTTTTGGTGAGTTCTTCGAGATTAATATCGTCTTGCATCTTAAAAATATTTTATCATATTTAGCATATGCGGTATAATATTAAGCATATGGGCTTTTTGAAAGGACTTTTTAAAAAAGAAGAAGCGAAAGCTAATTCTTTGGTAAATGTGAAATCACCGAGTGGGAGTTTGGTTTTTGAATTTAGTCTGAAAAATGGTAGTCCGAGCTATCGGGTGCTAAAAAATCAAGAAGTTTTACTGAGTAATTCTAGATTAGGTTTCGAAATTTATAATGAAAAACCGATTGCGGAAAATTTGGGGGTGGTAAGGATTTTGCCAAAATTTAAGGATGAAACTTGGCAGAGTGTGGTGGGGGAAACTTTGGATATTGTGAATAAATATAACGAGACGACTTTTTATCTGGCGGAGCGTGAAAAAGATGGACGTATTTTCACTTTAAGAGTGCGAGTCTTCGATGAGGGAGTGGCTTTTCGTTATGAATTCCCACCGCAGCCAGGCTTTCAACGCATGATTATTACGAATGAATTAACGGAATTTAATCTGGATATTCATGCGAAAAGTTGGTCGATGCCAGCCTTTACCTTGGCGCGGTCGGAAGCTGATTATGAAGAGCGGACGATTTTTAATTTAACCGGTTCGAGACAGACGCCATTTACGGCAGAGCTTCCGAGCAGCAAGATTATTTCGATTCACGAAGCCGCACTGATTAATTATGGCTCGATGACTCTTGGGTTAAATAAAATTGGACGACTCGAAGCGAATATTACCCCACTTTCAGATGGTATGAAGGCTTATTTGACGCTACCTTTTGAAACGCCGTGGCGCGTAATCATGGTGGCGGATTCTGCCGCACAATTAACAAAAAATAAAATGATTTTAAGCCTAAATCAGAGTCCGAAAATGAATTTTGATTGGGTTTCGCCGATTAAATTTATGGGAATTTGGTGGGCGATGCTGATTGGGGTTTGGAGCTTTACGGCTTCCGAGCGACAGGGCGCGACGACGGAGCATGCGCTGGAATATCTTGATTGGTGTGAAAAATTAGGCATCTCGGGACTTTTGATTGAGGGGTGGTCGGACAAAAATCTTGCGAAAAAACTCGATAAACAGAAAATTTTGGAGCGTGCTAAACAAAAAAATATTGAGATTGTGGCGCAATGTGAGACTGCGAGCCAGATCGACAATTACGAAAAAAATCTAATTAAGCAATTTGACGAGTTGGAAGCACAAGGGGTGCATTATTTGAAATTGGATTATTCAGGTCCGAAGATGTTGATTAAGGGGCGTGAAGAATTTCATCAGTCACAGGCGGGGGTGTTGCATTTTAGTAACGTCCTGAAGTTAGCAGCACAGAAAAAAATGATGCTAAATGTTCACGAATCGATTAAGGGCACCGGTCTCGAGCGAACTTATCCGAACTTACTCTGTACAGAGGGGGCAAAGGGGCAAGAATATGAAGGCGGTGGTTTGAATTCTAAACACGCGGTGATTCTACCTTTTACGAGAATGCTCGCCGGTGGCTTTGATTTTACACCGGGAATTTTTGACTTAAATAATCCAGCGAAAAAAGTTTATTCTACCCTAGCGCGACAGTTAGCTTACTATGTTGTGTTTCATTCTGGGATGCAGATGTTGGCCGACCGTCCAGAATCTTATGAAAAAAATCGGGATGCGTTGTCATTTATTCAAAAAGTACCAGTGAATTTTGAAATTGAAGTGCCTTTGCTCGGTAAAATCGGTGAATATTATGCGGTAGCCAGGCGCGGGCGAGGGGAGACGGACTGGTATATTGGTGGTATTGTCGATGATATGGCGCGTACGATGAAAGTTAAGTTAAGTTTCTTGGAAAAAGACGTGAAATATAATGCTTTTATATTCCGTGATGGTGACATAGCGGATTTTCGCATGAACCCAACGGATCTTAAAATTGAGCGCCTGGTGGTGGATGCAGAAGATGAACTGGAAATTCCGGTGGTGAGCATGGGTGGTTTCGCGGTACGATTAATGAAGGTTTAAAATAGAGATAACCTGGAGATAGACTCCAGGTTTTTTGATAAAAAATAACAGATATTACGTAGAGACCGTCTCTACGTTAGATTATGAAAAATAACAGATATCGTGTAGAGATGGTCTCTACGTTAAGTCAATTCTGCGGTCAGAATTAGACGTTCGGTGTAGTCGTGGCCGGAGATTTTTTCGCCATGACAGGTCATCAAAGTGATAGTCGGGGTGGATTTTTTGGTCAGGAGTTTCGACATATTGATGTCGGATTTTTGTTGGATTTTACGGGTTTTGATTTGATAAGTTTGGTCGTCAAAGCGGAAAGTATCGCCAATTGATAACTTGTTGAGATTTTGAAAAATTGTAGAGGAGTGACCAATAATAAAATCGTGATTTTGATTGGCATGGTAGACGCCAGCAATGCGTTCCGGTGAAGTGAGAGTATTTTCATCACTAATCTCGAGCGAGCGAATCGGTGAGGTGAGGTTGATTTTGGGAATTTCGAGTATGAGGTTGGTATTAGCTTCTACGGTTTGAGGCTGAAAAGCTAAAAAGGTAAAAATCAGAAAAAAGCATAGATATAATGCGCCAAAAACACCAAAAATTGATGATTTCTTGATTTTCATAATGCTCCCGTTTATAAGTTTATTTTAGCAAAAGCTTATGCTTAAAACAAGAGATTGGTGGGTGGTTTTTAGCTAAGAAAAATATTTAAAACGATGAAGCAAAGTGTGCTTTATTTAAGAAAAAACAGTGGTGGATTCCCTGTTTTGGAAAATTAAATAGAGTCGTAGGGCTCGCGAATTGGGAATGAGATTGAAGTGCCGAAACCGAGACGGGATTTAATTTTGGCGCCGAGGGCGGAATATTGTTCGCTACTATCGACGGTCATGACGACGCTATCATCGGTAATTACTAGATGATATTTGGCTGGGGTGATATCGATGCTCTGAGCGGAAGTAGCGTTCATAGAAATTAGAATATTTCCCTTAGTCGGATTTTTAAGGCGTGAGTTGAGGTAACCGACGATGAATTTGATGATGTCGGTATAGTTTTCAACTTGGTGACGACGACGAATCACGTCAAGGTCGAGATTAACACCAATTTTTTCAAGCTTAATTAGATATTCACGATAAATTGGGTCGATGATGTCCGAAAGATACATGAATTTGCGATCAAAAACACTGGTGTGAACCTTGGTGGCATCAAGAAATTTAGAGATAGATTGCCCTTGCATAAACATATTATATCATAGACCTGGATTATGTTTTTTAAGCATTTCACGGTGTGCGCGGTAATTTGGGTCATGGCTTTCGACTTCTCGCCAAAAAGCCTTGGAGTGGTCGGGATGATTGATGTGGGCGAGTTCGTGAATGATTAAATAATCACGTAGAACTTCGGGTACACGCATTAAGCCAATATTCATAGAAATGGTGAACTCGTAGCCGCCGAATAGGGATTTTTTGCGACGGGTGCAAGAGCCCCATCTGGTAGATTGGTGCTTTAAAGTGACGTGGTCATAATGATAACCATAACGCTTCGCGAGATATTCAAGGCGATAGGGTAAATATTCTTTGGCTTGCTTCATCAGTAGCTTTTTTTGCGCGTCACGGGCGCGTTGTGTGGCAGGATCAGCTAAGTTTAGGCCACGCAAACGGTCTCGCATGGAATCGAGGCTTTTTTGAATTTGTCGCTCGGAGACGTAGGAAGGGACCGACATTTGGAGTCGTCCAGAGGTGGAACGTGAAAAAGAAATGTTTTTAGCTAAGGCGTTGCGGCGAACGATAATTTCACCAAATTCAGAATCGGCGAGAATCATTTTGGAGTTGAGCTAGGACGTGAGAAAGCTGGGTCTCAAAAGTATGTTTACCAGAGAGGATGATTGGTTTTTCAATCTCGGCTGGAGCTTCCATGAGACGGATACGGCGATCGTATTCTTCTTTGGCGCGCGCAATTGAGCGAAGTTTAAGCTTTAAGCGCAGCTTGATGGTGTTAATATCAGTCTGAATCCAAACGAGGGTTGGCGCATAACCAGATAGTTTCAATAGTTTGCGCACGGAATTACGCTCGTCTTCGGTATCGAGACCACCTTCAATCACGATATTCTGACCGGTTTTAGCAATCGCCTCGAGGACGACGTGAATTTGTTTCTCAGTGAAGTCCGCTTCTTCACGCAAGGCTCGAAGATCGTAGTAAGGAGCTTTAAAACGTTGTGAGAATTTTTCACAAAATGTAGTTTTTCCACTACATGGTGCACCGAATACCAGGATAGCTCGAGGTCTTGTTTTCTTTTTACCTTCCATATTGGAGATATTATATCATGGAAGTAATTAGGTGAACAAATAATTTAAAATTTAAAGCTGTTCTAGAAGTTTTGAATTTTTGGCCAGGCGTTTTAATTCGGAATCGAAGGGGCGGTAATAAGATTTCGTGAGGGCGGAGGAATTGGCGAGGAGAATTTGCGATGGAAAATAAAAGAGCCAACAAATAAAATTGGCCGGTTGATAAAGAAAAATTGGTAAGATATGCATGCGTGAAAAGAATGAGACTAGAACAGTGAGATCGCAGGCGATAAAAAGCATGAAGCCGATAAAATTACAGATGGCGGCACGACGGAAACGGGGAGTTTTGCGCTTGAGCCACTGGACGGCTAGGCCGAGATTGAGGATGAGCGAGCTGGCATAGGCGAAGCCGGCAGTATAAATTGTTGGGATTTGATAAAAATGGGTAAAGATAAATAATAAAATAATAAAAAAGCTCCAAGCGATAAAGAATTTGGGGCTGACATCGGCGTAGCGTGAGGTATGAAAATATTGAGCGAAACAGAATAAAATGATACCAAATGGCGAGATATTATCGATAGCTAGTACGATATCGGCGGCGAAAGTGAAAAGAAGTGCGGCTTTTAAGAGGTAGTCTTTTGGCGCGAAGAAGCTAGTGTAGATTAAACAGGTGAGAATAGTGGAGACTTTAACGAAAGTCGCAATGGTGAGAAGAAAATCTGGGACGAGGTGACCAAAAATCAAATTCAAAAAGCCGACGAGGAAGAAATAGGTGAACATAATCGTCCAGAGCGTCAGCCAAAAATCGAGATTAGTGAGAAGTTTGAACCAGAAATTTTGAATCTGAGTTTTCATGATTAGTTAAGTTAAGTATAACCGATTTAAGATAAAAGTTTAAGTGCTAGAGAAATATGTTATAATAAAAAAGCCTAGGGGCGTAGTACAACGGTTAGTATAGCGGTCTCCAAAACCGTAGATCATGGTTCGATTCCGTGCGCCCCTGCCAGATTAGCTCGAG
>CBDEYN010000018.1:0-15468 GCA_965245025.1 uncultured Candidatus Saccharibacteria bacterium | reverse complement strand
TCAAACATAATCACTATTGATTTGCATAAGTATTATTATTATAATTAAACAAAAATAAGCGAGGAAAAATGGAAAGAAATTTAACGAACCAGCGCGTTCAGAGTCGTGCCACTCATATTACTGTCAGAAACTCTGGCACTCTTAATCGCCACTTCGTTAAAGCCCCTCGCAAAATTGTCTTTTCTGATGAATTTTCTGCTGTCTCAGACATTCGTACTCCAGCCCCAGCCTCATATGCCACACCAGCCCCTACTCCCACCACGAAAAAAATGACCATTTCTTTTGATTCACTTCGCGAATCACTCAAAAATAATGCAACCATGCGTCCAACTTCAAGTACTCAAGCCATCTCCACTCCAAAATCTCGTCCTACCACTTCTCGCATCCAAATTTCTGCTCCGTTAGATATTTCTGCGCCAGCCCCAGTCACTACACCACTTAATTTCTCTACACCAGCTCCGGTTTCTAACCCACTCAATCTCTCTAAACCCGCCCCAGTTGCCAAGCCTACCCCTATTTCCATTCCACGTCCGCTCAATATCTCAGAACCAACATCCAACACGATAGGCTTTACGGCGCCAGTTGCTCCAGCTCCATTCACTGCACCGGTTGCGCCAGTCATTCCTGCAGCTCAACCAACTCCAGCTCGCCCAGTGCGCGCCACTACTAAACCTCGTTCCACGGTTGCACCTCTGCAATCTCTTGCCGAACGTCGCCGCGAAGCTGACACGATTTCACATTTCTCCGCCAAAAAACTTACTAATAAATCCCGCCAAAACTCCAAGGCCCTAATGTCTGCCATGAAAGAGGAGACGAAGCCAAAATCTGCTCCAATCATGGTTAAAAAACCAAAAGTTTCCAAAAAACATCTCATCTTTGCTGTCGCTAGCTCGATTTGTTGCATGGGCGTACTCTATGCCACCCTCAAATTCAGCATGCCAGATATTAGCGCCAAGGTCGCCGCCGCTCAAAATGGCGCCTCCTACCCATCCTTTGTGCCACGCGACTTCACCGCTCGCAGTGCTTCTTTCCAAAAGAACACCTTCTCCCTTGAATTTGTCGGACCAGACAAAACTCGTTTTACTCTTGACCAAGAAAAACTCCCTTGGGATAGTAATGCTTTATTAAATAATTACGTCAAGCCAACCTGGGGCGAACAATACGACACCATTCGTGAACAGGGTCTCACCATCTACATGTACCAATCCAACGCTGCCTGGGTGAATGGCGGAACTGTATATAAGCTCAATACCACCTCTGGTAGTCTCAGTAAAAAACAACTTAAGAACATTATCACTTCACTCTAAATCACATCAATCTCCCAGAACTTCAAAAAACTCAATCCCTCAAAATCTCAGCTAACCATGCTGAGTTTTTCTTCTCTTATTAGTAGTGGTATAATTAAGCCATTATGAATAAGGAAATTAGAACTCGTTTTGCACCCAGCCCTACCGGCTATATTCACATCGGCAATGTCCGCAGCGCCATTTATCCATACCTGATCGCCAGACAAAATCACGGTCAGTTTATTTTGCGCATTGAAGACACCGACCAAAGTCGTTTCGTAGAAGGTGCCGCCGAACTTGTTTTCGATACTCTTAAATGGCTCGGGCTAAACTGGGATGAAGGTCCAATGGTAGGTGGTCCAGATGAGCCTTACTATCAAACCGAGCGCAAGGATATTTATCTCGCTTGGGCTAAAAAACTTCTTGAAAAAGGTCTAGCCTATGCGGACGATACTCCTTCCGAAAAAATTGAAGAATATAAAAAACTCGACAACGAGCAAAAAATTCCTTATCTTTACCGCAATCATCGTCCAGCCAACCCACCAGAATGGCGTGAAGGGCTACCAATTCGTTTCAAAACCACACCAAAACACTACGAGTGGCACGACGAAGTCATGGGTGATATGCAAACCGGCCCAGAAGTGCTAGATGATATTATTTTGATTAAAAAAGACGGTCTTCCAACCTATAATTTTGCTCACATCGTTGACGACACCTTAATGAAGATTACCTACATTACTCGTGGCGTCGAGTATCTCTCAAGCACACCGAATTATCTAGCTCTCTACGACGCCTTAGAACTGCCTCGTCATCTTTTTGTTTCCATGCCACACATTCTCGCTCCTACCGGCAACAAAAAGCTCGGTAAACGCGATGGCGCCAAATCCGTCACCGAATATCGTGACGATGGTTTTCTTCCAGAAGCTATGTTAAATTATCTCGCCTGTCTTGGCTGGAATGACGGCACTGAACAAGAAATTTACTCAATCGATGAAATGATTGAAAAATTTGAAATTTCCCGTATTCAAAACTCCGGCGCTCGTTTCGACGAAACTAAAATTCTTTGGATGAACGGTCAATGGATTCGTAAAATTGCCGACGAACAGGGAATTGATGCACTCTACGCCAAGACCTGTCTCGCTTCTGGTTCCGAAGATTTTTCTCGCTACCAAGTTTTCAAACCACTCAATTTCTGGCCAGAATCCGCCGGCCAAGAAACTGACGAATACAAAAAATCCGTTCTCAGCATTATCTATGATCGTTTAAAGACACTCTCTGACTTGCGCACCATGACTACTTATTTCTTCGAAGAGCCAACCATTGATCTTGATTTGATTTACAATAATAAATTCCTCAAGAAACTTTCTGAAACTGAATATCGTGAATTATTACATCTCACTATCGAAAAATTAACAGAGGTCGAAGAGACTGATTGGACCGACGACAATCTTCAAGCCAAGCTTAATGAGCTTCTCGCTGCTACTGGCAAAAAACCTGCTGAATATTTCAGCCTCATTCGCATTGCCGTCAGTTTTGCACCATTTAGCCCAGCACTGCATCAAACTTTACGTGTCCTCGGTAAAAATCGCACCCTAGCTCGTTTGAACCGTGTCCATACTGCGATCTCCCACGACTAAATCTATCAAAAATAAAAAAAACCCGTTCACTCCAAAAATTTTAGTGAGCGGGTTTTTACTTGAGACATTTTTTAAGCTTAAAACCTCACCCCCTAATACATCTTTACAAGCCCACATACCTCTGACATAATAGTAGAAAAGGAGTCGATTATGGCAAAATTTTATCAAAATGCGGGGGAACCAAACAGTAAAATGAACTGGGTTTCCGAAAGAGATAATCCCGACACCACGAACGATTCCTGGGACTCTGGTGCCTTCCAAAAAGATTTACCAGACCACTATCAAAATTACGAAGAAAATGACCCATCCGACGACGATTACCTCGAAGACGAAGGTGTCGAAAATGACCTTGGCGACATGTCTGACGAAGAATTTCGTTTACGCAACCGCACTACTAACTCCGACACCGACCCACATCTTTTTGATCCAATCGACGACTCCGAATGGAATGACGCCAGCTTCGACTGCGATTAATTAAGCTCTTGCGACTGTAACCAAAAAATGTTATTATTATTTCACGGTTCCGTCGTCTAGTGGTCCAGGACGTCTGGTTCTCATCCAGAAAATCGCGGGTTCGAACCCCGCCGGAATCACCATTTTAAGAAAAGGCGTTTATGTCTTTTTTTGTTTTATAATGAAATTATGCAAACACCGACACTTCATGGCGAATTCGTCTATAAAAATGTAAAATATCACACAGATTTTTATAGTTTAATCGGACAAAAAATCCCCAATTTACCTTGGTCACAAGTTTATATCATCGGCAATTTTCAAAACCAAATTCCTATTGTAAAATACACCCACGCTTCAGACAATCTTCCAGGCGGAGGAGTAAAGCCCAATGAATTTATTCTTCAAACTATCTCCCGTGAGGCTAAAGAAGAATTGAATATGGCCGTCAAATCCTGGTTTCCACTCGGTTATCAAAAAGTTTATGATAATCAAGGAAATACAGGTTACCAATTACGCGTCTACGCCGAACTTGAAAAACTCGGTGAATTCACAAATGACCCAGACGGCTCCGTAATTGGTTATGAATTAATCGATATCGAAGAGTTAAATAACCATATACATTACGGCGAAATTGGAGATTTCTTTATAGAACAGACTAAACATCTGTATAAATAATTTATTCAGGCACTAAGGTTTGCGCGTAAAGTACCCCTGCACCCCTGGGCGATCCACGCGAAGCCAAGTTTTATCCGCAGTAGATGGATTAGTTCGGTACGAACCATTACCACCGCGGAGCTTATAACGATACGCAAACATATTAGAAAAATTCATTAAGTTACTGGTATCAAAATCATTATTTACATATATTTTTTCTAGTACATCTTCATACGCATCATCATCCCTAAGACCAAACATTGAACCTACGTTCGTAGTTTTATTGGTGTTAAAATTTGAAATATCGAGCGAAACGAGTTTTTGCATATCAAAAAACATCTGATTCATATCTATTACATTAGTGGTATCAAAATTAGAGAGATCAAGTGAAGCAAGTCTGCTCGTATAAGCAAACATATTCTTCATATTAGTTACATTAGATGTATTAAAACTAGAAAGATTAAGTGAAGTAAGTTTAAACGTAGAAGAGAACATACCACTCATATCTATTACATTAGTGGTATCAAAATTAGAGAGATCAAGTGAAGTAAGCTTCATCATATTATAGAACATCTTATTCATATCTGTAACGCTAGATGTATTAAAGCTTGAAAGGTTGAGTGAAGGAAGACTAGACCCATTAAACATACTATTCATTTTTTTAACTTTTGAAGTATTAAAGTTTAGAAGATTAAGTGAAACGAGCTGCCATGTACCTTGAAACATTGAACTCATATCTGTTACATTAGAAGTATCAAAGTTTGACACATCAAGAGATTTAAAACCGTACATACCTTTAAACATAGAGCTCATGTTTGTTACTTTTGAAGTATCAAAACTTGAAAGATTAAGCTCCTTAATTTGATTCATATCTGCAAACATTGAACTCATATCTGCTACATTAGAAGTGTCAAAATTAGAAAGGTCAATATTTGAAATATATTGAATATAACCACGCCAATCATCCGAACGATCAAACATCTTGCTGCTATTCTTATTTAAATAGATTTTTTCCGATTCAGTATAATAATAGGCCATCATTTCAGTTGGATCTATCCACATTTTTATATCATAATCAGAATCTTCATCTTCAATATTTATTGTGTTCATATGGGTTGCTGGAGCTGTAGGGCTTTTCCTAAAACCATTTGCCCGATGTCTAGCTCCTAAATTTATTAGCTTATTATTAAAATCCGGACCCTCAGTCATTATCGCTTTCCCCACATACGGGTTCGTTACCACCGAAAAAATCAGCTTATTATCATAGCTTCCACTTTCAATATTCTGACCTAACTTCATGCCAATATTTAACCCACGCACGTCATTGCCATTGGTCTTTTCGGTGGTCTGAAAAATATTCGTTGGCGTCGCTAGTGACGGAATTGGATTATAATTAGTTTCATTTGAAGTTTTGAAGCCCCAGGTATTTACTGGCAAACTCAAAATGCTACTAGCTCCAGTAATCGAATCAATCTTCGCGCCACTCGCCGATCCCGAATTCACCAGAGCCGTCTCATTAGTTTCCGTATTTAAAGTAGCGGTATAGCCAGTTTTATTTGTCGTATTTATCGTTAAATTTAGCGGCAATTCCGTAGTGCCATTCACGGAATTAATCACCTGATTACCATTCACATTCACCGCCGCATTGTCCACTGATATCGATAAAGTAGGCGTCTGTACAGCAAAAACCGCAGCAGTATTAAAATTAAAAATAAAAATTGACAAACAAAGTCCTAATAAAAAAGTAAAATTCGTTCGAAAATTTACCCACAAAAAATTATGAGAGAAAGTGATTTTTGGCATGTTTCTATTTTACCATAAGCAAAATCAAAAATCAGCAAAATTTAGCAAAACTTAGTATTAAAATTATTTTTAAAACCCTACTTCACCAAACAGCGCACCAAGGCACCGTCTACCTGCCAGCTACTGCTCTGATCAGAATTATTTCCCCATATACTCATGCGATGCGCCCAATTTGCAGGACCCGCCGTCGAACTCCAATACAAACCGTTTGAATTGATACCGATTAAATTTTGCTCATGTACATAACCTGGCGTTATAAAATTCAATGGCGCACCACGTAGATTTACCACATTACCATCATAACTATTTAATAGAGTCAAATATTCACTTCTATTGCCGCCTTTCGATAATCGCCAGCCACTTGGACAAACCGAACTTGACGCGTCCGACCCTTCCGGAATATTTCGATCACCTGTACCCGCCGTTGCCGTAAACCAGTTATAAAAAGCTCCGTCCTGTGGCTTACTTGGATTAAAATAGGCCATTGGCAAGACCGTAGGCGAATCGTAAGTATTAGCCACATTCAGATTTGATGCCGGTACTGTAAAATTTGCGGAAACGTCTGAATCTACCGGCGTCAAAGTTTTATTTACTAATCGTAAATTCTGCGTCATCCAACATTTATTATCCTTTAGCTTCGCAACCGTATAGGTATTCCCATCGCGCACATCCACTAAGCTTGCCGCTTCATGCAGATTTGAATTAGCACAAACTGCCGCATCCACATTTTGCATTATCGAAAGGTTAGAAATCGTCCTCTTATTTACATTTGTAAAATAACCTTTCACACCAGGTCTATCAATCTTCAGCCAGTCGATTCCAGCTTGCGATGGATTAGCCTCAAACGAACCCTCGCCACCCCTGAGTTTAGTTCTACCAGCGAACATATTGAAGGATTCCGTTACCTTCGAAGTATCAAAATCGTCCGACACATAAATACGTTCCAGCTTATCTCCACCAGGACAAGTAAAGCTATCGCCTTTAAAATCCACCAAGCCAAAAAGTTCAATAATTTTTGTCACCTTAGAGGTATTAAAGTTCGACAAATCTAGCTCTTTTAGACTACAGGTCGAGGCGAACATACTCCCCATATTGATTACATTATTTGTCTTAAATTTCTCACCAAATTTTATTGCCTTCAATGCATACATATTTCTAAACATATGATTCATATCCGTCACGTTTTGCGTATTAAATTTCGCTAAATCTAGATATTCCAGATTGTTTGCGTCCAGAAATATATGGCTCATGCTCACTACATTACTTGTATCAAAATTATTGCCAAAATTAAGCGTTTTTAGTCCAATCGCAGCATAAAACATCCCCGTCATATCTTTTAATTTCGGCGTACTAAAGCTTGAAAGATCGAGACTTTTCATCGAATCGATACTTCTAAACGTGTATGTCATATTTTCCACCCGACTTGTATCAAATCCCGAAAGTTCCAATTCCGTAAGTTTAGTAAAGTGCATAAACATGCGAGAAGCATTCTGATTTAAATAGATTTTTTCAATCGGCGCCCAATAATACATCACGCCTTCTGCCGCATCAAACCAAACTTTAATTTCATAGTCGGACGACGCATTATCTTCAACATTCACCGCATTGGCCGGAACCGCCGCTGGAGCTACATGACTTCTTCTGAAAGCCCGTACATTTTCTTTCTTGCCCATATTTTCGTTCCACACATCATAAGTTTGATTGGTGTCAAGCGCGGTCACTTTTTGGATAAAATCCGGACCAGCCGTTAATACCGCTTCCTTTTCATATGGATTTGTCACCACCGAAAACACTAACTTATTTACGTAACGGCCACTTTCCAAATTCTGACTCAAGTTCATCCCCACGTTAATTACTCGCGAATCTAAACCATCAGTTTTTCCACTAGTATTAATTAAATTAGCCGGATTACCCACTCCCGGAATCGGACTATAGGTAGTTTCTGTACTTAATTTATATCCCCAAGAATTTGTCGGAAAATTCGCTAAACCTAATGGGCTCGTAATCGAATTAATTTTAGCATTATTGGCCGAACTCGCATTAACTAAAGCAGTTTCATTGGTTTCAGCACTCATGGTTGCCGTATAGCCGGTACGATGATTCGTTTGTACGGTCAAATTAATCGGAATTTCCGTGGTTTTATTCGTCGAATTTAAAACTGCATTACCGTTCACCGAATTTAAAGCATTAGTGGATACGGAAATACTCGGAACATAAAGCGCAGAGGCATTTTCGACTAAAAAGAGGCACCCCCCCCGAGACCCAAAATACAAAGAAAAATTACAGTCAAAAAACTAGTAAATCCATAATCATTGAAAGCGATTTTCCTTTTCATACTTCAACCATTTTACCATAAAGGGAATCAAAAACCGTTTCAAAAATTTCTTTTAATCGCCATATGCTCGAATATTTAATTCGACTTCCTACCCTAACCGCTCAAGTGCAATACCTTGAGATGTTAACTCAGGTTTTTTCTTTACTTATCCCGTTTTCGATGTTATAATATAACACATGAAAAAGCTTCCAATTGTCGCCCTTATCGGCCAAACCAATGCTGGTAAATCCAGTCTATTAAATCGCATGGCACACAAAAATATTGCCATTGTTGCGCGTGAGGCCGGCACTACCCGTGACAGCGTAGTAGCGACTATTGATCAAGCTTTAACTCTTATTGACACTGCTGGTTTGAAAAATCCTGAAGATGATTTCGAAGCTTCCATCCAGGATCAAATCGAGGATGCCATTGATTCTGCGGATCTTATTTTACTTACCGTCGATTCTACTAAGTATCCGGATTTCCGCGACAAAGATATTGCCCGCATGGCCCTTAAATCTCGTAAGCCAGTCCTTTTAGTGCTCAACAAATCGGATCTCAAAGAATCTCTACCTTTTGCTGAATATATCAAATTTGGTATAAAAGCAGACGAAAGCTATCAAACTTCTGCCACTACCGGACAGGGAATTAAAGACCTCAAATCCCGTATTTATCGCGAATTAAATTCTTATCCAAATACCAACGAGGCTGATTCGGATGAAAAAACCGAAACCGCCATTAAGGTGGCCCTGATTGGTCGCCCAAATGTTGGTAAATCCAGTCTCTTCAATCGTCTTGGCCAAAAACAGCAAGCTATCACCAGCTCCAAGCAGGGAACCACGCGCGATATTAATCGCCTCGAACTTAAATTTAAGGGCCAAACTATTGAATTCCTCGATACTGCCGGTCTTCGCAAGCCAGGCAAGCGAGAAGTTGGCATCGAAAAATTCTCCGCCATTCGCACTCTTTCCGCCATTGAAGAATCCGACATCTGTTTACTACTTGTCGATTCCACTGAACCACATTCTAAGCTCGATCAATCCCTCGCTGGCCAAATCATCGAGGCTGGAAAAAGTGTGATTTTAGTCATCACTAAATCTGATCTTCTTGATAATTCTACCCCTGTAGTTTCTACAATTTCCGATAAGTCTAAACCAACTGAACTTTCACAGATCGATAATATCCTCGATAATCTTGAACGCGATTTTAATTTCTTATCTTTTGCTCCAGTAATTATTACCAGCTCCGAAACTGGCAAAAATGTCACTAAATTATTTGAACTTATTACCGAAGTCGACCTAGCTCGTCATACCGAACTTAAGACTTCTGAGTTAAACAAAGTTCTGAACGAAGCGGTAATTTCTCACCCACCAGCTGGCCTGAAAAATACCCATCCAAAACTCCAATACATCACTCAGACCGACACCTGTCCACCATGGTTCGTCATTCATGGTCGTGAAATGGAACTACTGCACTGGTCTTACAAACGTTATCTCGAGCGTTGTATTCGTGAAAAATTCCCATTCCTCGGCACCCCACTTAAATTCTCCTTCCATAATGACCGCAAGAATGGACCACGCAAATCCATCAATCGCACCAAAGATTTACTTTAAATAAATATCTCATATATGAGATAATCACAAAAATGTCAAATCCTCACTCCAAGAACCCGGAAAGCCTTAAGTATCAAAATCTTACGGGCCAAAACCTCAAAAATTCTGCGCCTGCGAAAGCGCTTCGCATTGCTATTTTTACCGACGTTTTTCTCGGCATTCCTGGTGGGATTCCATCCTCAATTCGTGCCCAAAAAACTGCGTTAGAGTCACTTGGCCACCAAGTTACGATTTTTTGCCCAGGCACTCAGCAAGATTTTGAAAATCCTTTATCCCAATTTGGCGCCAATCACGACCCAAATATTATTCTTGTGCCTACCGCCAAATTCCTAGTCAATGGCGCCCCTTTTTCCAAATGGACCAAAGAGGTCGTACGTTTTATCGAGCAAAAATACCCCAACCTCACCAAATCCTTTGATCTTTTTCATATTCATTATGAGGCTACCACCAGCATGGCTGGTCTGATTTTGGCTAAAAAATATCACATTAAAACTATCCAAACCATGCATGGTCGCGAAGATATGGCCATCGCTATTAACGTGCCGCATCCTTTTAAGACTCTAGCTGCTACGGGGATTAATCTAATTCATCGCATCACTCTAAAATCAATCTTAAAGAAATCCCCTAGGCTAAATTATCAAAATCCAGAACCAAAAAAATCACTCGGCCTCAATTATCAAAATCCAGAGCCAAAAAAATCACCAAGCCTCAATTATCAGAACGCCAAGATCAAAAATCTCGCGCCTACTATTGCACGTCGTGAGATGTGGCAAATGATGGTCCGCCAAGCCAATCTGGCCGACCAGGTAATTACCCCCTCCGCCCATTTTGCCAAAAAGCTTCAACTTTTTGGCGTCACACGCCCAATTTCCGTCATCTCGAATGGCATCAGCGATCAAGAAATTGCAAATTTCACACCCAGAATCCGCACCTACCAAGACCACGAACCACTTCGTATTCTCTGGTTTTCTCGCCTCTCCAAAGAAAAACGCATTCTACCATTTTTAGAATCGCTCCGAATCGCCCAGGAACTTGAACCAAATTTTCGTTTTATTTTTACTATTATCGGTGATGGTAATCAGATGTCAAAAGTGCAAAAATTCTGCAAAAAACATTTCGACGAAGCATCTATTAAAATTCTCGGCACCATCCCGCACCAAGAAATCCTCCAAAAATATACCAAAGACCAACATCTTTCCATCATCAATTCCTACCAGTTTGACACCCAAGGCCTCACCATTTTAGAAGCCGCCGCCTGCAATCTTCCAGTTATTTATGCCGACCCCGACATGTCCGAAATCGTACCAAATCACGGTGGCCTCTGTGCCAAATCACCAGCACCTCGCGCCATGGCAGAACTTTTACTCGAAATTTATCACCAACCAGAACTTATTCAAAAACTCAGCCAAAATCTGGCCGCCAGCGAAAAGACTTATCTTCAGTCTCATCAAATCGAAAAGCTCCTTAAACTTTACCGTCAATTATCTTAATATCCCATTTTAATCTATCCTCAAAAATACACATCCAGATTCACCACTACCCCCATTTTCTCTTGAATTTTTAGAAAAATATGTAATAATTAGCCTAATAGAGGACGCACCTCTATTCTTGGACCTCAAAAATCCAAGCCCTACCCCACGGAAATACTTAAAACGTATTTCTCGTACCTTAAAAAGGAGATAGTTATGAGTGAAATTAAAAGTATACTCAGTGCTCAAACAAGTCTTAAGGAGAAGACCTCTGGAAGCATCTCAAGTGCAGAACCTGTGGCTTACATTTCCACTGAACTCAAGGAAAAATATTATGTTATCGATACTAATATCATTATTGATAACCCAGATATTATTCCCACCAAAAACGGATTTAAGAAATTAGCTATTAAAAATATCGACCTGAAAAACTCATGTATCGTTATACCTGACACTGTGCTCCATGAATTAAAAAGCTTCAGAAGCGAATCTTCTGAACGCAGCTTCATCGCCGGTAAGGTTTTAAGCCGAATCGATGAGCTCTTTCAATCGGTTATAGTTGATGAATCTTCTAAGCTAGGTCGCGATCCTAATCTTTACATTGGCAATCAAATCGCCTTCGAAAACTGTAGCCGTGCTTTTATGATTATTAAAAGCACCGAATCTGCCGTGGTTTCTTGGGATTTTGAACCTGTCAATATGGATGAACAAATCTTCTTGCAGACTCTCGATCTATCCTGTTACTTAGTAAAGGCTAAACAGGCTAAGAACGAATTAGATGCTCTGAATAAAAAGATTCGTTTAGTGACCAACGATAAGGAAATGCGTGTTTGCGCTTTAGCACATAACATTAAATCCTTACCGCTAGAAACCGATCCCAAGTTTAAGTTCACCGGCCGACGCAAATGTATCATTCCACCCGACCTCTATAGTCACTTCGTCCAAAAAGGTGGCTTCATCCCCTTAGAAGAATGGGAGGAACGTATGCCAGATGAGCCCACCTTGGTTCCTAACGAGTTCATTGAATTCAGTTGCGAAGATAGTATCGATGATGAAATCTACGGGAAAAGTAAGGGTGAATTTTGGAATATCGGCCGCTTAGATGTTAGTGGAGATGAAGATAAAATCGTCCACCTTAATAGCTACCTAAATAGCAAACAGAAACCCTTCCTGAAAGCCAAAACACCTGGTCAAGCCATGTATTTAGACTCTATCTATAATAAGAATATTGATATGATTCTAGTTTCTGGCTGTCCTGGTACCGGAAAAACTTTTATTGCCGCCATTGAAGGAATGAAGCAAGTTCAAAAAGGTGACTACAATATCGTTTCCGTTGTTGCTTCAGAAGTTCGTGGTGATGATGGCGTTGGTACTTTGCCAGGAGACTTGGAAGAAAAAATGTCTATCAAGTCTGCCAATATTATCAATGCATTGTTAATTTATCATGAAATTTACGATGACGACCCCTGCAATAATAGCACTCTAATCGATCAGCCGCATGAAGAAATCACGCATCAATCTTATATTCATGATAAAAATTGGATCTATGAAGATAATGACGAGTATACTATGATCGACAAAAAAGAGACTTTTACTTGCCGAACTAGCAAAAAGAGGAAACATGAAGAGAAGAATAAAAGTAAGAATAAGTATTCTGAAAAATCATCTAGCCCTCAACCTCGTGTCAAGCAGCAGCGTCTAGAAGACAAAGCTAATCTGTCCTATCAAAAATCCTTCCGCTCTATTCCGATTTTCTATATCAAAGGAAAGAGTTTTCAGAATGATTTTATTATTGTCGACGAAGCTCAAGATATGACTAATGAGCAAATGCTGTCTGCTATGACTCGTATCGGAGAGGGATCTAAAATGATCTTCACGGGTGACGAAAGTCAGCCTCATCCTTACGCTAAAGGTGTCAACAAGCATCACAATGGCATTCTTTATGCGCGCCGAGCCTTAAAGGGTATTCCTCGCGCAGCTCAGATTTTTATGAATGAAAACGACATCGTCAGAAGCTCCATTATTGGACAGATCCTCGATAATTTGAAACCTCTTGGACTAGACTGGGAGAGCGACAATGATTATATTGAGGATTAATCTAGCTACATAATGTTCATTTCATCAAAACTATTCCTTAATCTTTTCGAAGCCGTCACCACCCGTGGCGGCTTTTTCATGGTCCAAATATCTACACAATGGATTCTTTTATCTCTAAAACTTTTGTAGTAGTTTTTTTGTCATAAAAATCCAACCAAAAGATTTGCTATAATATTTCCATGAAACTTATTGTTGGACTTGGAAATCCTGGAAATGAATATAACCTCACTCGCCATAACTTTGGCTTTTTGGCTTTAGATTTTTACTTTAAAACCCACGGTCTCGAATTTGAAAAATCCGAAAAATTCCACGCCAAGTGGCAAAAATCCGGTCAAACTATCTTTATCGAACCTCAAACCTACTATAATGATGTCGGTTCTAGTATTCAGGAATTCATGAACTATTATAAAATTCCACTATCTAACCTCCTGATTTTATGTGATGATTTTAATCTCGATTTCGGCACCCTGCGTTATCGCGAAAAGGGAACCGATGGCGGCAATAATGGCCTTAAATCCACTATTCGTTCGCTTAACACTACCGACTTCAAACGTCTTCGTCTTGGCACCGCCAATAATGCCATGCGCAAAAAGATGGGCGATGTGGACTTCGTGCTAGGACGATTCACTCCAGAAGAACGCGAAAAACTCCCAGAAATCCTCACGGATATCGCAAAACGCATTGACGATTTTATCCAAGAATAATTTTTATCAGTTATTTTTCGTTGCCAGACTTTTCTGAATTCTACGCTGAATATTAAAGTTTATTTTCCAAAGCATGCGTCCGAACAACACACGTTCCTCTCTGGTAAACCCCTCAAAAATTTCACTGATAAACTTTTTCTGCTCCATTTCGATATAGCTCGCCACAAATCTCCCCTCCCCAAAAAAATCTAACTGCAAATATCGCCGATTTTGCGGATTTAGCGCCTTCTTAATAAATTCACGCTGTTCTAAATGATTAATTGCCCGGCATAGGCTAGTCTCACCAATCAAACTACACTCTAAAATTTCGTTCAGATTCCGTTCAATCTGATTATTCTTGAGATAGCTCATAATTTTTACTTCGGTCAAATTTAATTCAAAGCGTTTCGCCACCGCCATCGTATGTAAACGCCGCATCTTCTCCATCCGCGCAAAAATATTCATCGTATCAATCCAAGTAATCGTCTTCGGTAATTGAAATTTTTCTACACACATAACATCCACTCATTATTACCTAATGGTTTTACTAGTCCTTTCATCTGAAGATTAAAAATTGTCACACTAAAATCTGAAACCGAAAAATCTTTCTCCTGTCGTATCTGCGCCAGAATTTCTTCCCCCATCTTTACGCCTCTAAGCATCACCGAAACCATTAAAGCTTCATTCTCCGTACTACACATCTCCTTAATCTGTTTTAGACTCTCCCTTGGTTTACGAATTTTTAACCCTAACTCATCTAATAATTCGTCCACCTCAGTAAAAGCCACCGCTCCGCGCCCTAATAGTCGGTTGCAGCCCAAGGAATTACTACGACTCACATCTCCCGGTACCGCATAAACAATCACGCCCTGCTCCATGGCATGATGCGCCGTATTTAGTGAGCCAGATTTTACGCCACCTTCGACTACCACTACTAAATCGGCCAACCCCGCAATCAATCGATTACGTTTTAGAAAAGCCGCACGCATCCCTAACTGACTATTCAACATACGTGATAACTTCTCATCTTTTGCCAAAATTTCTTGTGGCGGATATTCCGATAGCACCATATCACCATGGTCCACAATCTCCCGCGCCAAACCAGTATGCCGAGCTGGGTAAATCTTGTCGATTGGCGTCCCTAACACCGCCACCGTCAAACCACCGGCATCTAACGCCGCCCGATGCGCAATCGAATCAATTCCGTAAGCCAACCCACTCACGATCACCACCCCACGCCTCGCTAGTTCATAAGCAATCTTATATGCCCATTCCTCACCATATTTGGTGTATTTTCTGGAACCCACCACCGCTACGGTCTTCGGTCGCACATAAGCTTGACCCGATATCTTTTCTTGATTATTTTTCTCCCCCTTAGCCTTAGATTTCACCGATTCGCCGGGTGATTTTCCATAATAATACAATATTTTAGGCTTAAGCGCAATGAATTCTAATTTAC
>CBDEYN010000017.1:0-16819 GCA_965245025.1 uncultured Candidatus Saccharibacteria bacterium | reverse complement strand
CCGTCTCAGGAAATTCGCGAAGCCGGCACCTACCAGCGCATCGACAAAGTCGAACACATCGTAGATGAAGAGACTGGAGAAGTCACCACTGTCGACCATCGCCAAGGGCTTTGGGATGTCTTTATGGCACCAATCAAAGGTATGGCTGATCGTCTTGATGTCATCATCTTTGTCTTGATTCTCGGTGGTTTCCTCGGCATTACCATGAAAACTGGCGCCCTCGATGCAGCTCTCGGTGGTCTTCTCAAGAAGATGGACGGTAAAGAAATTTTCCTTATCCCAATCTTGATGACCTTATTCGCTATTGGTGGTACCACTTATGGTATGCAAGAAGAAGCTGTCGCCTTTTATGCCCTTATTATTCCAGTCATGATGGCTGCTGGATATAATTCCATGACCGCCATGATGATGATTGTACTCGGTGGTGGTGTCGGCGTTTTGGCTTCCACGGTCAACCCATTCTCTACGGGTATTGCCGCTAGAACCGCTGACGTTCAACTCGGCAACATCCTTTGGATTCAAATGCTCGTACTTGTTGCCATGCTCGTACTCGCTATCCTTTTCGTTATGAATTACGCCAAAAAGGTCAAAGCTGGCAAATACGCCGACGATTCTTCCGTCGCTTCTACTTTTAAGCCAATTAATCTTAACAGTGTGCCAGAATATAATTTTAAACGCCAACTCATCATGGGTGTTTTCGCCGTCACTTTCGTGATTATGATTATCTCCCTCATCCCTTGGAGTGGTTTTAAAATTGACTTCTTCGACGTTCTACATGAGTTCTTTGCTGGGGTTCCAGTGCTTTCCACTATGCTTGGCGTAAACCACAACGGCGCCCTTGGTACTTGGTACTTTAACGAAATCTCTACTCTCTTCCTTATTTCAACTGTGGTAATTGCCTTCATTTACCGTAAAGAATTTAGCAAGAAAAACATCTCGATCACTGACACTTTCATCAAAGGATCTGAAGATCTCTTAAGTGTCGCCGTAATCATCGCCGTGGCAGCTGGCGTCGCTATCGTCATGCGCGCCGGTGGTATCGAAGACACCATTATTCACTGGGGTGAAAAAGGTCTCACCAATTTCAATGGCGGTCTTGTCGGAGTATTGGCCTACATTTTCTACCTCCCACTTTCCTTCATTATCCCATCCTCCTCTGGCCTCGCTGCGGCTTCCATGCCAATCATTGCGCCAGTCTCTGAGCTCGTAGGTAGCAACAAAGAAACCATGGTGGTAGCTTTTGCTAATGCTAATGGTTTACTTAATATGTTTGCCCCTACCATCGCCTCATTAATGGCCGGACTCACCCTATCCGGTGTATCTTACAAAACCTGGATTAAACGCGTGACTCCACTTATGGTAATCTTCGCTATTATTAGCTTAGTCGCCGTCTTCGTTATGGGGATGATTTAATTATGGCTAAAATCGTCGTCGCTCTCGGTGGGAATGCTTTAAGCCGTGATGGCAAAGCAACCGCCAAAGATCAACTCGAAGTCGCCAACCAGACCGCCAAGGAGCTTGCCAAGCTCGTGGCGGCTGGCCACCAGCTCGTCATCGTTCACGGTAATGGACCACAAATCGGTAATATTATCCTCCACGAAGAGGCTATCAACACCGAAAAAACCCCAACCATGCCAATCGACGTAGCTGGCGCGATGTCGCAAGGTCAAATTGGCTATTGGTTACAAAATGCCATGCGTAATCAGCTTGAATCAGAAGGTATTAAAAAACCCATTGCCGCTATTGTGACCCAGGTTCTAGTCTCTAAAGACGACCCAGCTTTCAAAAATCCAAGCAAACCAATCGGCCCATTCTACACCGAAGAAGAAGCCAAAAAGCTCAGCAAGGAACGCCACTTTACCGTTAAAGAGGATGCTGGTCGCGGCTGGCGCAAAGTCGTCCCTTCACCAATGCCACTTTCGATTATCGAATCGGAACTCGTCGAAATTGCTCTCGGCAATGGCGCCATTATTGTCGCTGGTGGTGGCGGTGGTATTCCGGTTTATTACGACGAATATGGTCGTCTAGTTGGACTCGAAGCTGTCATCGATAAGGACTTCGCTGCCGAAAAACTCGCCGAAACTATCGATGCCGATATTCTCTTGATTCTCACCGCGGTCGAGAACGTCAAAATCAACTTCAAAAAAGACAATGAGGAAAATCTCAAAACTCTCACCGCCGATGAGGCCTTTAAATATATCGCAAAGGGTGAATTTGCGGCTGGTAGTATGCTACCAAAGATTGAAGCTGGTATTAGCTTCGTTTCCAGTGGCAAAAATCGTACCTGCATTATCACCAATCCAGAGAATGCCATCAATGCTATTAACGGCAAGACGGGTACCAAGATTATCGGTGACTAAAGAAACGAGTTTAAGTTAAGTCTTCACAGAAAATAGGGCTAATTCCGGCTCTATTTTTTGACTTTTTAGACTAAAAATGCTATAATATAGATGTCGTTACAGTGTTTCACTATTGGGAGGGGATTAATATGAACAAAACATTAACGAAGTATTTTGGCAAAACCTCGCTTATGAGGATATGGCACGCCAATATTAGTGATTTCACAGAGATACCGGAAGATCAGAGATTAAAACTGTATGCGATTTGCGAAAATCGCCCAGACAATCTCGAAGAGGTTTATAGCTTCTTTGATCTACCGGACCCCCTATTTCGTACTATTCACGACGAAGTAGGTACAAAGAACGGAGAAAAGCTATATCTCTATCCGTTCATCCAGGGCGCCGCTATTCCAGATCATATCGAAGAAGTGGTGGGGCCTATCGGCACTCAAACTTCCAAGTATCATCAGGAAAGCTTAAAGGACCACATCGCCTTGGTTGCAAAAAACCTATCCGATGCTGGCCTCAGCGGCACACTAGCCGTCCAGCTAGCGGTGATGCATGATTTGGGTAAGAAATATACTTCCGCCACCAATAAGGTCGGACAGATATGTTTCTATAATCATGCAGCCATCTCTGCGCTGATTGCGAAATACTGGCTACGCGGCACCGCCAGTCAGACTACAGTTAAGTACATTGTGGCAACCATTTATGCCCACATGTTACCTTATACCGATTGGCAGCGCACCACCGATTTTAAAACCGGATTACCCAGAGATTTTCGTCATGAATTCGAGCTTCAGCTCAAGGATTTCTATGACGGACACCCTGGTGACATCCAGCGTACTATGGAACTGATTGATCTTCTTGCTAAGTGCGATGAAGGCATTCAGGAAATTACTCCAGAATACGAGCGAAAAATCGCCAGCGGTCGCGAGATTATTCATCTATATCGCCACGGCGCCTAGTAGTAATTAGTACCTTAGAAATAAGCCACCAGAACATCGGTGGTTTTTTCTTTTTTCTAGTATTTTTTAAAGAAATATGTTAAAATATATCCGTTACGCGCTCTAATTAGGAGTAAATATATTATGGCAAAAAAAGTAATTGGTAACTTAAAGTTACGCATCCCTGGTGGTAAGGCCACCGCAGGTCCTCCAGTTGGTTCAACCTTGGGTCAATGGGGTCTAAACATGATGGATTTCATTAATCCATTCAACGACAAAACCAAAGAATTCGCTGGTAAGAACGTTATCGTTCACATCCGCGTTTTCGATGATCGCACTTTCGATTGGGTTTGTCTCGGTCAACCAGTTGACGATTTAATTCGTGAAGAATTAAAGCTTCAAAAAGGTTCTGGTCGTCCAAACACCGAAAAAGTTGGTTCCATCACCCGTGAACAACTTGAGAAAATCGCTAACATCAAGATGAAGCAAATGAACGCTGTCGATCTTGAAGGCGCTATCAAGACCGTCGCTGGTACTGCCCGCTCTATGGGTGTCACCATCGCCGAATAATTGATTAAAAAATTAATTAACCGTGGGAGAGTTCGCTCGTTATTACCACAGAAAGAAATCAAATGTCAGAAGAACAAATCAAATCTACTGAAGAATTAAACCAAACTCCAGTCGAAACCGTCGAAGCCGAAGAGAAATTTGCCAAATCTGGTAAAAAATCTAAGAAGCACCTCGAAGAAGTTAAGGCTGAAGAAGAGCGCAAAGCTCGTGCTGAAGAGCACAAGCAAGAAGCCCTAGAGGAGAAGCCAAAGGGTGCTAAGCCAGTCACTCGTTCAATCTTGGAACGCCGTGGTAAAAAATACCAAGCCGCTTACAAGAATATCGACAAGACCAAGGCTTACAGCCTCACCGACGCTATCAAGCTTGCCGTCGAAACCAACCCAGCTAAATTTGACGCTACCGTTGAAATTCACGCTCGTCTCGGTGTCGACCCACGCCAAGCTGACCAAAACATTCGCACTACCATCGTTCTTCCAAACGGTAACGGTAAGACTGTTCGCGTCGCTGTCTTCGCTCCAGAAGATGAATGCAAAAAAGCTAAAGCCGCTGGTGCCGACATCGCCGAAGATGCCGAATTCATCAAGCAACTTGAAAAGGGAATTATCAATTTCGACGTTCTCATTTCTACCCCAGCTTACATGCCAAAACTTGGTAAGTTCGCTCGCTTGCTCGGTCCTAAAGGTTTGATGCCAAATCCAAAAGCCGGTACTGTCACTCTCGATATCGAGAAGGCCGTCAAGGAATCTAAGGCTGGTAAGGTCGAATATCGTGTCGACAAGCAAGCTATCGTTCACATCGGTGTCGGTAAAACCAATTTCACCCTCGACCAATTGAACGAAAATGCTACCGTGTTCATGGACTCTTTGAAGTCAATGAAACCAGCTTCTATCAAAGGTCAATACATTAAGAGTATCTTTATTTCTACCACCATGGGTCCATCCATCGCTGTAGAAAATATCTACAACTAAGCTCTTAATCTCTCTAAAATAAGCACCACTAACCCGGTGCTTATTTTTTATGCCATCTTCACAATTTAATCGATATCTATTAAATTTTACATCAATTTTCTTTCGCCACTTTATTTCATTTATGCTAAACTCAAATTAGATGTATAAACATAGATTTATCTATTAGGACTAGATAAATAACATAAATGGGAGAGAAAAAACCGTGTCAAAGCGAGGAATTAGACATACCATCAGTGGTAGGTCGGTTTTTAATATATTATCAATCTTTTTAGTCAGCACTTTATTTTGCTTGCTTCATTACGAAAGCACCCATGCCTCGACCGCCTCACTAGGCATGCCCGGCGAGGTTAAAGTCGAAACCGATTTTTCGACTGGAAGTAGGATGGAGTTTTCCAAATCCATCAATATTACCGTTAATACTAATAGTCCATTAGGCTACAAATTACTTTTTAGTAGCGACAGCGAGGATAGTTCACTAGTGAGCAACGACCCTAAGAACGACTATTCTATCCCTTCTGTCTACGGATCTAATTATGTACTTTCTAGAGACATGCATAACCAGTACGGCTATAATATCAAAGATACTGACGATCAGATTTATCAACAGATACCAAGTCTTAGTAGTCCGCTCAAAATCAAGCAAGTCAAAGATCCACTTACTGCCGCCGATACTGTCAAATTCAACCTCGGCTTCGAACTCGAATCCTCTGCACAACCTGGCGAATATCATCGCAATCTAATTTTTACCCTCCTAGCCGAGGATCAAGCTTCTATCCAATTAGTTAATGGTATCGAAATTAATAAGGCCATCAAAAAAGCTGTCGGCATCACCGATGCCAGCTATCTCGATAACCCACTTACCACTACCCCGAACGATTTATGGCCAGAGGTTAATATTACCGTAGGTAGAAATAAATGCAGTGATAATATCACCAAAGAACGCACCTCGGTTATCTCCCTGCCAGATTCCGACGCCGAAGTTTATCTCGGTGGCTATCGTAGCAGCTGGGATAATATCTGCATTTGGAGTAATGCTACAGAATTAATCTTCCCAGAAGATCTTTCCTATCTGTATGCCGGACTTGGCGGGACCGACTATCATGTCTCCTTCAATTTTGCCGACGGCCGCAGTAAGTCCACCCTAAATTTTAAGAAAGTCAAAAATCTCGACCATCTATTCCACAATACTGTCGCATATAACAACAGCTCCTTCGAAGCTTCAGAATTTTTTGAATATCTCAAAGATTCCCCTATTGAAAGTGCTGAATCCATCTTCGAAAATTCCACAGTCCAGACCGTTGAGAAATTCGCCAACATCGTGAATCGCACTAAAAATCTCGCCTATGCCTTCCGTAATACCAAATCATTAAACCAAGTTAATTTTTCCGATTGGATTATCGGTGAAGCCGAAGATACTAGATCTATGTTTGAAGGCAGTGGGATTGGTCAGGCCATCCTAAATAATACCACCTTCGCTAAGACCAAAAACACCGAAAAAATGTTTAAAGATACTAATAGCTCTGCAAGTATTCAGCTGCCAAAGGCTGTTTTTGGTGAAACTATGAATACTAATAGTATGTTCATGAACAGTACATCGACCAAAATTCTTCTACCCCAAGCAACTTTCGCCAAATCTACCGACGCAGGCTCCATGTTTGAAAAAATTCCTCTTACCGAGTTTAATCTAGCTAGCGCCACTTTTGCTAATACGACCAACTTTAACAGCTTCTTTAAGGAAAGTGGAAACTATTACCTTACGCTAAAATTACCAAAATTATCCCTTGCCTCGGCAGAAAATCTCTCTCAGATGTTCTATAAATCCGAAATTAGCGGCCTCACCCTCAATGAAACATCCATGGGCGGTAATCATATTACTGATATGTCGAGCATGTTTCAGGATTGCCCTTATCTTACAGAGATAGATCTCCATAATATTTCCACTGGTCCGCTAGAAACTATTGCTAATATGTTTAAGCATCTTCCTTATATACAAAAAATCACTCTACCAAGCATCTTTAATACTGCAGCCGTTACAGATTTCAGTTCATTTCTCTCTGATAGTACTAAACTCACTACTTTAGAAAATAGCGATAAAATTAAGTTAAACAGTGCGATTAGCACTAGTCACATGTTTTATAATCTACCATTACTCGATCTCAAGGATTTTATCGAACATATCGAGTCCGAAAATATTACCGACGCTTCATATATGTTCTATCGAACCAAGTCTAGCCAAAACACCATTCTTCCTACTACTTTTAAAACACACAACATTTCCAATATGCAGGGTATGTTTAGCGGATTCAGAACTCCTTTGCTCGACATCTCTAATATGCAGTTCGATAGTGTCACTACCATGGAAGAGATGTTAAGTGGTATAACATTCGACAGTTATGAAATAAGCTTAGATGATTATAATTACTCTGCCAAACAAATTATCTGGCCGACCGGCACCCTTAACGCACCAAATCTTGTCTCCCTACGTGGACTTTATAAGGGCCAACACTACCTCGATAAAGCAGTTTTTCCAAAAATGAACACCCCAGTTCTTACTGACCTTAGCTTCATCTTTAGCAACTTCACCAATTCACTCACCAAGCTGGATCTCACCGGACTTGATACTTCACATGTTGAAACTGTCGAAAGTATGTTTGCCGGCACTCAATTTACCTTAGATGGTCCCACTAAAATCTCCTTCGATACGTCTAATGTTCGAAACATGCATAATATGTTTTATTATGCTAAGTCCAGCGATGGATTATTAGACCTAAGCGACCTTAATGTTTCTAATGTCACCGATATGTCCAATCTTGTTTATTATACTTGGATAGTTACCGTCGATCTTACCGGTTGGGATACTAGAAATGTCACCGATATGTCCGAAATGTTCTATGACAGCAACCACATCACTACCATCTACGCTTCAGAAAGTTTTGTCACCACCAATGTCACAAAATCAGAAAGAATCTTCTATATGGACTCTTCTGTTACCGGAGCTTTCGTCGGCGGTAATGGCACAGCCTATGCTGGAGGAGAAGATATAACTTACGCACGTATCGATAAACCAGGTAAGCCAGGGTTCTTCACCAAAAAATAAAACCTCAAATCTTCAATTTTGCTCTTCCATTCACTATTCCATTTATGCTAAAATAGTAGTGTTAAGAATAAGCTTATTCTGAATACATCTCAGAAAGGCTAATAAATTGGAGGTTTAAGTGACCAAACTGCGAACTCACGGAAACGTTTTTTGTGAGCTATGCCAAAAGCTAGCACTCGCCACTTTTGTTGGTATCTTTTTCCTCATTTCCTATACCCAGAACACTTTTGCCGATTCTGCCTCTATCACCGTACCAAGTAGCGTTAGCATTTCAGTTGACACCAATCTTCAAGTGCGTACCGAAGTGTCTAAAACCATCGACATGAGCGTCAATACTGACAGCCCGACCGGTTATAAACTTTTCCTTAGTAGTGATAGTGCCGAAACCAGCCTCGTTAGCACCAACGGCAATCCCTTTAAAATCAACTCGACTTCTGGTACTAATAATGATTTAGCCACCCAAATGAATAACCAATACGGCTACAATACTGAGACCATCGACAATAAGCTCTATAGCTACATCCCAAATCTTAGTAACCCAGTCAAAATTCGTTCCTCTTTTACCCAGCTTACCACTGCAGACAATTTTAAATTCAACCTAGGTTTTGCTTTACGAAATAATATCCCGGCGGACACCTATCAACGTAAACTCATTTTTACTCTTATTTCCGAAGGAGAAGCCACTTCCACCCTTGTCAATGGTCCTGAACTTAATAAGGCCCTCAAAAAAGCCCTTGGCATTGCCGACCAAAGTTATTTTGATGATCCACTTAAACAGATTTCCACCGCTGGTACTTTTTATCCAGATTTTAATATCGAAATTGGTAAAAATAAATGCCACGAAAACATTACACCTGCACGCACCACCCTTATTTCTACTCCCGATTCCGATGTACCAGTCTATCTTGGCGGATATCGTAGCTCCTGGGATAAATTCTGTATTTGGTCTCCAGCCACCAAAGTTGTATTTCCAGAAGACATTTCTTATATGTTCGCTGGCCTCACTGGCACCACTGAAGAAATGAACTTCACTTTCCGCGACGATCGCGACATTAATATGCTTGATTTTTCCAAGATCAAAAACGCTTCTCACCTATTCCAGAAAACCCTCGGATATTACGGTAATAAGTTCAAAGCCGATGGCTTCACCAAATATCTCAGTCGCGCTGAAGTCGAAAATATCGAATCACTCTATGAAGACTCCGGCATTGCTGCCATCGCCGACACCTCCTTCATGTCTAAAGCCAAGAATATCGCCAATGTTTTCAAGAATGCTAGATATCTCGAATCTGCCGACCTTTCCACCTGGACTATTTCCGATATGGAAGATGCCTCCTCTATTTTTGAAGGTTCTATGCTTAAAAATATCGACCTCAGTAATTCTACCTTTGAAAATACCGAAAATACCCAAAACATGTTCAAAAATTCCGCGGCCACCACGATTAATCTCGGTAAAGCCACTTTTAATAATGTCGAAAATGCCAGCGGTATGTTCGAAAATGCTAGAGCTTCCACCATTTCCATGCCTGAAGCGACCTTTGCCAAGACCACTGATTTTTCCAATATGTTCAAGGGTGCCACCAATGCTAGCAGTATCGATCTTTCCAAGATTACTTTCTCCGCTGCTACCAATCTTTCCGGCATGTTCCAAGACACCTCGGCCGAACAATTAGTTTTAAATAACACCAACCTTGCCGGCAATAATATTACCGACATGTCCTTCATGTTCAAAAACAGTAAAGTCAAGAATATCGATCTAGGCAGTATGCAGACTGGCCCACTCACCTCGATTGTTGGGATGTTTAAAAATACTAATAACCTCGAAACCATTACGCTTCCTTCTGTCTTCAATACTTCAAATATTACCGATATGAGTTCGCTCTTCGAAAATAACATCAAGCTTAAAACCATCAATAATTTAGCCAATCTCGACACTACTAATGTTAGAAATATGAGCCGTATGTTTGCCAGTGATTTTTGGCTCCCGATGCAAAACATTATTCCAAATCTTCGCGCCAATAAAGTCGAAGATACCTCATATATGTTCTACGGCACACGCGCCACTAGTCCAGTTGTTTTCCCGACCACCTTTAATACCGAAAATCTTACCGATATGAGTTATATGTTCGTAGGTTTCTCCGTACCAAGCCTCGATATCTCCAATTTCAAACTCGGTAATGTCACCACTATGGAAGGTACCTTCAGTGCCGAATCAAAAACTACCGCCGTTGGTCCAGTCACTTGGCCATCCGGTCAAATCAATATGCCGCACCTCACTACTATGCGCGCCTTGTTCAAATACAACACAGCACAGAATCAAATCGTCTTACCAATCTTAAAAACCCCAGCCCTTACCGATACTAGTTATATGTTCTACGGCATCGGCAAAATCGACAAAATTGACAATATCAACAGCCTCGATACCGCCAATGTCACCACCATGGAAGGTATGTTTGCGTATAATGATACCAGTCTGATGAAAGGCGAAAATGTTAAATTTGAATTTAACACCGGCAAAGTCAAGAATATAAACTCGATGTTTAAGAACTCTTATGTTAATTATCTCGATCTCAGTTCCTTCGACACTAGAAGTTTGGTTACCGCCATTAGTACCTTTGACTACACCTGGATCAAGATTCTCGACCTCACCAACTGGGACACTCGTAATCTTGAAGACGCTACTTCAATGTTTAGTGGGTCTACTTGGCTCGTAACCATCTATGCCTCTGAAAGTTTCGTTACTACCAAAGTTACCGCATCAGAAAATATCTTCTACAGCGTCACCTACGACCTCGGTTCTGGAGCTATCGGCAATAGCATTACCTATGCTCGCATCGGTGCCCCTGGCGCTCCTGGTGCCTTTACCAAGAAACCATAAATCTAAAATACCCCATAAAAACTGGGGTATTTTTATCCTCCATAGAACCACGTAACTAAGATCAATTCCTTACTTATTCTTAAAAAACTAACCATAAAAAATATCCCACCTCAGTGGGATATTTTCGATAAATTCGTAAACTTCAGAGTTTTAATTAAGCTAATTCGATGACAGCACCAGCTTCTTCGAGAGTTTTCTTCAAAGCTTCAGCTTCGTCTTTCTTAACGTTTTCTTTTACGGTTGAAGGAGCACCATCAACGAGGGCTTTAGCTTCACCAAGACCAAGACCGGTAGCTTCTTTAACAGCCTTGATTACAGCGATCTTTTGAGCGCCAGCGTCTTTAAGAACGACGTTGAATTCAGATTTGCCTTCTTCTTCGGCAGCAGCGGCAGGAGCAGCAGCAACAGCAACAGCGGCAGCAGCTGGTTCGATACCGTATTCATCTTTGAGAGTATTTTTGAGTTCGTTTACTTCAAGAACAGTAAGATTTACTAATTCTTCAGCAAGTTTTTTAATATCAGCCATATTAGACCTTTCGAAAAATTAAATTTGTTATTAATAGTACACTTGTTACTTGTTTTCTAAGCCAGAAACAATTCCGGAAAGACCACCAGCGAGAGCTGAGATGGAATCGTTGACTGGGGAAAGCAATTGAGCCACCACCTGGGCGACCAATTCGTTCTTGGAAGGAAGAGCTGCAAGAGCATTAATCTCTGCGGTATCCAAGGCGTTACCAGTTTCAGAAAAACCACCCAAAAGTTCGAAAGCTTTGTGGGTCTTACCAAACTCTGCCAAAATCTTAGCAGGAGCGATTTCGTCGGTATCAGAAATAGCATAAACTAATTGACCAGTGAGGTGAGTAGTGTCGGTGTCTTTGTAGACAGCGATTTCGTCCATCGCAACACGAACCAAGCGGTTCTTCACGATTTTGATTTTCACACCCTGCTCACGAGCACTGTGACGTAACTCTTCGAGTTCAGCCACAGACAAACCTTGATAGTTTGCATAAGCGGTAAGTTTAGCTTCTGATAAAAGCTTAGTTAAATCTGCAACCAATGTATTCTTTTTATCTTTAGAAATTGCCATAAAAAGTTCCCTTGATTGTTAAATTTTTTATTAAAAAGTTTACGAATTTTTAATTTTCGTTACCAGAAAAATTAATTAGAAGATTTTCCTCGGTGACTTTATTAAGATTACTCCGTCACTGTCTTTGGTAACTTCCTACATTATATCAGAGAGAAGGGAAAAATGCAAACCACTGCCACTGATTTTATTCGTGATGATATTTTCCACCATGTAAAATTTCTTGAGTGCGATAAATCTGTTCCACTAACATCACGCGCATCAATTGATGAGGGAAGACTAGATTCGAAAAACTCCAGACCACATCGGATTTCTTTCTCACTTCCTCCGTCACACCATACGCACCGCCAATAATTAAGACAATTTCTTTCCCAAAATTAAACTCACGTGACATAATTTCCGCAATTTGGCTATTCTTGAAATTTACTCCGCGCTCATCCAAAAGTATTACAAATTCTCGTCCCGTGAACGGCCAGTTGGCTAGATATTCATCAAGTTTTTTCTCTTCCAAAAACTGCCATCTCACATCAAACGGCTTCTTCAAACGCTTCTCGTATTCCGAAATCATCCCCACAATCTCTGGAATATGCTTCTTTCCACCAGCAATAATTTTAATCATACTTCTATCATAAACGATTTTTCCAAAAATAGCATTTTTTAACATAATTTCTCCATAAAGTCCACTAATTTTCACCTTATCTTCCTTGACATTTTCCTAAAAAGGCCGTACGATTAGAGTGATATTTATTAAACAGACAGGATGCGAGGTGATGTCTGAATTACCAGAAAAACAAATAAAACGACTCCGTTCTCTTATTCAAGAAGCAGAAACCAATTTGGCCGCCGCCAAAGAGCTTTTGATTTCAATGCTCGGAGACGGAGAAACCATTACTACTCCGAGAGAAGTAGTCATTAGCAATAACGAAGGAAAGATTATCGAAGGTGTCTTTGATGGTCAAATCATGATCGACCAAGACGGCAAGAACTACCCAGTCCCAGCCAACTATGCCAGTAAGTCCAAGCTTGTCGAAGGTGACATTATGAAGCTCACCATCACAAAGGAAGGCAAATTCCTCTACAAGCAAATCGGACCAGTCGAACGTAAGACCGTGATCGGTACTTTGATTCGCCATGACGACAAATATTTTGTCGAAGTTAATGGTCGCGAATACGAAATTCTTTATGCATCGGTAACCTATTTCCGTCTCAAAGAAGGTTCTCAGGTTTCAGTAGTCATTCCAGCGAACAACGATGACGCCAATTGGGCTGCCGTCGAGGCGTCGCTCTAAATATGACGAAAGCCTTATATCGTAAATACCGTCCACTTAAACTCGCAGACGTTGTCGGTCAAGACGATACGATTCGTCAGTTACAAACTCAACTCACTAATCAAAAAATTTCTCACGGCTATCTTTTTGTCGGCGCCAGAGGCTGTGGCAAAACTTCGGTAGCCCGTATTTTTGCTCACGAGATTAACCATTTCGATTACCAACTTGAAGATAATTATGTCGACATCATTGAAATTGATGCCGCCGTATTTACTATGGTCGAAAATATCCGTGAATTACGCGACAAAGCCATGCTCGCCCCCACCACCGGCAAATACAAGGTCTACATTATCGATGAAATCCATATGCTCTCAAAAAATGCCTTTAATGCGCTTCTAAAAATTCTTGAGGAACCGCCAGAGCATATTGTTTTTATCTTTGCCACCACTAATCCAGAAAAAATTCCTGCCACCATTCTTTCGCGTGTACAAATTTTTCATTTTAAACTGGCGGACAAATCCGTCATGCAGCCATTCCTCGAAAATATTTGTCAAAAAGAGGGAATCAATATCGAAAAAGACGCTCTTTCACTACTCATCGAGCAAGGTGGCGGTTCCTTCCGTGATTCTTTATCAATTCTCGATCAGTTAAGCAATCTTCATCCTGATAAATCCACCCTGATTACTACCGAAGAAGTTTCTTCCGCCTTGGGTGTACCTAAGCAGGTTCTAATTCAAGAGATATTAACAAGTTACGAACAGGAAAATGTTGACCAAATACGCAGTCTCGTCGAAGAGCTCATTAATCAGGGCAACAAAGCCGAGGGGGTCGCAACTAGCCTTATTAAAGCCATCGTGCAAAACCCCACCACTAAAAATCTTCACTTGATTGAAAAACTTTATGCCGTCAATGGTGAGTTTGCCAGTGCCAAGCTCATTGTCGCCCTAATTTTAGATCATTTTAAAGCTGCACCGATTACCATTTCCGCCCCTTCAGCTCCACAAATTCAGGCCGCCAAGACCCCAGTAACTACCCAAACACCAGATGCAGTACGCGCACAGGCGACCACAGAAACCTCCATATCCACTGGGGGACCCATCGCCGAACCGGCAGCCCCAGTGACCCCTGCAGCCCCTGCAGCTCCGGTAACCCCGGCAGAACCCACCAAGCCTTCGATCAATCCAGAAATCCGCGAACGCTTAGTCAAGATTTCCAAGTCTAAGCTTACTGAAAAAATCCAGGAGCGTACAGAGATTCAAAATCAACAAGTTCAAGTCGAAGCTATGACAATTCCAGAAGCTGTAGTTTCTGGCTCCGGTGATTTTAGCGCCAAGGGCTTCTTGGAAAACATCAGAAACATCGCAGAAACCCTTTTCGTTCCGCTTAATAAATCCTATTTTACTTACAAATCTAATCAATTAGAAATTTACCCGAGCGCCAAGGTTTGGTTCAACATTTTAAACAGTAAAAACAACCTCGAGGTGCTAAGAACTGCCATTAATGGCCTTAATATTATCATCATGAATCCTGACGAGCACAAAATTCCGAGTACCGCCGTCGATTTTAATCAATTTAGTGCCGGAAAATTGGAAGCTACACCAAAAACTGACGACGCCTCACTCAGCGCGATTTCTGATATAATGGGTAACATACAAGAACTTGAAGATAGTCCATTCTAGGAGGTAATATGGCGGAATCAGCTCAACCAAGGTCGCAAAAATCGACCATTTCTCAAAATGACCCTAGCCTTTTTGGCGGTAAAGTTCCACCTCAGAATATTGAAGCTGAAAAATCTCTCCTTGGCTCCATACTACTCGACAGTACGACCTTCCCAGACATTCTTGAAAAACTTAAACCTATTGATTTTTATCACCAAATTCATGGACATATTTATCGCGCCATGATGAATCTCTATGAACGTAGTCAACCAATCGATCTTGTCACTTTGACTTCCGAGCTCAAATCCATGAAGCTTCTCAAGGAAGTCGGCGGTGCGACCTATATTTCTAACCTCACTATGGTCGTACCAACTGCCGCTAATGCGCTTTCCTATGCTAATCTCGTGGAACAAGCTTCAATTCGTCGCCGTCTCATTAAAGCCGGCACTGAAATTGCTACCAAGGCCTACGATTCTGCCAATGAAGTGGGCGCCATGCTGGGACAAGCTGAAAAAGAACTTTTTGCGGTTTCTGATAGCAACACCAAAACCGATTACACCGCACTTTCTGACCTTCTGGTCGACGCCTATGACCGTATGGAAATGCTCAGCAAAAATAAAGGTGCTCTCCGTGGTCTTAAGACTGGCTTCCGTGATCTTGACAACAAAACCGCCGGCCTCCAAAAAGGCGACCTGATTATTATCGGTGCGCGTCCAGCCATGGGTAAAACCACTTTTGCCCAAAACCTGGCCTACAATGTCGCCGGCATCAATAAATGTGGTGTGCTTTTCTTTTCTATGGAGATGGCAAAAAATGAAATTGTCGATCGTATCATTTCCACCACCTCGAATGTCGACTCTTGGCGTATTCGCACTGGTAATATATCCAATGATGACTTCGCCAAAATTGGTGATGCCCTTGGCGAAATGGGTGAAATTCCACTTTATCTAGATGATACTAGCTCCATGACCATTCTCGAGCTTCGCAATAAAGCTCGTCGCGCCCATCACGATCACAATATTGGCCTAATTATCGTCGACTACCTCCAGTTGATTACTGGTTCCGATCGCTATGCTGGTAACCGCGTGCAAGAGGTGACGGAAATTTCACGTGGTCTCAAAATTCTCGCCCGTGAACTTGAAATTCCGGTGATTGCTCTGGCCCAGCTCTCTCGTGGTGTCACCGGTCGTGATGACCCAAGACCAGTACTTTCCGACCTTCGTGAATCTGGTTCCATTGAGCAGGACGCCGACCTTGTAATGTTCCTGCACCGTGTCGATTATTATCACCAAGAAGAAGGCTACGAACCAACTAATATCACTGAGCTTCTCGTGGCCAAACATCGTCATGGCGCCATCGGTAAGATTGAACTTTATTTTCATCCAGAATTACTACGCTTCATGAATCTCGACAAAACCCGCGAATAAATCTGCAAATTTGCTATAATAGAAACGTGGGTAAACTCAATCCAAACAAATATTTCTTATTTCGCCATCGTTTCAAACTTGGCTACTTGCTACTTGGATTAATTTTTACGGGTTTACTTTTCTTTTTACCGCTCATCACCCCGAACGGCCTCTCGAATGACGAATTTAATTTCACCACCAAAACCTTTGAATTGAATCGCCACACGATTTTTCGCGAGGTAATTGTTGATCTACCTTATCATTTACTCCAAAAGGGAATCTTTAAAATTCTTGGTGTTTCACCATATACCATTATGCTTCCTAGTGTAATCATTGGGGCAATTACCTGTATTTTGATTATTCTTTTACTTAACCGCTGGTTCAAAAACAACACTGCCATCATGGCCAGCATCATCACCGTGCTTTCTTCCAGCTTCCTTTTTATCTCTGGTAGCGGCACCGCCTTAATCATGATTTTATTTTGGACCACCTTATTACTCTGGCTCGGTTCCAAAGTTCAGGGCGAAAACAAACCAAAGGCCAGTTGGTGCTTCCTCTTTGGTATTTTTATGTGTCTAAGTATTTTTACTCCATACATGCTCTA
>CBDEYN010000016.1:0-17798 GCA_965245025.1 uncultured Candidatus Saccharibacteria bacterium | reverse complement strand
TATACCATTTCGGCTACATTACAGTCTTTTTTGAAGGACAATTTTTCAGACTGATCAAGAAAAAGTGGAGGAGATGGATAGATGAATAAAAAAGTTATTCAACTATCCATCGCTCAGATAAAAGAGAAAAAATCGATAAAGTTGTTCAATTTAATAAAATAGTTGTTCAACTTTTACAGATGAAATTCGGGACTTTATAATATTTTCTATAAAATTTGAAAAAATTACTTGCAAATGTAAAATTTGTGATATTATTAATGTAACGAAGATCATAAATCAAAACAAAAATAAAAAATTAAGAGCAAAGGAAGATAGAATGACGTTTGAATTCTTTGATGATGAAACTAATTACGTATCAAAAAGACAAGTCAGCAAAGAGGTGCGCGCGAGGATTACGGCCAAACTCGGTAAAATTTCCTCGATGATTAGCTAATTAAGCTAGACACTTGTTCCTGATTTATAAAAATAGTCGCTTTTTTGGCGGCTATTTTTGTTGATGGTGGGATTTTGTAATTTTTGTGTTCAAAATAGAAAAATATGTGTTCAATAATACCCCTATAAGTTAGCGAAAAATTGAACAAAAATATTATTGACAATCTGATAAATAAGCGTTATCTTTATGGCATAAGGTCATATTTCAAAATAAAAAAGAAAGGTCTCCACATGACTGATACGAATACTTTTTCACCGGAGACTGGACAGGTCCAGTCTGATTTTCGTGGTGATAATTTAAAAGCGCAAGATGAATTGATGAATCAATACATCGAAAAAATGATGAATGAAGCGGGCATCCGCGTGAATGATCGTTTGCGTGAAGATTTAAAGATGAAGATGCAAGAAGCTATTTTGAGCGAAATCTTGATGAATTTACCAGATTATTTGGTGGATAAGATTTCTGAGCTTTTTGATGCAGCTGAACCAGATTTTAATGAAGTCCAGAAGATCATCCAAGAATCAGGTATTGATGTACAGTCTGTAACCGAGAAGGCGTTAGAGGAATTTAAGGAAAATTACTTAAAGAATGCTAAGGAGGAGGCATAATGGGCCCTAAAAATATGAATTTCGCACCAAGTGGGAATAATAATGGCGATAAATATGGCATTTCTGACGTAAATAAACGTGAGTATCGCGACAGGGTAATGCAAGAACGTAGAGCAGAATATGCTAAACAATTGCAGGAGAACTCTGAGACTCAAATAGACAATAATAAAAGTCCTTTTTCAGCTAGGGAACAGTATTATAACGAACAACATGATGCACGCGTCGCACAACTCGCACAGTTTAGAATGAATAACTTTAAGGAATCAAATGGCGAGAATATTGATCGGGGTGAAAAAGATCGTAAACTTGAATTACGTCATCAATTTGATCAAATTAAACTTGAAACTGATACTTTCTTGAAAATGCAGGCTGGACTTGGACTTATGAGCGAAAAAGAAGTTCGTGAATATAAGGACAACTTAAATAAGCAAGAGAAGAATGCTCTGGATTACATGCGTGATGGTGGCGAAGGTAGTCTAGTGCCAATGGAAAATTTGATGAAGCGCAGTCTTGATCAGATTAGTGATTTTGAGGCTAAAATTCAGGCTACTCCGGAATATCAAGAAATGGAACAAAAGAAGGCTTTGGCGAAAAAAGGCCTTGATATGATAAAAGAGCGCAGAGAGAATGACGAAAATCTCGGTGTAAATGATTTTCGTTATAAGGAAAAAGTTTACAAGATGCAAGCTAATCTTGCAGAGAAAGACTTTTTGACGAAAGCTTTTTCGGCGGAAGATAAGAAAAATACCAATGAAGCACTTAATGCTGCTACCGAGAAATTCAATAAACTTGATGAAGAAGCAATTAAGATAACTCGTGAATTGAAAGCTGGTGGCAGAAAATTGACTTTTGAGGATTATCAAAAAATTGATGCGGCTTGGGGTGCATCTGCTGCAGCTGAAGCTAAGATGAATGAGATTAAGAATGTCGATAAGAAGGAAATTGCCTTTGATTTCGCTCAGAATCAATACAAAAAGATTCAAAAGGGTGAACAAATGAGTGGGGTCGAGGGATCATTCCTGAGTAAGTTTAATGTGCTGACTGGTGAAGACACAGTTGAAAAGTTTGAGCCAACTGTAAAAGATAAGATGGGCGAAGTGGCAGCCAAGATTTCTGATGTAGAAGAAACTTCCGAAAAAGATAAAGTAGAAGATAAAATTGAAGAAGTTGCAGAAAACGAATCGAAGCAAACTGTAGAATTTCCTCCAGCAATTGTCCCTGATGAAGAGTTAAAGAATGAAAGTCAACTAGAGTCATCAAAAGACAAAAAAGATGATGTGGATTTTGGTGGCATTAGTGCGGAAAAGATTGCTGAAATGGAAAAAACTGGTGGTCCAGTACTACTTGATGCTGATAATCAAATTTGGATGCAAAAATTACCAAAAGATCAATTAGAGCAGCTTCAGAAAATGCTTGAAAAGCAGAAAAATGGTAATAGCAAGACTGAGACTGTAGATCCTAATAGTGAAACAACTGAGGAACCTAGTGAAAAATCCGAGACAAAAGAATCAGATACTGAGGGTGCTAATATCGAGAGTTCTGAGAAAGAGAATTCCGAAACTGAGAAGAAAAAAGGTATTGTCGCTGGTGTTATTGAGAAAATTAAGAAACACAGTGATGGGGTCAAACGCTTTGCGTTAATTGCTTGGACTGGTGCGATGATTGCCCTTGCGGCTCATGGTGGTAATAAAATTAATACCAATAATAATACTGCCGTTGAAAAAAGCATGGACAATAGCGGTGACACTAATGGTAATGTCGAGGAAGCTTTAGCAGAGTATGATGCCGATAGTGAAGTGGATTCTTTGATTAAGGGAAATTCTTTCAATATTATGGTTGATGGTAATGAAACCAAGATTGAATTGAACGATAATATTAATCCGGAATTCCCAGGTTTCACTGATTCTAGACGCTCGGGTAATGATATGACATTTGTCGATCGTTCTGGCTTAGAAAGCCTTAAAGAACAGGGAGCTTCAAGTGAAGCTCTGGGTGCTGAGGGTATGAAAGAAATTTTGAATACCATGGAAAACCCTAATATGGCAAGTTATCTTGGTGCTTCCTTCGGTGCATTTGAAATGGCCGACTCTCCTACCGCGGTGAATGATATTACCTACATGATTCAGCACGGCGACGCAGAGGCGCAGGTTGCGATTAAGGAAAAAGCCAATAACACAATTGCCAACTTCCTTGAGGGTTCAACCTTGAAGCTTGGTTCGATTATGAATGAAACTTACCAGTCTGGTTACGCCTCAAATAATGGCGGTGAAGGTAATCTTCAGGTAGATATGGCGCTTGATAAGGATGGTGTATTCCATAAAGATCAAGCCGTAGAGTTTGTCTATGCTGAGAATAAAGATGGTGAAAATATCATGGATATGAATGTTCGTGATGGATTTAAGGAAAATTCACTTAGAGCTCTTGGCGTAATTGAAAAGAATGCTTCGGATGGTGAAGTAATGAATATCCTGTCTAGCGTTAAGATTTTAGGTATTAATGTGAAGTGTGGTCAAGTAATCTTCCAATATCTAAAGACCGAGAAGAAGGAAGCAACTAAGACTGTAGATAAAACGGAAGCTACAACTTCAGTAGTTACTCCGGAAAATGTTGAGGTAGTAGAAAATAAAGAGCCGGAACCTTCTAAGCCAAAGAACGAAACTCCAGCCCCAACTCCAAAGGAGAATCCAAAGACTCCTGAAAATAATGTGAGCGAAGGCAAGACCAATACGGCATCTACGGATGGCAATCAACAAAAGATGGGTAAAGTTGAGGCGGATAAGGCAATTTATGAATTTGGTGATGAAAATCACGATGCAACAAAACAGTTACCTGGAAGCGAAATAGAAGATAAAGCCATATTCGATCAAATGGTAAGAGAAGCAGCCAAACAGGATTTGACGCCAAACTCATATGTAACCACCCAAGACAATAGCCAAGGTGTAGTCCACCAAGAAGGTGTAGCTACGGAAAAACAAGAGGATGCGAAAAACCGTTCGGTATTACCTGAAGAAAAGCCAGTAGAGAGGCAAGATATTCAAGGTTCTCATAGTGAAGACAAGAGTTTAACAGATGTAGATATTGCTGATGCAGTAAGAAGTGCTAATAGTGATAATAAAATTGCTCATGAATCTGGACAAACTACAACCGTAGATGCGACTTCCAACTCTGAACAATAATTGTACTCAATAGAGAAGAAAAAATATTGAACAAATATATTGTACAAAAACTAAAAATAGTCTAAAATGAGTTTAGGATCTTAATCGAAAGGAGATCGATGAACATAAACATAAAAACAAAAACTTGGGAAGATATGCGTAGTTCTGCACGTCGTATCTTTCCAGTAATTGGGGCAGTGGTCGCAGGTGCGCTCAGTCTTAACCAAATCCACGGAGCCGTTCATGCAGAGGGGATTGAAACATGGGGCCCAAAAAATCGTCCGACATACACTTGGAGCAATCCAGCGGACCATGTTACTTTTAACTCAATGACGGATAATCCGGAAATCGGCGACGAGTCCAACTTTGTTCGCGTTCGAAAGGTTGGAAGTCAGGAGAAGTTTTCTAACAATGTAACCGTTGAGCCGGGTTCCGAATATGAAGTATTTGTGTATTATCACAATAACGCCTCTGCGAAACTTAATGATGGCGATCATCGTGGTGTTGCACAAAATGTACGTTTGCGTATGGATAAAATTACGGATAGGCTTGAGGCAGGACATGCTGCGGTAATTAAGGGTACTATTTCGGCTTCGAATGCAACGCCAAAAGAAGTATGGAGTACATCTTACTTGCATGCTAAAGAAACCGTTTCTTTACGCTATGTACCTAATTCCGCAAAATTAAGTAATAGTGGCTCATTAAACGGTTCTACTTTGAATGATGACGCTCTCTTTGGTAAAGATGGTGGAACATTCTTAGGCTATACGAAGAATTATTGGGGTGTGATTCCTGGTTGTAATGAATTTGCCGGTTATGTAAAATTCCGCATTAAGGCCGACAAAGCTGGCTTCACCGGTGAAAAAATGGCTTCTAAGGAAAATATGAATGATTACCGTACAGAAATTACGGTAGCTCCAGGTGAAACTATCGATTTCAAATTGCGCTATAAAAACACTGGTACGACAATTCAACGCGGAGTTTCTGCTTATGACTTGCTCGGTACTGGTATGACTGCAATTCCTGGTACAACTTTCTTGAAGACTCCTCGTTCTGCTGGTTTTGAAAAAGAAAATCTCTTCAAAAATGGTTTTAATATCGGTGATTACAATGCCGGTGAAGAAGCTTTCATTACTTACAAAGTAAAATTCTCTGAAGACGAAAAAATTTTTCCATGTGGCGACACTGTAACTTACAACAATTCAGCTATCGCGGTGCTCGACACTACGATTCATAGTAAGGTAAAGGTTACGGTTCATCGTGATTGTGCAGACAAGCCAAAAACTCCTAATACGCCAAAGGAACTCCCCCACACTGGTGCTTCCGAAACCGTATTAGCCGTAGTGGTGACTGCCATGATTGGTATCGGTACTGCTTACTACATTGCTTCGACTAAGCAACTTAAGGCTTTAGAAAAGCAACACGAAGATAAAGAATAAAGAGCCCCTTTCGATCTAATGTAATCGTGTAGACGATTAAGTACGAAAAAGAACCCTATGAGAGCGGGGTTCTTTTTTTTGGCTTAGTTATTGAAAAAAAGAGATAAATATGCTAGAATAGTCAAAGTTAATAATACATTAAGGAATATTATGAAAAAGGCAGTTGTACTCATCGGCGGTAAGCAATATATCGCAGCTGAGGGTGAGACCCTACGGGTGGACCTCCTCCCGGAAGGAACTAAAGAGCTCGAAACTGGTGCTTTACTTGTAATTGATGGCGATAAAACCCTCGTTGGTACGCCAGAAGTCAAAGGTGTCAAGGTTTCAGCTAAAGTTGTAGAAGAGAAAATCGCTGGTGATAAGATCCGCGTAATCCGCTACCACTCAAAGAAGCGTGTCCACAAAGAAACTGGTCACCGCCAAAAATACAGTGTGATTGAAATTACTTCAATCAAATAAGAAAAAGGCCCTACGGGGTCTTTTTTGGGGCTTTTTGCCGTGATAATGATTATTCTTATGAATATTATGGTAATATATAAATAGATATGGCGAAGGTAATTTGTATCACAAATCAAAAAGGCGGGGTCGGTAAGACGACGACCACGATTAATTTGGCGTACTATTTGATGAAAGAAAAACAAAAAGTCTTAGTAATTGATTTTGATCCGCAGGGAAATGCGACGTCGGGTCTGGGTATTGATAAGGCGCAGTTTGAGCGTAATTACATGAACAATGAACTTTCGAATACAATGTCGGAAGTGATTTTGGGCGAGAGGCGATTGTCAGAAATAATTTTGAACACTAAATTTAAGGGTTTGGACTTAGCACCGACTACACCCCAGTTGGCTAATGCCGAAGTTGAGATGACGAAGCTGAGTAAAAAATTTGTTCAGCTGAAAAATGCAATTAGTGAAGTGCGAGATAATTATGATTTTGTGATTATCGACCTGCCACCAAGTCTTTCATTATTAACGGTGAATGGGATGATTGCGGCGGATTATCTTTTGATGCCGGTACAGACCGAGTTTTACGCTCTAGAGGGAGTGGCGCAGCTGATGGATTCGGTAAAATTAGTACGTAAGGCGATGAATCCAAACTTGAAATTATTAGGGGTGCTCGCGACGATGTATGATAAGCGTACCTCTCTATCGGTGCAGGTACTAGCGGAAATTAAGAAATATTTCCGAGATAAGGTTTTTGAGACGACAATTCCACGTAACGTGAGATTAGCAGAAGCACCAAGTCACGGAGTGCCGGTGGGGGATTACGATCGATTCAGTAAGGGTGCGAAGGCTTACAAGGAATTAGCAAAAGAAGTATTAAAAAGAGTGTAAAAAGAAAAAGAGAGTGTGAAAATGGCAAAAGGTTTGGGTCGCGGATTTGAAAGTTTAATTCCTACGGATATCGTAGAGGATGATTTTGATATTACTTTATCAGAGGATAGCTCGAAGAGCCAGTTGACAGAGCTTGATCTGACGAAAATTATGCCAGAAACCGATCAGCCACGTAAGGATTTTTCAGAAGAGGCTTTAGCAGCACTTGCGGATTCGATTCGTGAACACGGGGTTTTGCAGCCGATTGTGGTGGTGGCGGAGGGGAATAAGTATAAGATTGTAGCCGGTGAAAGACGTTATCGTGCCTCGAAAATGGCGGGATTAGAGAAAATTCCGGCAATTATTCGTACTCTCGACGCGCAAAACCAACTAGAGCTTGCGATTATTGAAAATGCGCAGCGCGAAGATCTCAACGCGATTGAAATGGCGACGGCTTATGCGAAATTGAAAAATCAATTTAATCTTCAGCCAGAGGAAATTGCTAAGCGAGTGGGGAAAAGTACCTCATCGGTGATTAACACGATGCGACTTTTGAATTTGCCGGACGAAGTGAAGCATGCGATGGTCGAACATAAGCTTACTGAGGGGGTGATGAGGCCGTTAATTTCGGCAGACCCAGAGATGGTGAAGAAGGTTTTGCCGATGATTATTGAAGAGGGGTGGACGGCGCGCAAAGTCGAGCGTTATATCGCGGAGCATAAGAAGAAAAGTTCGGCGAATTTACTGAAAACTAATGTTTATCTACATCAAGAGAACGAATTGAGTGAAAAATATGCGGCAAAAGTACGCGTGAGGGGGCGCAGTGTGACTTTTGCTTGTAAAAATGAAGACGAATTGCAGAGATTATTAGCGAGATTACAATGAGTAAAAAATGTGTTCAACCGAAAATAACAGAGAGAGAACAGGCTGCAATTGATTTTGCGACTCAGGCGCATGAGGGGCAGAAGCGAAAATCGGGTGAGCCATATATTATCCATCCGCTGGCAGTGATGAATATCCTACGAGATTGGGGGATGGATGAAGATACGGTGATCGCTGGAGTACTTCACGATGTAGTGGAAGATACCGGGGTGACATTAGAGGAAATTAAGGAAAAATTCGGTGAAACCGTGGCATTTTTGGTGGATGGCGTGACGAAATTAGGTAAGGCCAGACAGGGGATGCGAGATATTGACACCTATTTGCCGGCGACGAAAGACAATCTCTTGAGACTTTTGATTGCGACGGGTGCGGATATTCGAGTTTTGATAATTAAATTGGCAGACCGTTTACATAATTTGAGGACTTTGTCAGCTTTGCCACCAGAGAAGCAGAAGAAAATTGGTAAGGAATCGCTGGAAATTTTTTCACCACTAGCGGACCGTTTGAATATGGGGAGGCTGCGCGTGGAGATTTCCGATATTGCATTTTCTTATGTTGACCCAAAGCGTTTTGAATTTTTGAAAAAATTGATTGAAGAGCGTAATAAATCCGCGGAGAAGAGTCTAGCGAAGATTAAGCAGGAAGTGTCGGAAAAACTAGCGGCGGAAAAGATTAAATTTGAGATTGATGGACGAGTAAAATCGGTTTATTCTTTGCATAAAAAATTAGCGAAATACAATCAGAATATCGATGAAGTATACGATCTGACGGCGCTTCGAATTATTGTGGAAGATGTGACGGATTGTTATTTGACGTTGGGGATTATTCATGCGCTGTATACGCCGATGACGGGGAGAATTAAGGATTATGTGGCGATGCCAAAACAGAACGGTTATCAGTCGCTACATACGACGGTGATAACGAAAGATAAGCGGATTGTGGAATTTCAGATTCGCACGAAAGATATGCATGAATATGCGGAACGAGGTCTCGCGGCGAGCTTTTTCTATAATGAGCAAAAGTTGACGGAAAACTATAAAATGGGGAAAATTCAACATTTGCCAACGAACTTACTCTGGATTTCGGAACTACAAATGGCGGCAGCGCAACTAAAAGAGGGGAAGCAGGTGGATATGAAGAAATTGAAGATCAACTTGTTTGCGGATAAGCTTTTCGTTTATACACCGAAGGGGGATATTATTGATTTGCCGGTGGGGTCGATGCCTCTTGATTTTGCCTATCGATTGCATTCGGAAGTGGGTGGACATGTGATTGGCGCAAAGATTAATGGTAAGCTTTCGAACTTGAACACTAAATTAAAGAATGGTGACGTGGTGGAGATTTTGACTTCGAAAAATCAAATGGTGAAGCCGAGTTGGTTGGATAAAATTATTACGCCACATGCGCGGAATAAAATTAAGCAGCAATTAAATCGCACGATTCAGATGGTGATGGGTGGCGAAGCAAAGAAATCTGACGCTGGCAAGAAGATTGATGACGCGAAAAAGTCGGAGGGGGTGAAAAAATCTGAAGTCGCCAAAAACCGAGATAAATAAGAAGTCGGATGTGAATAAAAAATAAGCCCCTTATGCTATAATTAAGCATATGAGAAAACAGAGGTTGAAATCACGAACGAGTTTGATTCAGGGTCTCTGTTTTTTGGTGTTTGGTTTGATTGTGATTCAGCTGTTTCGCTTACAGGTGGTAAATCATAAAATTTATGCTGCAAAAGCGAATCAGCAACAGATTATGAAGTCGACAATTTTTGCCAAGCGCGGGGAAATTTATTTTCTAGATGGCGACACCCCGGTACCAATCGTGATGAACAAGAAAACTTATACGATTTCGATTGATCCAAGTTTGGTGGTGAAAAAACGGGAGGAAATTACTAAAAAAATTGATGAAATAGTAGGGGCTTACCGTGTCAAAACGGGTTGGGATGAGGTTTTTGCGGATCCGGAACGAAAATATTTTGTAGTAGCGAAGAATGTGCCATATACGGAGACAAATAACCTAAAAAAGGCGGATTTGGTCGGAGTTTACGAACAGGAAACCACGACGCGGGTGTATCCAGAGGGGGAAATGGCGGCGCAGGTTTTGGGTTTCGTGAATCAGGAAGGCGAAGGTCAATACGGAGTAGAAGGTAGCTTAAACAAGGAATTAACAGGGGAAAATGGTTTGCTAAAAACCGTGAAAGATTCAAATAATGTGCCACTGACGATTGGTAATGAAAATGTGAAAATTCCGGCAAAGGACGGGAAAAACTTAGTGCTGACGATTGACCGCAATATTCAGAAAAAAGCGGAAGAAGCAGTGGATGAAGTGACAAAAAAATTTAATATCACCTATGGTTCGGCGATTGTGATGAATCCAGCGACCGGACAAATTTTGGCGATGGCGGGTAAACCAGGTTATAATCCGGCAGAATACGCCAAGGTGACCGATGCGAAGGTCTTTCAAACCGATGCGACGATGAACGCCTTCAACCCGGCTTCGGTGTGTAAGACTTTTGCTATTGCGGCGGCGATTGATTCTGGGGTGATGACACCAGAAACGACTTATTATAATACGGATAAGTTAGTGATTGATGGTTGGCCGATCGAGAATTCGATTAAGGGCCACACTGGGGAGGTTAATATGCAAACTGTGCTAACTTATTCCTTAAATACGGGTTCGATTCAGGCTCTGAAGCTTTTAGGTGGTTCGGCTTCGGAAATTACTTACCAAGGTAAGGAAAAGCTTTATGATTATTACCATAACCGATTTAATTTAGGGAAATATACGGGGATTGAATTGCCGGAAACGAAGGGCACAATCGTGCCACCAAATGATATTGATGCGACGGATGCTAGATATGCGAATATGACGTTCGGGCAGAGCTTAGACCTTTCGATTATTCAAGTAGCTTCAGCTTTTTCGGCGGTGGTGAATGGCGGGGAATATTATCGTCCGACTTTGATTGCAGGGGAAATGAAGGATGGCAAGTTTGTGCGAACAGAACTCGCGAAAGCGGATCATGATGCGTTGAATAAGAATGATACGAGTAGAACGATGCGCCAAATGTTGCATACGGGGCGTCTAGTTTTTCCAAATGTAAAGAGCTACGATGAGGATTATTATGTGGGTGGCAAAACTGGTACGGCGCAAACCGTGAAAAATGGCAAATATAGTTTCGATGAAACAATTGGTACTTATGTGGGTTTTGGGGCGAAGTCACTAGAGGAGACGCCAGATTATGTGATTATGACGAAAGTTTGGAGCGATAATCGAAAGTTGGATGGTGGGATTAATGCGAAGCCGATTTTTGATGAGATATCGAAGTATATGATAAACTATAATAAAGTCAGGAGGTAAGGCGTGGGGAATTTAGATAACAATGCATTATATGGTTTACTATTGTCGCTCGGTACCTTTTTGCTTTCGATGTTTTTGACGCCTTTCTACACTCACGTAGCTTATAAATACCATTTTTGGAAGAAGCAAAAAAAGACGACGGTTTCGGGTGACGGTCTGCCGATTATGACGAAGTTACATGCGCATAAATTCAAGCGAGTTTTTCCAACGATGGCAGGAATTATTGGGGTGATTGCGGTGACGGTGGTGACACTGATTTGTAATTTCGATCGTGCCCAAACGTGGCTTCCGATTTTTGGTTTCTTGGGTGGAGCGATTGTGGGGCTGATCGATGATGGAATCAATGTTTTTGGCTCGGGAGAAGGAGCGGCAGGACTGCGGGCGCCAATTAAGTTTGCCATGATTACCGTGGTGAGTTTGGTGTTAGGTTGGTTTTTTGCTTACAAATTAGGCTGGACGAGTATCCATATTCCGTTTGCGGGTGATATTGAAATTGGCGGAGTAGTAATGGTGGGGTTATTTACTTTTGCGGTGGTGGCGACCTCAAATGCAGTGAATATTTCGGATGGATTAGATGGCCTCGCTGGGGGTCTTGCGATGATGGCTTATGGTGCGTTCGGGACGATTGCGCTATTTCGTGGGCAGGTTTATTTATTTGCTTTCTGTATGACGGTAGTGGGGTGGCTATTTTCTTATGTGTGGTTCAATGTGCCGCCAGCGCGTTTTATGATGGGGGATGTGGGCTCGTTTGCACTGGGTGCGGGGCTTGGCGTGGTGTCAATGATGACGAACTCATTATTACTTTTGCCTGTAATCGGATTATTATTCGTGGTGGAAGCAGGTTCTTCCTTAATTCAGATGATTTCGAAGAAATTTTTCAAGCGCAAGATTTTTATTTCGGCGCCAATTCATCACCATTTGGAAGCGAGTGGCTGGGGCGAGGCAAAAATTGTGATGCGTTTTTGGGTAATTGCCGGGGTTTGTGCGATTGTGGGGGTATTTATTGCGATGGTGAGCGGAATTATTAAAAAATAAAAATTTTCGGAGTGGGATTAGATGCGACAACATAAGGCAAACTATAAAATTATCATTACGATGATAATTTTGATTGCCATTGGGCTAATGATGATAGCCTTGGTGGGTCCGTCTTATGCGAAAGTGAAGGGGGAAGATACGGTGTATTGGGTGGATCAAGTGAAATATTTGGTGATTACGGCGGTGTTGCTATTTTTTGAAACTAGAGTGAATTTGGTGGAAGTGGAAAAAACTAAAAGGTCGACAGGGATTTGGCACATTTTAGATGCAGTGGCGAAGCGTTTACCGATAATTTTATTATTTTTGGGTCTAAGTTTGAACTTGCTACTGGCGGTGTCGGCAGGGCATTCAAGTTTGGCGTATTGTCAGTTAGGTGCTTGTAGGTGGCTGAGACTCGGGCCGATTACGATTCAGGTGTCAGATTTTTTGAAGTTAGGAGTGATGCTTTATCTCGCAAAGATTACCGCGGATTTTCAGGCGAGAGGTGGATTTTTGGAAGAAGCCGGTAAGGTCACGGCGCTTGGAATGTTTATGCAGTTTTTGATGGATTCATACATGAGGATTAAAGACAGGAAAGAAGGGAATGGTGTGAATCTGAAGAATCAGGTGGGCGTTTCGGGACGTACGGCTTTTTCTGGTCAGGCGAATTTTAGTGGTAATAATTATGGCTTTAATCGGGGCTTTAATACGGCGGGAAATTTGGCGCGGGGGAATGGACAGAGTAATAAGGTGATGAATGGCGTGGCAAAAATTTTAGCGCGAGGCAAGGCTGCTGGTTGGGCGAGTGCGGAGATTTTGAGAGAAGGTTATAAATTCTATGCAAAGTTTTTTGGCGTTTTAGGAATTTCACTCTTTTTGATTGTAGTGTCGCAGAAAGACTTGGGTTCGGCGGTGCCGCTCGGGGTAATTGCGTTGACGATTTTATTTGTGGCAGGGGTTAAGATTTGGAAAATTATGATTATGTTTGCGGTAATTTTGGCGCTGGGCGTGGGGATGATTTTGTCTTCACCGCACCGTCGTGAACGTTTGTTTACTTTTACGGGTAAGGGTGATGCGACGACGGATTATCATATTGAAAACGCGCTAATTACGGTGGGGTCGGGTGGACTACTCGGAGTAGGAATCGGGAACAATGTGCAGACGGCGGGATATTTGCCGGAATCGATTACGGACTCGATGTTCGCAGTGGTTTCCGAAATGTGGGGATTCGTCGGGGCGGTGGCTGTAATTGGACTTTATGTGCATTTATTTATGGAAATTTTGAAAGTGGCGAACACTTCGGAAAACCTCTACTTTAGATTGGTGACAATGGGGGTGTTTGCTTGGTTATTTTCACAGGTGGCGGTGAATATTAGTGCGATGATTGCGCTAATTCCGCTTACGGGTATTACTTTGCCGTTACTTTCGAAAGGCGGAACGAGTCTTTTGATAACGTGTTTTTCTTTGGGGTTAGTAATTAATATTTCACGGTTTACTGCGAGGACGGAAATTTCAGATGATGAGCGAAATGAGGAAATTAAAAATAATTTAAGGATGAGCAGAAGTAGCAGGTCGGGAGGAAGAAGATGAAAATTTTAGTAGTAGGCGGGGGCTCGGGCGGGCATATTACTCCAGCGATGTCGGTGGTGCAAGAAATTTTGAAGATGAAGCCGAAGAGTAAAATCGAATTCTGGACTGATGCGAAATATTATAAGAATGTAGTGAAGCTAGCGAATGAAGCAAAGCTGGCTTGGGGTGGCGAAGAAGAAACGGGAGTGAAATTATATCTGCGCGTGCGTAAAGTTTTTGCGGGAAAATTTCACCGTTACCATGGTTTGAAATTGTCGGATTATTTTGATAATCACGCGAAGACCTTCTTCGATGTGGTGTTCGGAAATATTGCGGGGGCTTTCGGATTTGCTATGGGTTTTCTGCAAACTTTGTGGCGTTTTAGTCGAAAAGAGAATCGACCGGATGTGATTTTTTTGAAAGGGGGATTCGTAGGATTGCCAATTGGAATTGTGGCGGGAATTTTTAAGATTCCATATCTGATTCACGAATCGGATGCGACGATGGGATTAGCGAACCGAATTTTGAGTAAAAAAGCGAAAATTATTGCTATGGGCACGCCAGTGGAAAAAGAGGATTCGCGTTATGTATTTGTGGGGATTCCAGTGGGGAAAGAATTTGAAAAAGTGGCGGAGAGCAAGAAGAGACGCCTAAAAAGAGAATTGGGATTCGATCCGGAGCGAAATTTAGTGATTGTGACAGGGGGGTCACAGGGGTCAATGCATATTAACCAGGCGATTCGTGAAATTTTGCCAGAACTTCTGAAGTATACGTCGGTGGGTCTAGTGTCTGGTCGTAAGCATTACGAAGATATGATTGATTTGAAGAAATATGAAACTTGGGAAAAAGGTAAATTGACTTCGGAGTTTCGGATGTGGAATTTTTCGCCAGTGATGCATGAAATTTTAGGGGCGGGAGATATCGTGGTCTCGCGTGCGGGCGCGACCACGATGGCGGAATTAGCCAGTCTGGGAAAGCCAACGATTTTGGTGCCGTTTGAAAAATTGCCGGGCGGACATCAAGTGAAGAACGCGGAAAAATTAGCGCGTGATGAGGCAGTAGAAATGATCTTGGACCGCGAGATGGAAGCTGATCCGGAAAAATTATTGAAAAAGATTTTGAATTTGCTAAAAAATAGTGAAAAGCAGGCTAAGCTAGTGATGAATTTTAAGAAATATGCGAAATTAGATGCGAGCGAATCACTCGCGAAATTAGTGTTGGGTTTGAAAAAGTAAGATTGAAAAAAGATTTGAAAGAATTAGGGTTAAAATAAGTTTTTGAAAATAAAAAGGCGATAAAAGTGAGAATTAATAAGACGATTGCCTCGAAGCGGGAAGAAGTGATTCTGGAGTCGACGAGGCTGAAGGAAGAAAAAAGGCGAAAACGTAAAAAAGTGATGCGTTTCGTGGGGCTGAGTACGGCGCTGGCGCTTGGTACGGCAGGTCTGACACTTGGCGCGGTAAGTCTGATCAATCGGGGTGGCGCGAAAAAGACGGAAGCGAAACCGACAGTGGTGAATTTAACTTCGAGTGTGGAAATTGTCGATGAATCGGGGAATAAAAACCTGATTACGGACAAGATTAAGCAATACGTGGCGCTTTTAGAATCTGATTTGAAGGACTTAGGAGTGAAGATGGCTAAGGTGGTGCTGCCTACAGATAAGACGAGACAGCTAGATGTTTATCTTGAGGGACGTTCGGAATACTATAAGTGCCTGATTGACCGTTCACCAGCGGAATCGGCGGAGGATATCGAGCGAATGCAGCGTTATTTGATAGCAAATAATCTCGCGCCAACCTATGTGGATGTGAGGATTGAGAGTCGCGCGTATTATAAGTAAACTGCACGGTGAGATTGAACACAAAAATTAATTACAAAATTAATTAAGAGGTTTCATGAAGAGACTTCTTTTTTACACATTGTTTTGGGTGGTGAGTTTTTACGAAAGAGACGGAAATGGTGCGTGACGGATGTTCGGTTTTTGGTGGAGGATGAAAAAACGAGATGGAGAAATTTGTTCGGTTTTTTTGATGTTGGGGGAATTTTGGAAGGATTAATTTTTGTAATATATTTTGAAATAAAAAGATGATGTTCGCAAATATGAGCGTTCGGTTATTATGTAATAAAAATTAAAAAAGACAAAAAGCAATAAAGCTGGGATGGGGCTAAGAAAAATAAGCAAATAACAGGGAAGCGTCAAAAAGTTTTGCACAGGTGTGGAAAACCCGACAAATAATTTGCGCAAGAATTAACAGAGGTGAAGTGAGCTCTATATATACAGCAGGGTTTGTGCAAAAAATAGATATGGTGGTTTAGTTGTGGAAAAGTCTGCGAAAAAATGTAAAAAATTATGTGAAAAAGTACTTGCAATAAGCATAAATATAATTTAGAATTAGGTCAGTGGATAAATAAAACAAAAACCACAAAAACAAAAGTACATTAAAAAATGTTTGAGGTCGGTCAACTAGGAGTCTTGGCGCGCGTTTAGGACACGCGTAATCAAAGCCATTCGTACTTCTTAAAACACCTCCCAATTAACTCAATATGCAACCTACACAATAAGTCTCTCAACAATCATAGTTATGAGCCGCGCAAGTGGTAAAACTGTGATACTTTATTGCTAGGTAAAACGTTTCGTTTAAATAACAAAAACTATACAAACACAAACACGCTAAAATTTCTAGTTGAGCGATCTCAAACAAGAAGCAAATAACTACAAAAACCTATCAGAGAAACCTCGGATAAGTTATAATGTAGTTATGAATGAACTTCACAAACCTGTAATGCTATCAGAAGTTCTCGAGGCTCTAAACCCGAAACTGGGCGAATCTTATTTGGATTTGACAGCGGGATATGCGGGTCATGCGGGAAAGGTTTTGGCGGTTACGCAGAATTATAAGGGTTCCATCTTGGTAGACCGAGATGAGAATGCTGTGAAATATCTTCGAGAGAAGTATCCTTTGGATGAATCAAAGTTAGATATTTTGCAAATGGATTTTTATAGTGCGGCGCAACACTTAATCGAGTGTGGAAAAACTTTTGATATGATATTGGCAGATTTTGGAGTTTCATCTCCGCAATTAGATAATTCGGATCGAGGTTTTTCATTCAAAAATGATGGACCTTTAGATATGCGCATGGATAGGACGCAGGAATTATCAGCTGAAACGGTGATTAATCATTTTCCAGAGAAAAAACTGGTAGAAATTTTCCAAGAATACGGCGAAGAATCTATTGGTCTAGCGAAAAAACACGCGAGGGAAATTGTTACGAGTCGACCTTTTTCTTCAACTAAGGAATTGGCGGATCGAATCGCTGGAAATGGATGGCATAAAAAACATCCAGCCACACAGGTTTTTCAAGCTGTAAGAATTTTTGTAAACGATGAGCTTTCGATTATCGAAAAAACTTTACCATTATTACCTAAACTTTTGAAACCAAATGGTAGGGTAGCGATTATTACTTTTCATAGCTTGGAAGATCGGCTGGTGAAGCAATATTTTAAGCAGGAAAGTGCGCTAGGGTATGAATCAAAATTAACAATTTTGACGAAAAACCCAGTAATTGCGGGGGAATCTGAACTCGTTATCAATCCGCGAGCGAGAAGTGCAAAATTAAGAGTAGCAAAAAGAAATTAAAGCTAGCTTAGATTTTCAGCACAACTTCAGCTCCATTGATAAAAATAAAAACAAAAAAGGAGGCAATATGCCAAAGCAAATCATTGTAAAAAACAGCTCACGCGCACAAAAAATCAAAGTTAACTTTCGTTAATTAGATAAACTTTGGGAGCTTTTTGCTCCCACATGACGGGAAATTCTCCCTAAAGGTGAAGGCCCCGATGCGGTTGTGAGTAAATCGTAGAGTGTGTTTTATATAAAAAATATGACCTTCCCGAAGACCATATTAGCGATGCGGTAGTGCGGTTAATATGGGACTTCGGTCTATGAATATTTTTTGTGTAAAAAGATGAACTCACGGCAATTAGAAAAATAAAAATAAAAATAATAATAAAAATAATAATAAAAATAATA
>CBDEYN010000015.1:0-18316 GCA_965245025.1 uncultured Candidatus Saccharibacteria bacterium | reverse complement strand
TTAGGATAACGAAAAGAGAAGCGGGATTTGAGGTAAAAATGATAATCGGGATACTCGGCGCGCAAAAAATCGAGAAATTGCTGCTTCTTATGCGTAACCTCACTAGGGGAAGAATTTTTTTGATGGGTAACCTCGCTTTTCATAAGGTTATTGTAGTTTGAGTGAGGAAAAAAAGAAAGCAGAAGCGGAGATAGATTAGGGGTGGATACTAGAAGTGAGTGGTTAGGGTTGAATGCTGGTAACACTTTACAAACAGAGGTGATTTTGATATATTAAGGAATAGATTCGGGTTCGTTCAAGTGATTTTTTGTGGAAGAAAATCAGCTGAACGGGCCTGAAGGAAGGAAAAATATAAGAATGGCTGATGCCAAAAAAGTAACAATGGATGAATTGCTAGCTAACGCTGGTGACTCTATCAAAAAAGCAGCAACTGGAGACGTGGTCTCAGGTACTGTTTTATCAGTAAAAAAGCACGAAATCTTGATTGATCTCGGTGCACAAGGTGTAGGTTTGGTGCCTCGCCGCGAAGCTTCTTTCGCACGTAACCTCGAAGAAGGTGCAGAAGTGACCGCTTCTGTGATTGATTCTGAGATGGAAGACGGCATGGTGCTTCTTTCACTCCGCAAGGCTGTGAAGGACAAGGGTTGGGATGAAATCCAAGCTAAGCTCGATGCTTCTGAAATCGTGGAAGTTACCCCATTTGATGCAAATCGTGGTGGTCTTCTCGTGGAATACGAAGGAATTCGTGGTTTCTTGCCAGTTTCACAACTTTCTGCTGAACACTACCCACGTGTAGGTTCTGCTGATAAGGATGAAATTTTGCAACGCCTCAATTCTCTTGTTGGTAAGGGAATCAAGGTTCGCATTCTTGATGCAAGCAAGAAAGATAATAAGCTTATCTTCTCTGAAAAGGAAGCTGTCAAAGACGGCCTCGCTGCTCGTTTTGCTGAACTTCATGTCGGTGACACCGTCGAAGGTGTAGTAACCGGTGTAGTAGACTTCGGTGTATTCGTAAATGTAGAAGGTATCGAAGGTTTGGTGCACATCTCAGAAATCTCTTGGGAACGCGTCAATAATCCATCTGACTACGTTAAGGTTGGCGACACTATCAAGGCAAAAATTATTGCGATTGATAAGGAACGTCTCAGTCTCTCCATCAAGCAACTCGTGGCTGATCCATGGCTATCAGAGGTAGAAAACTTGAAGAAGGGTTCCAAGGTGGAAGGTACGGTTACTCGTATTACTCCATTTGGTGCTTTCGTTCAGATTTCTCCAGCTGTTGAAGCTTTGGTTCACGTTTCTGAACTTGGTGAAGGCAACGACGTCGATCCAGAAAAGATCTTTACTTTGAATGAACGCAAGAACTTCAAGGTTCTAGATATCGATCGTGAAGGTCGCAAGATCTCACTCTCTGTTGCAAAATAAGACAGAAGCTAAAATAAGCCCCGCGAGGGCTTATTTTTTGTGTGTGAATTCTAGGGATAGTAATGGGTGATTGGTGTGGGGAATAAAATAAACTTGGGATTTTGATGTACAGAATTAAAATAAGCTCGGGGTTCGAGCTTATTTTTTTTGATTATTGATTTTTGTTTGAGTAGAAATTTTGGTCGAGGACCTGAACTTTAGCGACGCTACCTTTGAGATTGAACTGAGAATTATCGAGATAGGTGAGATCACCCATATTAACAGCGGTAGGATTGGCTTCTTTTAATCGATTATAATCGACGAGGAATTCGACCACACTGCGATCGTTTTTGTGAACGGTGTGAGTGGTGGGGTCGGTGTCACCGTCATCTTTTTGGTCGCCAATCACGCAACGTAAGGTGTTTTGATGACCTTGATGATCAAGAGTAACCTCGATGAGTTGGCCAATTTTATCGGAGATGCCACTACCGACCGCGACGACAGGGTAGGTATTTTCGCCGTCTTGATAATAGGTGAGGCCGGATTTTCCGACATGGAAATTGGCATTTTCGTGAGTGAAATTATAATTCGGAGTGGTTTTATCGGTGATGGCTTTATAGTCCATAAAGGATTTGAATTGGCCGATGCCGGCAGGGAAATTAACCGTTTTTAGAATGGTTTTTTCGGCGGTATGAGCGAGTTTTTCGTCTTGTAAGGTGATAGCGGTGCGGTGTTCAATTGGGGTGGCGTTAGTATTTATGGAAGTAATATCGTCAGCTATTTTTTCTTCTGGAATGGTCAAATTATTATCGGGAGTGAATTTTTGCATAGCATCATCTAGCTGGATGGAATACGCGGAATTTTCGGTGTCGCTAGAAGCTTGTGAGGTTTCAATCAGTGGATTGAATTGATTTTGGTATTCAATTGGGCCATTTTCGGGAGTGTAATCTGGTTCGAGGCCTTTTTGGGCGCGAAGAGCATTGTGATGATTCATGTAATCTTCATAACCAGTGAAGGTGCGATTATAATCGTCTTCTTCGTCATCTTCGATGGGGGCGCCGAGTTCTTCCATGTCTTTTTGGTGTTGCTCAATGGATTGATTAGAGAGGTGGTTGGCCAATACGGAAACGCCTTTCACGGCAAGTCCTGTGCCAATGGCAAGTAGAGCAGCGCGACCAATGGCAGGAGCAGCCATGGTAGCTAGATAAATAAGTCTTTCGCCAATAGTGTCGAGAGCAGGCTCGTTTTCGCGCTTTTTATCAAGTTCAGATTGAAGATGCCTCTGGAATTGGCGTTCCTGATAAGCAGTGGAGCGATTGAATTGAGGAATTTCAGGACCTTGATTACGATTTTGAGTGTGAAGTTCCGGTTCCTGTTGAAATTGATTAAAATTTTTGCGTGTTTCGTGCTCCATAATGCTTATATTATACCGCAAAAATAAGCAGAGCGGGATGAGAAAAGAGGAAGGGGCGGATAAAAATAAGCAGAGCGGGATAAGAAATAGGGCAAGAGTGAAGAGATTTAAGCATGGCGGAATAGTAAAAAGGAAGATCCATGGTGAAGTATAACAGGGGTGAAATATTGACAAAAATGACTGTTTGTATTATAATATTGGTGTAATTTTGTGTTCGGACAATTTTGTCCCAAAATAGCTCTTTAGAAATGAGGTGAAATTATGCAAACTTAGATCCTAATTAATTTTAATTGAATTTGGAAAATTGAAACTATTTTTGGTTCACTTCGGTGATACGACAAGGAGGGAAAAATGGAGGGAAATTTTGTGGAATTGATTAAATTAAGTGAAGTAGTGAATGGCCTTGAAGGCGAAAAAATCACATCAGTGGTACAGGAGAAAAATCGACGTACCAGAGTGTTAAACGGAATTATGCTGTTAGAGGTGGTAATTAGTTTAACGGTGTTATTTTTTGGATTTTCGGTGATAAATGGCTATAAGATGGCGATTTTGATGATCGGACTTCCGGTGATGGTTTTGCCGAGCCTGCTCACGAATGCGTATTGGTTAGACCCATATATGCGAGTAAATAACAAGTGGGTGAAATTCCTGTCAGAAGAGCTAAGCTTGAATCGAAAATTCTGTAATAATATGCATGCATGGATTTTTTTAACCTATAGCGTGTATATTTTTATTCCGGGAACAGAGAAGTTGACGACGGTTTTTGCACTAATATTGGTGAGCTTGGCGACAGCTTTTTATGGTCTGCAGATTTTTTGGCCAGCGGAATTTGAGAAAAGTTTTCTGAAACTGAATCGAATTCTGTCAAGTGCGATTTATTTGATCTTGAGTTACGTGTTAATTATGGCTGCGGTTTTGACTTATTTGGCCTGTGTAGGGGCATTAAACCACTAAAAACACAGACAGTGTGGAAAATGGAGGGGGGAAAATGAAACAATTGTTTAAACTTAGCAATAGAAATTTAATGAGAATTCTGTTATGTTTAATTTCGACGATTATCTGTTTGAGTGATCCTCAGGTAGGTGTCGGTATTAGCATATTAGGGTTCGCGGTTGTAATGATAGACTATTTTCGGCAGGCAATTTTCAGGAAACAGGAATGTGATTTTTGGATGCTAGGAGAGACACTACTCGAAGGTCGGGTGTCATTAGCAGATTTTGTTTATGGAATTTTGGTAATGCTCATGGTCTTTTATGTATGCGGAAACTCGATACCAACAATTGTATTTTTCATGGTAGGATTTTTATTCTGTTATTGTCTGATTATTTGGGTTTTTACACATGACAAATATTCAGAACAGATGCGTAGGAGTCTTTCGAATGTCTGGTTCTTTTCGATGATGTTAATTCCATTTTGGGGGTTAACGATTATGGCTTGTCGAAATTTGGCAGAACTTTTAGTGTGTATAGCGATAAACATAACGCTATTCTCAATGGGGGTTTGGCCGTTAGTTTCAGATGATGACGACTTCCAATTCTATGAAGAACAGGAAGAATGTGAGCCCGAAGAGGAGAAAGAAAAATAAAAATACTTCGGAATCTCATGCTGAATAATTTCACTAGTTTTAAAATCCCCTCGATGAGGGGATTTTTGGTGTACAATATAAGCATGAAAATTTTACAATTGAACGTATGGATGGGAAAAGTGGAGGGGGAATTAAAACGCTTTTTGGAAAATAATAAATTTGATGTAATCTGTATGCAGGAAGTGATGAGCTCAGAGAATTGCCAGGTGCATCTAGCGCGACTTTGTTTTGATGCGGAAGCAATTAAGCAGGCGACGGGGATGCCGTATGCTTATTTTTCGCCAAACTGGAGTAGTGACTTGGCGAACGGAAGTTTTGATCTAGGAAATATGATTTTAAGTAGAATTCCGTTTCGTTCGACGATGAACACTTTTGTGAACGGGGAATATACGGAACATACGATTTTGGAAGAAATGTGTTCAAACAATTTAAATGTGCAAGTCGTGGAGCTAGAAAACGGTGTGGTGATCGCAAATCATCATGGATTTTGGCGTTCGCAGCCACTCGGGGACGAGGATACAGTGAAGGCATTTAAGCATTTGGCGGAGATTATTCAACCGTATCAGGATAAGCCATTTGTGCTTTGTGGTGATTTGAATGTGAGACACGAGGCGCCAGCGATGAGGGAATTGGATTTCTTGCGTGATTTGACGTATGAAAACGGGGTGAAAAATACACTTTCGGGTTTGAAATTTAATGGCGAGGTGCCATGTGACCATATTATGCCAAACGATAAATTGGAAGCGAAAAACTTTATGGTGTATGAAGGTTATGCTTCGGATCATTTAGGAATTTCGGCTGAGATCGAGATAAAATAATCAGTTAGATTCTGGAAAATAGGGAACCCCAATTGTGAGATTGGGGTTTTTGCAATGTTTGACGCTTTTTACTAATGAGTGATATATTGATATCAGGGATATGCAGTTGACTTATTAACTGTTAAACTTTTGGGATATTTTGATGGATTTTCTAGTTTTCGTATGTTTTTTATAAAAATGAGGTTTTTATGAACAACGAAAAAATTAAGCATGAACTTCTAGATAAATGGTTCGTTATTAAAGAAATAAAACATAATATATCTGAGTATAAAATTCCACGAATAAATAATGGTGAGGTTTGGTGGACGGCCATTGGTGAAAATGTTGGTGTCGAAATAAATGGTAAGAGTGAATACTTTTCACGACCAGTTTTAGTTTATCGGAAATTGAGTCATTTAGGGTTTATGGGAATTCCGTTATCAACTCAAAAACATAGCGGTTCTTGGTATATAGAATTTTCATTTCAAAACAAAAATGTATATGCGGTGCTTTCTCAGGCGAAAGTTTTTAGTAGTGCGAGATTATATACTCGTTTAGGTCAATTAGACGAGAAAGATATGTCTAAAATATATGAGGGATTTAAAAAGTTATATTTATAAAAAATTTCCCCTAGTCTTGCGACTAGGGTGCGGGAAATCCCCGAATATAATCTTATTGTATCAGGGAATAATTAAAAATCAAGGTTATTATTGTAAATAAAATAACTATTTTATGGTGATGACTTTTAGTAAATAGATTGGAGTGTGATCTTTTGTTTGCTATTTTTTAATAAATGTGAGATAATATGAGAGTAACTAATTTACTGGCCTTGGTCAGTAAATTTCATTTGAGGCCTTAGTGGCCTAGTATTTTTACAAGGAGGTGCGTATGCACAAAATAAATACAATTGTAACTTGTTGGTTGAAGATTTTTGGATGTATTATCTTCATGTTGCTTTGCTTGAATGGTTATCGTTATGGGTTGCAGATTGCAGCTATAGGTTTTATGGTTCTAGCGATTAAGTTTTTCGACGATTCGTCGATGTCAGATGAGGAACTTAAGAAAAAGAATATTGACTTAGGTCAAATATATATACACGGAATCGTTTGTGAGCTAACATCTTGGATTTCATTTTTTTATTTAAAGAAGTCTGATGGATTTGTAACGATTGCATATTTCAGCTTTATTGTTTTGGTTATTAACACAATCGGCGAATGGTTAATGTATAAGAAGAATCTTAGAAATACTAAGAATGAGGATATAAAAGAAAATTTTACATCAAGTTCTCTGGTATTTTTAGCATTAATGCCAGCTTTGATGCTGGTTGCAATGGCGTTTAATGTGTATATTTTAGCTTTGACGATGATGGCTACTGTAGTCGTGTTATTTATTCGGGCAAGACAACGCGGCATAGAGTTCGCTTGGTAACTTAGCGAAAAATGCTCCTTTAATTATGGATCCCCTCGAGAGAGGGGATTTTTGCTGACTAGAAAAATGACTTTCCTGCACCACTTGAATAAAAAATTTGCCCCAACCTTTCGGTTGGGGTGTGTGCGGCTAGGTGCCGAATATGTTTACATTATAGTAAAAAGGGGCCGCAAAAGCAATAGTTTGTTTTGGTGCCGTTGACCTATGCTATAATGAAAATATTATAATGAATAATGAGATTTTAAAAAACGAAGACCTAAGCAGCCAAGAAGATAAGTTCGGGCTTGATTTTTGGGAAAAAAATAAAGAAGAGATAAAAGATGTCGTTCGGCCATTCGTAGAAAAATTCAAAAATTCAGACCACGATAAAATTATATCCAGATTTTATAAATACGAAGATTTAAAACCTGCGGGCAATGCACTCTATTCAAGCTTATCAGAAGTTTTAGATATAGACCCAGAAATGAAATATGAGACTTCGTTTGAAGAGAAACCAAAATCTTTTTACAAACACTCTAATAATTCGATAGTCATACGAACTGGAATCGGCGATTCTCGTTTAGGTAAAAAGGAACTCGCATGTAAAATATTCGGGATTATAGCCCACGAGATGTTTCACGCTTACCAGCATAAAGTTTCTAATAGTGATATGGAAAGGTCGGAACTATATTCCTATGAGTTTAATAATTATAAGTCTACAGAAACTCATTGTGCAAACGACTACGCTAGTCAGTTTGTAGAGATGGAAGCAATGTTCTTTGGATTTAATATATCTGAAATGATATTGGACGAAATTGGCGAAAGAGAATAATTTACTTCGCACTAAATCACGCAGGTTTTGTTATATAATATAAAGTTTGAATGAGAGTCTCAGATAAAGCAGTAGTAAAAGCAGCAATAAAACAACAAAACTCCTACTAAATGGTATTCATTAGCCAATTTGGAGGGAAACGAAGATGACAAACTTATAAAAATTGGCGTAACTAAACTTGGGAATATAAAAAACAGGCCTTTAGGGCCTGATTTTTCATATGGCTCCCCCGGTCAGGCTCGAACTGACAACCTCGAAGTTAACAGCTTCTTGCTCCACCATTGAGCTACAGGGGATTGTTATTTAATTATAACGCAGATAATTCATTCTATCAAGAGACAATGTTATAATTTAATAAAGAAGTAGTAGAGGTGAAATGTTCAGAGTTTCGGATTTGACGGTGGCGATTAAAAAAAATCAGCAAGTGGTGCTTCGGGGGGTGAATTTTGAGATTTTGCCGGGGGAAACTTTGGTACTGAAAGGGAAAAATGGCTCTGGAAAATCGACACTGCTAGGAGCGATTATGGGGGATCCGAGATATGAAATTTTAGGGGGAGAAATTGAATTTTTGGGAGAGAAAATTCAGAGTTTAAGTACTGAGGGGCGAAGTCTTCTCGGGATGTTTTTGAGTTTTCAAATACCGCCGGAAGTAAATGGCGTTTCCACGACGGAAATTATTCGAACTGGATTAACGGAACGTGGCGAAAAGGTGCGGCTCGATGAGGTGCGTAGTGGCTTGATGTCAAATCAGAAATTGTTGGGGCTTCCGATGTTTTTTATGGAGCGCGAATGTGGGGTGGGGATGTCGGGAGGAGAAAAGAAAAAGAATGAAATTTTACAGATGTTAGCTTTGAAGCCGAAATTTTGTATGTTGGATGAACTGGATTCGGGGTTAGACATGGAATCGGCGGGGAAAATTTCACAAATTTTGGCGGATTATCAGCGAGAAACAAACGCGAGTTTTTTGATTATTTCGCATAATTTGAGGATTTTGGAAAAATTGAAGGTGGATAAGGCGGTTGAGTTGGTGGGCGGAGAACTAATAGTGGTAGAAAATGAGCGTGGCGATGAGAAGTCGAAGAGATTTTCAGAAAATGAGTGTGGTGATGAGAAGTCGGCGAGAGCATTGGACGATAGGGGCGTGATAGGCGAGAGCGGCGTGATGGACGAGAGGGGTGTGAAGTGAAAAAAGAGGTAGTGCGTCGAGCGGCGGAGGCGATTCATCGACAAAAAAGAGAACCGAGATGGGTGCTAGAAAAGAGGCTTCGGGGGGTGCAGGCTTGGCAAAAACAGAATCTGAGGAAGATGTTGCCAGGGATAGAAGAGTTAATTTCGCAGATTAATGCAGGGGGGATTCGATTTTATAAAGAAGCGGATGATGTTGAGGTAAAAACTTCCTGGGATGAGGTACCGAGAGATATTCGAGAGACTTTCGAGGCTTTAGGAATTCCAGAGGCAGAAAAAGAGTGGCTGGCTGGCGTGGGTGCGCAGTATGATTCAGAGGTGGTTTATCACCGGATGCGAGAAAAATTAGCACAGTCTGGGGTGGTGTTTTTACCACTAGAGGAAGCAATCTTGGCGACGGAGAAGAGCCCGGAAGAAAATTTGGCGAAATATGGTGCACCGGTGGGCGAAATCTTTTTAGCGCATTTTATGAAATTGGTGCCAGAAGATGATCATAAATTTGCGGGGTTACACGCGGCAATGTTTAGTGGCGGGTCATTTATTTATGTACCTAAGGGGGTGGCGGCGGAGCTACCAATTCAGAGTTATTATCGAATGAATGAACCGGGGATTGGGCAATTCGAACATACCTTAATCGTGGTAGATGAGGGAAGCGAACTGCATTTTATTGAGGGATGTTCAGCGCCAAAGTATGAAAAAAATAATCTACACGTGGGATCGGTAGAGATTTTTGTAAAAAAGGGGGCAAAAATGCGTTTTTCGACGGTAGAAAGTTGGTCAAAAAATGTGTTCAACTTGAATACTAAGCGAGCGCTTGTGGAAACGGGCGGGGAAATGGAGTGGGTCTCAGGGACTTTTGGCTCGAAGGTGACAATGTTGTATCCGACGACGATCTTAAAGGGAGAGGGGGCGAAAATGGAATATTTGGGGATGAGTTTGGCTTCAGGTGAACAAATTTTGGACTCTGGAGCGAAAGCGATTTGTTTGGCGGATAATACATCGGCGATTATACGGAGTAAGTCGGTGTCGAAAAATGGGGGTGTGAGTATGACGAAAACTCTGGCGAAAGTAGGGAAGGGGGTAAAAGGGGTGAAGGCTTACATTGATTGCAAATCGTTGATTTTAGATAACGAATCGAGGGCTTATGCAGAGCCAATGGTGGATGTGAATTCTGGGGAGGCGGAAGTAACGCATGAGGCTTCGGTGGGGAAATTATCAGAAGAGATTTTATATTATCTTGCGACACGCGGAATTGGCGAGGAAAAAGCGAAGGAGATTTTAATTCGAGGATTTTCGGAAGAAATTACGAAAGCTTTGCCACTAGAATATGCGATGGAAATGAATAACTTAATTAAGTTAGAAATGCAGAATATGTAGCATGAATACAAGATTTAAGCATAAGTAAATTAAACTGTGAGTGGCGTACTAAATTGAATAGAAGATGTGCCAAAAATTGAATAAAAAAGTTAAGGATAAACGAAATGTACAGAGAAGAATTTGAGATATTTGAGAAAAATGAGTTGGATGAAACCCTGCCTTTTGTTTACCTAGATAACGCGGCTACCATGCAGAGATTATCGGTTGGGCTTTTGGCTGAACAAGATTTTTATACAAAGAAAAATGCGAATCCTTTGCGCGGAGTCTATGCCTTGTCGGAGCTTGCAACGGCGGAACTTTGGCAAGCGCGTGAGATAACTGCTAAGTTTTTAGGTTGTGAACCACTAGAAGTGATTTTTGTGAAAAATGCGACGGAGGGACTAAATTTACTAGCTAATGGAATTGAGGGGTGGCTAAGCGAGGATGGGAGCCATGAGGGGGAGATTTTGGTGGATTTAGAGTCTCATCATAGTAATCTTTTGGCTTTTTCGGAACGTTACTGGGAGAAAGTGCGAATTACGGAAGATCTTGTGAGTGAGGTGAAGCTAGATCTTGAACGTGCAGATACTTCGGGGGTGGAGCCAAAAATTAAGATTGTGGCGATAACGGGAATGAGTAATGTGACGGGGATGGGTCGTAGTGATATCGCGAAAGAATTGAGGAGCTTAGGCTTTCAGGGACTAATTTTGATGGATGCGGCGCAATTAGTGGCGCATAAAAAGATTGACGTGAAGGAATTAGAGGTGGATGGCTTAGTATTCTCGGGACATAAGATTGGAGCGCCGATGGGGGTGGGGGTAGTATATTTGAGATACGATTTGATGAAAAAGTTCAAGCCTCTAAATTATGGTGGAGAAATGGTGGAATCGGTGAAGCTGGTGGATGGAAAAGTGAAGATGAGCTTGGCGCCGGGGCCGAGTAAGTTCGAGGGTGGAACGCTAAATATGGGGGCGATTTGTGGGCTTTCTGCGACGGAAGAATTTTGGCTGGAGCATTCGGAAATTTATGGTGTAGAAGAAAAATTAACCGAAAAAATCCGGGAGGAGTTAGGGAAAGAAGAAAATATTGAACTATATTTTGCAGAAAATGGAATTATTAGTTTCAACGTAAGGGGAGTGCATGCACATGATACGGCGCAGGTTTTGGCGGATTTTGGTGTCATGGTGCGGGCGGGAATGATGTGTGCAGAGCCATTTTTGACAGAGAAAAAGATTGGGGCAGTGGTGCGAGCGAGTTTGGCTTTTTATAATACAAATATAGATGTTAAATATTTCTTAGCTTGTCTTAGGAGAGTTCGCGGGGTGATGGGGTTGGAGTAATGGTCGACGGGGGATGTTCACGGAAATGAATGAGATTTGGTGAAATTGGAGAAGAAATTAATGCGAGAAATTCAGAGCAAGTACAGAGAAGAATTACTGGAGCGGAATTTAAATCCGTTGAATTTTGAGCGAAAAATCGAGGCGAATTTGACCAAAACTTTGGTGAATCACAGTTGTGGTGATGAACTTGTGATGAATTTGGAGATTAAGAATGGGATAATTTTGGAAGGCAGTTTTTCAGGGGTGGGTTGTGCAATTTCGAAGGTTTCGGCAGATATGATGATTGATGCGATTAGAGGGAAAACTTTGGATGAAGCACGAGAGCTGATGCAGGGATTCTTTGATTTAGTGATGGGGGTTTCAAGTGAAAAAGCACAGAAAATTAGGGGTGAGCTAGAAGTTTTTTCGATGATCCAAAATATGCCAGCGAGGGTAAAATGTGCGAAATTGGCTTGGCGGATTTTAGAAGAGGGGGAAGAAGGATGATTTTAGTTCGGGGTAAATGATTACGCCTAGAATAACGTTTGTGACTGGGGAGTAATGATTGTGGGCGGAATAACGCTTGTGGTTGATAGAAAAAAGCGTTATAATGGGGGAAATTAGGAGATAATATGATTCGGGTGGATGAAAATTTTTTGAGAGAAACGGGACTAGGTGATCTTGATGAGATGCAAAGAGCCGCTTTTATCGAAGAAGCACAGAGACTACTAGAAAACCGTATCGGCGAAAAGTTAAGTGAAGGCTTGAGCTTGGAACAACTCGAAGAGTTCGACGGTATCATGAAAAAAGATAAAAATGTAATGATTAAAGCCTTGGCGAAACTAGGTGATTATCGCATCGATGAAGTTTATCAAAATCTCTTGAAACGCTACGGTGTAACAGAGGGGACGGTGGATATTTTAAGTGAGTATTTGAGTGTAAAATGGATTCAAACCAATCGTCCAAATTACGCGGAGGTTTCTCGTCAGATATTTGAGGAATTGAAACAAGAAGTGCGTGCTTCAAGTGAAGAAATCCGTAAATCGATGACTTTATAGATTAAATATACTTTGAACACAAAATTTAAATCCCTCGAAAGAGGGATTTTTTTGGCAGTGAAGTAGGATGGAATGGGGCTGTTAGTTTTTTGGGTTCTGGATTTTGGAAGCTTAGGGAGGTAGTGGATTATTTCAGATAGCCGTTAATGAAGGATTTGGCATCCATAGGCTTCTTGCTGGCGGGTTGAAGCTGATCGATAACGAGGAAATTACCATCTTGGCAAGGGAATGAAAGGGGGTTATTAGATTTTTCGGTTTCGACGTGGGCTTTTAAAATAATACATTCGAAACCTTGAATTTGAAGTTTACTTTTAGGAAAGCCTTGGAAGGCGCGAATGCGATTGAGAGCCGCTGTGGCGCTAAGTTCGGATAAAGATAGGTTCGAGTCGGTCTTATCGAATTTAGTGGTGAAGGTGGCCTTCTCATTGTCTTGCAGGGTAGGTTTTGGCAGGGAGTTCAGGTGTTCTATTAGCCAATTGGCGCCAATGGTGGCAAGTTTTTGGTAGATTTCGGATTTTTCGGGTAGGTTGGATGAGAACTCAGAGGCCTTAACGGTGGTTTGATAGTAAATTGGTCCGGCGTCCATGGCTTTATCGAGCTTCATGATAGATACGGAAAAATCTTGATCGCCGTTTAAGATGGCGGATTCAATAGGGGAGGCTCCACGGTAGAGAGGAAGAAGAGAGGGATGGAGATTGAGAATACCTTCTGGTTCAAACAGTTCAAGCAGGTCGGACTTGATTAAAACACCAAAGCTCGCGAGAATGCCTTTGATTTCGGGGTTTACCTGCTTTAAACGAATAACCTCTGCTAAGTCATCCTTAGTTTTGGCATGAAAAACCAATTTTAGGTTTTTGGCAGTTAAAAGTTGATTTAACGTGGCTTCTGCCAGGGGTCCATTGCCAAAAAAGATAAATTTTGTGCTCATTTTTTTACCTCGAATAAATTATGTGTTCAACAAGAAAAAGACTAATCTTCGTCTGGAAAGAGTTGTTTATTGTTTTTAATACGAGTTTCGTAATCAACTGGCTTTAGGTCGCCATTTTCATCGAGCTCGAAGAAGGCATCGGCCTTATCTTTGATGCGATCAATAAAGAGAACACCATCGAGGTGATCAATTTCATGGGCGAGAGTGCGAGCAAGTTCATCGGTGGCCTTAATACGGACTTCGGTACCATCTTCTAGCTTAGCCTTAACGCGGATTTTAGAATAACGTGGGACCTTACCATAAATAAAAGGAACAGAGAGGCAGCCTTCGAAATCTTCGACAATTTTACCTTCTTGTTTGATGATTTCTGGGTCGACAAGGGTAGTGAAGGAAGTATTTGCTTTGTCATCCATACTGTCGCGGATAATAATTAGACGCTTGTTAATGCCGAGCTGAGGGGCAGCCATAGCGGCAGAGAGCTCGTGGGGGTGAGATTTTTCCCATTCGAGGCTGGCATCGACCATTGCCTGGATCATATCTTTAATTTCATCAGTAACATAGTTGACCTTTTGAGACTTTTGACGAAGTCTTGGGTCAGGAGATTCAATAATTTTCATATCTTAATATTATAACCGATTTTGGGTTTTTATAAAGCTTAAGCAATATATAGCGAGGGGTCGAGGCATTTTTTTGAAGCTGTTGGAATAATTTTAAGGTTAATTTGTCGGGATTTTGGGGTGTTTTAAGGATGATTTATGGACATCTTAGAGTTAACTTTTAATCTTGTGCGGTAGAGATAGACTAGGGGTTTGGTAGGGAGAGAGGTTTTCTAAAAATTGGAAGTCTTATAATGAAGCTAAATAATCACAATTAATTAAAGGAAAGGACAAAAAACGAAATAGACGCCAAAAGGCAAGGCTTGGATGGAGGAAGAAAGAATTATATTAAACTCCCATACTATAATTAGAACTATCTCTCAACACATATGACCAAAAAAGTATCCTAGATTTTTATAATCATAATTTCAAATATACTATTCTTCCTCCATTTAAGTTTTGATAAGGGCGCCGTGGTGGGCGCAGAAAATATCACCTAGAAATTAAAGGAATTAAATTTAGCTTAAAATGCTGAATCAGGCCTGGCGGGTCGGGTTAGACCTAAGTGGAACAGGTCAGGTTTGGCGAATTAGATGAGGCTTGGTGGGTCGATAGCGAAGCGAATTTCGGGATATTGGTCAAGTGACTCAATGAGGTGGGTAAGCGAGTCACGTTTTTTGGCTTTGACGATGATTTGCCAAGAATAGCCACTGGGGGTGTATTCATGAAAGGAGGGCGTAGGAGCGGAAAGATAAACGTTGGGGAATTTTTTGAGTGTGCGATGTAAACTCATAATCTTTTTAATGGCGAGATCCTCAGTCTTTTTAACGATAGAGATACGTAACAAATAGAAAAATGGCGGTAAGTGAGAAAGTTGGCGTTTTTTGAGGAGATAATCGGCAAACTTGGCATAGTCTAAGGATTTAGCTGCAAGAATGACGGGATGTTCAGGCTGAAAGGTTTGAAGAAAAACGTGATTAATATCATTATGTCCGCGTCCGACGCGACCGATAACCTGGGTGATGAGCTGGAAGGTGCGTTCTTCGGCGGCATAATCTGGTAGATTGAGATTGGCATCGGCCTGGACGATACCGACGGTGTTTAATAATGGGAGATCGAGACCTTTGGCAATGGTTTGAGTACCAATAATAATATCAATATCACCGTTTTTGACGGCTTCAAAATTTTGGGTGAGCGAATCGGCGGTAGCATTATCGGCATCAAAGCGAGCAATGCGAGCATTTTTGAAGAGTTTTTTAAGTTCTGATTCAAGAAGCTTGGTGCCGAAACCTTTATGAATAAGGGAGCCGTGATGGCAGACCGGACAAGTGGAAGGGACTGGTTCATGGTGGCCACAAGTGTGACAAATCAGCTGATAGGAGTCGCTATGAAGAGTGAGCGGAAGAAGACAATTGGGACAGAGGACCTGGTAGCCACAGTGTTCGCAGATTGTGAGCGGGGCAGAGCCGCGGCGATTATGAAAGAGTAGGGTTTGTTTGTGCTGTTTAAGATTATTTTCGATGTCTTGCAGTAGAGCATCGGAAAAATAGCGGTTACGTGTGAAAAGGGCGCGATCCTTCAGGTCGATGAGGTTAATTTTGGTTTGACTAGTGATGGTTTTAGCCTTTTCGGAGAGGGCAACATAGGCGTGATTCTTTTGTGCTAGGAAGTAATCCTCAACGCGTGGAGTAGCAGTACCAAGGAGACAATCGATTTTGAGGGTTTGAGCCATAAAACTAGCGAGACGGAGCGCATGGTAACGAGGCGAGGTATCTTGGTAGAAGCTGGGCTCGTGGGCCTCATCGATGATAATAAGCCCAAGGTTTTTGAGGGGCGAAAAAAGAGCGGAACGTGGGCCAATGACGATAAATGGTATGGATTGATCGGCTTCGTGGATGCGTTGCCAGATAAGGTGACGTTCAGCTTCGGTGAGCTTGGAATGTAGGGAAATCACTTGAGTGCCAAAATGTTCCTGAAAACGACCAACTAGTTGAGGAGTGAGGGAAATTTCGGGAACGAGAAGAATCACGGATTTGTTTGAATTAAAAACTTGGCTAGCGAGCTCGAGGTAGATATTGGTCTTACCGGAACCGGTAATGCCGTGAAGGAGTTTGGTGTGAGTTTTGATTTTACGTAGTTCGGTGAGGGCCTGTTTTTGAGCGGGGTTGAGCGGGATTTGATAGTGGGTAGTTGTGGCTGTGTTAGGAGAGGTCATGTCTTGGATCGGATTAGAAGACTGGGGAATAAAAGTGGAGGCAGAAGATTTTTTGCGACGGTTTTTCTCAATGCCGAGAGGAAGAAAAAGATTGGCGGTTTTGGCGACTGGATTTAGATAGTAAGAGGAGAGCCAGGCGAGACTTTTTAGGAGATGATTTGGTAGGGGGATTGGGTGAACAATTTTATTAATCGATTTAATAATGAAATTTTGGTCGGTAGGAGCGGTGGTTTTTCGATAAATAATACCGAGGGCGGTTTTCTTGCCGAGAGGAATAGAAACAATAGTGCCTGGGGCGAGATTTTGGTCAAAAGAGTAGATAAGGAGACCATCAGAAAAGAGAGGAGATTTTTTGAAAGTAGTGGTGGGAATTACCTCATAGTACATCAAGTATATTTTAGCATTTATGATATACTTTAAGAAAGGAAAGAGGTAAATGTTAGATGTTTTTATCACATCTCGGGTTCGCCGGAAAATTTTGGTAGTTTTTGCCAAATATCCGGACTTTAAGGTTCACGTTAGGGGACTGGCGAAATTGATTCACGAGGATGCGGGTAATATTCAAAGGGAACTAAAGAGGCTGGAAAAGGCGAATTTTTTGGTGACTTCGAAAAAGGGTAACACGACTATTTATCAGACAAATAAACAATATCCAATATTGAAAGAATTGCAGACGATTGTGATTAAAAGTCAGCAAATGTCACCAAATCAAAAAGTAACGAAGACAATTCAATAAATTTTGAAGCATGTCGAAGATTTTTGAGGAAATTCTAGCAAAAAGAGGGGTGTCGGAGGAGTTTTTGCGACCAAAATATACATTGGACCATGCAAAGAAACTACCGGATATCGAGGTGGCGGTGGCGCGAATTAAGGCGGCGATAGATGGGGGTGAGACGGTACTGGTTTATGGTGATTATGACGTGGATGGAGTGACGGCGAGCACGATTATGTGCGGGGCGCTGAAACTGGCGGGGGTGAAGCGAGTGGAGGTGATGCTCCCTGATCGTTTTATTGATGGTTATGGTATGAGCGAAAGGTGCTTAGAGAAAGCCGTGGAACTTAGGGTAGGTTTGGTAGTGACCGTGGATTGCGGCAGTAATAACGCGGAAGTGATAAAAAAATTAGCTGAACACAAAATTGATACAATTGTAACCGACCATCATGAGCTAATGAACGGCGTGCCGGAGCGAGCGCTCGCGGTGGTAAATCCGAAGCGATATGGTGAGGATGAGGTGGATTTGGAGAAGAGGGGACTTCGAGAAATCTGTGGGGCGGGGGTAGCTTTTATGGCGATGCAGGCACTAGTACTAGAGGGGATGATTCCACAAAATCAAGAGAAATGGTTTCTCGATCTAGTTTTGATTGGAACGATCTGCGATTCGATGGTAATGAATCAAATTAATCGGGAACTGGCATATTTTGGTTTGATTATTTTGCAGAAAACGAAGAGAGTGGGGATTTTGGAATTGATGCGGGTGGCAGGTGTACAAAAAATTGACTCAGAGGCAATTGGTTTTCAAATTGGACCACGATTAAATGCGGGTGGGCGTATGGAGTCGGCAGAAATTTCATTAAAACTTTTGATGTCGAAAGAGCGAGCGGAGGCGGCAATGTTGGCGGAGGAGCTTAACCGACTGAATGGGGAGAGACGCACAGCACAGCGGGCGGCATTGGAAGAGATTTTAGTCGATAACGAGCCAGTGATTGTGGCGGCTGGCAATTGGCATGAAGGAGTGCTAGGAATTATTGCGGGGAGGTTAGTAGAAAAATACCGTAGGCCAGCCTTCGTTTTGGGGGAAACAGAGGGCATTTATAAGGGTTCGGGTCGGTCGTTCGGGGATTTTAATTTGGCGGAAGCAATTAAGGCAGTAAATGAGACTTTAATTGGCGGGGGCGGTCACGCGGCGGCTTGTGGGGTGAAGCTGAAAAAAGAAGATTTAATGCGCTTCAAAGAGGCGGTGAATCAATATTATCGAAGTCTAAACTTAACTGAACAAGAAAAATATCTGGAGGTAATGGAAGATATTGAAGTGGATAACTTGGCGGAACTGGATGTGGATTTATATGAAGAAATGTCGGTACTTCAGCCGTTTGGGCAAGGAAACACGGAGCCAATTTTTGAGCTCGTGAATACAAAAATTAAGTTCATAGAAACACTGGGTGCAGAGAAAAAACATCTGAAGTTTACTCTGGAAAAGGACGGAAATTTGTTCAAGGCTT
>CBDEYN010000014.1:0-19128 GCA_965245025.1 uncultured Candidatus Saccharibacteria bacterium | reverse complement strand
TTTAGATTTCTTTTTCATGATAAACTCCTTGTCAATTATTAGTTAATCATTATTCCATTTTTACCAATAATTAATACTTTCATCTTTTCTCCACCTCCTTAAATTCACCATCCTTTAAGTTCTCTAGGGTGTATCGCCCAAATTCAATACGATGTAATTTTACGACTTTGTATCCTACCGCTAGGAAAGTGCGGCGAATTTGACGATTCCTACCTTCGCTCATTTCTACTAAGAATGTGCAATCACTCGGGTCAGACTCCTCTTTTTTAAGAAACAATTTACTTTTACCATCTGGTAAATCGATGCCCATATCGGAAATCATTTGTTGATGCAGCGGTGCGAGTGGGCGATTTAATCTTACGATGTAGCTCTTAATTTTGAAAAATTTTGGATGGGTCATCGAGAAAGCAAAATCACCGTCGTTGGTTAATAAAATTAATCCCGAACTGTCCTTGTCGAGTCTCCCTACAGTTTTTAGATTTTGATATTTTTCTGGCAAAAGTTCAAAAAGGGTCGGCGTCTCGCCCTGGCGCTTTTTAGAGCAAACATATCCCACGGGCTTATTTAGGATTAGATAAGTAAAACCTTTACGCTCTTCAATTTTTTGACCATCCAAAAAGATTTCATCGCGTGTTTCATCAAATCGACGACCTAGTACGGCGACTTCCTGATTAATCCTCACGCGACCATCCGCAATTAGATTATCCGCTTCGCGACGTGAAACGCCAGTTTGTTCGGCTAAAAATTTATTTAATCTATACATTGCCTAAAAATGGGTTAGGGTTATTAATTGGTGGTTGCGCCGGCGCGACAGGTTGTGTTGGCATGACGGGTTGTGCTTGTGCTACTGGCTGTACTTGTGCAGTTGGCATTGCTGGTTGCGCTTGTGCGACTGGCTGGACTGGGGATTGAGCTGGGGTGGCCATAAATTGTGTCATCATATTATCTGTCGAAGGAGTGTTGGTTACCGCAGAAGCTGGCGCACCGTTTGTGTCATTTAAGACTTCATGAACAGCATTCACCACGTCTTCGATACCAACTTGGGATTTTACCAGGAAGCGATCCGCCCCTAATGATTCACCACGGGCTTTTTGGTCATCAGCCGAAAGTGCGGTCATCATAATTACCTTAATATTGGCGGTTTCTGGTGTCGAACGCAGAATATCGAGCATGTCAAAGCCCGAAATCTTTGGCATCATCACGTCGGAGATAATTAAATCTGGGCGTTCCTTTACTGCTAGGGCGAGAGCTGCTTCACCGTCACCCGCTGAGGCAATTTCGTAACCTTCCGCCGTTAATCTAATTCCGTAAATCTCGCGTAAGCTTTGGTCGTCTTCAACTAATAAAATTTTTGTCATCTTCTCTCCTTACTTATTTAAGATGTTTGGGTTAGTTGGCGTAATTGGTGGGTTAGGCATAGCTGGGTTAATCGGCGCAGCTTGAGTCGGGGCAGGATTGGCTGGCGTAATCGGAGTCGAGACTGGGTTGACTGGTGTAGCTGAGGTCGGGACAGGATTAATTGGCGCGGTTGGTATGTTTTGTGTATTTGGCGCAGTTGACGAAGCTGGTGTGTTTTGAGTTGGGGTAGTACTGTTCTGTAGAAATGGATTAGATTGCGTAGTTGACGTAGCTGGCATAACTGGTGTCGCAGGAGCCATCGGAGCTGTAGGTGCAGATAATGCGGCTGGCTCAGTTGGAGCTACAGGTACAGATGGTGCGGTTGCCTCAGTCGTAACTGGTGCTGGTGCCTGAATTGGCATAGCCGACGCTGTTTGTGCTTGCATAGGTGTTTCAGTTTGAATCGGTGTGTTCATTGTTGTCGATACTGGCACTGCTGCTGGGACCGGCGTGGTCGTCTCGGTCGGGAACTGCATTGATGCCGGGTTTTGATTTTCATTAGCCGGGGTTTGATTTTCATTAGGGGAAGAGTCTTTAGGAACGGAAGCAGCAGAATTTTGTGGCGTCATCGCCTGAGTATTGGCTTCAATCTGTTTGCGGCGCAAATATTCTTCGTAGGTGAGGCGAGGGAAGGCCACGTAGAAAGTCGAGCCTTCACCGAAGGTGCTTTCCACCCAAGTCGAACCGCTCATCGCTTCCACGCGTTCCTTCACAATATAAAGTCCCAGGCCAGTGCCGCCAATCGTACGGGTTTCTGAATTGTCCGCACGGTAGAATTTCTGAAAGACATGCTTGCTATCTTCTGGGGAAATACCAATACCGGTATCAGTCACATTGATTAAGACACGATCACCGTCACCACGCACATTCACCCAAATTCCACCCCCGTTATTGGTGTATTTAATCGCGTTTTCAATCAAATTATTAATAATCTCACGTAGAAAATCCACATCAATAGCCGCAAAAACTTCTTGATTAATCACGCGCCCACCGTTCATATTAGCCGAAGAGGAAGAACCAAAGGTAAAATGAATATTCTTTTCGCTCATCTTCGGAATTTGACCTTCCGCAATCGAACGCACTGTCGAGGTTACCTCAATAGGCAGGAGGTGCGCCTTAATTCTTTTATCATCAAGTTTTGTTACATCGAGTAGGTCGCGGAATAATTTACCGAGGTGTTGAGAAGATTTATGCGCCTCTTCCAGATATTTTTTCGCGCGCTCGTCAATCGTGGCGGTTTTTGGATTTAATGCTAGTCCTAGATATCCTTCAATCGAAGCTACTGGTGTACGCATTTCATGAGAAGCGGTAGAAATAAATTCGGTCTGCTCACTCTCAGCCTCAAGTTCGGAAGTAATGTCATAAAAAGTCACAATGCGCTCATTTTTAGGTGAATGCGCGGTAATAATCTTAAAGGCTACGGGTTTTTTCTGGCCTTGTAAATTAACCAAGAAATATTCTCGCGTAGTGTAATTTTGACCATTATTTACCGCATAGAAAACCAGGTTATTTTGTGCCGGAATTGCCACGCCTTGGCCGTTTTCTAATTTCAAAATATCTTCTAATTTAGCACCCAAGAAATTTTGTGCCATTTGTCCACCCAGTAGGCTAACCGCCGCCGGATTAATATATTCAATTACTCCAGTCGATAGCACAATAATCACACCACTATCAATCGTGTTTAGTACTAGATTGGCTAAAATTTCCGCACTCTCCGCACCGGCCACGACACCACCAGCACTATTTATGCCTGTCTGTGCGCTCGGTCCTTTTTTAATAAAATCAAAGATACTCATTAAGCTTATTTTAGCATAAACTTATTGGTTCAGTGCAAATATATGTTAAAATCGATGTATGAATAAGGACACTTTTTACATCGAGCCCGAGGATGATATTACTGATATTATCAACCATATCAAAGCTTCCAAACAGAAAATTATTGCACTTGTTCCACCGAAAAAGTTGAACGTTCTGCGCAGCTCTATTAACCTTAAACTAATCGCTCGCACTGCCAAAATGCATGACAAGGCCATCGTGGTGGTCACTACTGATCCGACCCTCATGAAAATGGCAGCACTTTCTAGCCTGCCTTTTGCGAAGAACTTAAACTCGCGCCCGACCTTGCCTTCTGAATTTAATGAAGCGGATCTGGAATATCCAGCCAAGGCTAAGAAAGCAAGTCCGAGTGATGAAATTGAAATTAATGAAAAAGCCGCTTCGTCCGGTAGTGTTTCTCGTGTCCGCACTACTAATGAAGACGCTGCTAATCGTGCGAATGCCACCTCGAATCTGACGAAAAATTCGACTATGAATCTGGATTCCGAAGAAGTCGCGAAGAATTCTGAAGATGAAGAAGACTCTGATAATCAGCCGAAAAAGATTCTTACTCTCGATTCATTGAAAAACCGTATCATTATCGGTGTAGTGGCTGCGGTTCTTTTGATTGGAAGTTTTGTCTGGGCTTTTATCTTAGCACCTGCCGCTAAGATTTCCGTCAAAATTAAAACCATTGCCGAGAATTTCTCCGAAAATGTTTCTTTTGTCACTGATGCCAAGCAAGCTGTCTCGAAAGATGGTAAATTCTTCCTCGAAACTGCTAGTTTAGAAAAGAACTCTGAGGTTGAATTTGAAGCTACTGGTGAGAAAAATGTTGGCGATAAGGCTACTGGTGAATTACGCCTCATTGCTACTTTCGACATGTCGACTACTACGGCTACGGCTTCGAGGCCAGATGTTGCGACTGTTCCTCAGGGTTCCGCCTTTGCCTACCGCAATCTTAATTTCTTAACCAATCAAGAGGTAAAAATTTCTTGGGATGGCTCAATCTCGAATTGTGACGCCGGTCGCCACAGTGGTAAGTGTCAGGTGGCTAAAACCGTGAAAGCTACTGCGATCGAAGGTGGTGCGAAATATAATATTGAAGCTGTTAGTTCTGGTTGGCAGTCTTCCGTCTCTGGGGTTGAAGGTTACGCAAATTCAGAATTCAAGGGTGGTACCGATAAGATTCAAAAAATTGTCACCGCTTCTGATATTACCAAAGCTAAGGAAAAATTAACCGAAACTGATGGTGTAAAAGAGGAATTATTTGAAAAAGTCCCTTCTGACGATATCAAAATTGAAGATAGCTACAAAAAAGTTACCGCCGACCCGACTTCCAGTCCTGCCGTCGATCAGCCAACAGAGAATGGCAAGGCCAAGCTCACGGCCAAAACTACTTATAGTGTAAATTATGTCGATAAGGCGGCAATTGAAGAATATGTTAAATCCGTGGTCTCTACTCGTCTCGGTAGTGATCAAAAAATTTATGAAACCGGCAATATTTTCATTGAAAAATTCCAAAACAATAATAATTCCGTGACTGCTAGGATTAAAACTACCTTGAAGACTGGCCCAGAGGTCACTGAGCAACTCGTTCTCAAAAAGTCTCTTGGCAAAAAAGTTGGCGAAGCTATTGCTTCAATTAAGAACATCAATGGCGTTTCTGATGTTGAAGTGAATACTTCCTTCCCATGGGTGCGTCAAATTCCAAACGACGCCAATAAAGTATCAATTAAGATCACGGTAGAGAACTAATGCGCATTATCGGTTTAGACGTGGGCACTAAGCGTATCGGCGTAGCGAAAGCGGACACTTCTGTTCGCATCGCTATTCCGAACGGCTATGTCTTGGTGAATGGCCAGGAAATTCCCGAAATTCTCCGTATCGCCAGACTCAATGATACGAATTTCTTTGTCGTGGGTTTACCTCGTAGTAATGATGGCAATGAAACTGCTCAGTCGGCCTATGCCCGCAAATTTGCCGATACTCTCGCTGCCTCTATGCCGGGCGCCCGTATTTATTTTCAAGATGAATCGCTCACTTCGGTGGTGGCTGAAGAGCGTCTGAAAAAACGTAAGAAAAATTTTGAAAAAGGCGAAATCGATGCTGAGGCTGCCAGTATTATCTTGCAAGATTTTATTGAGCATTATGCCGCTAAGCTCGCCCAAAATGCCGTCAGTAAAATTCCTAACCAGCTAGTCAATCCGGTCGCCGAGATGAATCCGTCCTTTAGTCCTGCTTCCACGCTCGGTTCACCAGAAGTTCAATCTATTATTAATGAGCCCACCAAATCGGAGTCTGAATCTTCGGAGTCTCCCAGGCCAGCCAAAAGCTCGGAAAAACCTATGAAAAAAGTTAAACGTATTTTACTTTCACTCTTTATTTTACTATTTCTCGCTGGATTATTCGGCGGTGGGTATTATTGGTATTCCTTGCAGCCTGTTTCTTCGGCTAATTGTCGTTTTGATTCCGCCAAGGCCGCCTCTGAATCCAATGAAAAAGAGGCAGACTCTAATTGTGAGTATCAGACCATTGAAGTGACCGCTGGGGAATCAGTTAAAGAAATTGCCAATAATCTCAAGCGAGCCGATTTAATTAGAAATCCTATGGCTTTTGAGCTTTATGCTCGCATTAATAATCTTCACGCCAAACTAAAAACCGGTAAATACAGTTTTCGTAAAACCATGTCAGCTCGTGCCATCGCTAAACAATTAGTGAATGGTGTGGTTTCTTCTGATGTTTTTAATCTAACAATCCTACCAGGCACAAACTTGCTTGGCGATAAGGGTAAATCACAAACTGGCATCATTCATCAGTTCCGCACTCTCGGCTATTCCGAAGAGGAAATTAACCAGGCCCTCACTAAGCACTATGACAACCCTGTCTTAAAAGGTCTCTATGCTGACGAAACTAAACTTTCTAACCCAGAAATTCCTGTAAAGTTGGCACTTGAGGGGTATCTCTATGGAGAAACTTATCAATTTTACAACCATGAAAAACTCGAGAATGTCATTACAACTATCTTGAATCAATTCAACGATGTCGTAGTTTCGAATCAACTTGAAGAAAAATTTAAGGCCAGAGGTTTATCTTTGCGTGAGGGAATTATTCTTGCTTCCATTATCCAAAAAGAGGCTCGCACCGAAGATATGCCAGGTGTTTCCATGGTTTTTCAGAATCGTTTGAAGCAGGGGATCGCATTGGGGTCTGATGTGACTGCGACTTATGCTGCGGACATTACTGGCATCGATCGTACTAATGCTACCAATGCCGATATTTTAGCTGTCAATAGTCTTTATAATACTCGTAAATTTCCGGGGCTGCCTCCAGGTCCGATTGCCGTGCCTTCGAAGGCGGCACTTCTCGCGGTAGCTGAACCAGATAGCTCGAAAGCCTCTATGCTTTATTTCTTGACAGGCGACGACGGTTTAATGTATTATAGTAGCACCGACGCTGAGCACAATCAGAAGATTCGCGACCACTGTCAGAAACTCTGTAAGGTGCAAATTTAGGGGCAGCGACCGGCTAATTATGACAAAGAAAAAACGATCACAATTTAGCTTAAATTACTTTATAACCAAGATATTTCCTTATTTCGCCCTATCTGTTCTGATTTTTGGTGTGGCTTTTGTTGGTTCTAAGGACAAACAGCAGTCCGACGATAATTCCAGTCCTAATCTGGAATCCATTTCTAAAAAAGATTATGCGGTTTCTGCTGACCAACTTTCAGAATTCTATATGGTGTCTGAGCTCGCTGACACTATGAGTTTAGCTTCCTCTGATGTGCTTAACGTAAACTATAACTCTTTTACTGTACTTCAGCAGTCCGGCCAGGCTTCTGTTGAAAAAATGGAAAAGCCGACTACTTTGAATCTTGCTGCCTGTTCTAAGGTCGGCGTAATCAAGCATGTGATGGCTGAAGGCGAAACTCTCGATACTTTGGCGGCCAAATATGCTTCCTGTGGTGTTGATATCAATATGATTCGCTGGTCTAATAAGTTTAAGGCTTCCTATGTGCCGAAAGCTGGTGAATCGATTTATATTCCATCACGTGCTGGTATTGTCTATACCGTGAAGTCAGGTGAAACTGTCGCTTCGATTGCGGAAAAATATAAATCTTCCGCTGATGAAATTATTACCTCGAATAACCTCGAATTAGATCAGACTCTTGCTGAGGGTCAGGCTATTTTGTTGCCGAATGGTGAACTACCAGATAAAGAACGTCCTGATTATGTGGCGCCTGTCGTGCGTAATACTTCTTCTTACTCTGGCAGCTCGTCCTACTCAGTTTCTTCTTATCGTACCTACTCTACTTCCAGAAACCCGATGCCATGGGGTTGGTGTACTTGGTATACTTGGGAACGTCGTGCCGCCATGGGCTCTAGTCATATTCTGCCGGGTGGTCTCGGTAATGCTAATACTTGGGGCTATGCACTTTCTGGTCTCTTCCCAACCAGTCGTGGTACTAACCCACAGGCTGGAGATATCTTCCAGACTAACAGTGGTTACTACGGTCACGTGGGAATCGTGGACTCGGTAAATGCCGATGGTACGATTACGATTTCTGATATGAATGGTCGTGCTGGTTGGGGTGTGGTCGGTTCTTACACGATTGGCCCAAGCGAATATGCTAAGTATCTCTTCATCCACGGTCGCTAAAATATTTCCTTCTGTCAATTAGAAGGAAATATTACCGTTCTTAAATCAAGCTGTAATTCCATATCACTTATGTTAATATCAAGATATGGAGAGAAAACTGCGAAAACTGCCAAACATTTTTTATTTTTTCATAGAGAGACGAGCTGTTTTGCTCGGATTTGTGTGTCTTTTATTAGCGATTATTTCTAATAGTGTTTTATTTACCCATTCTACTTTTGCAGTCGACCCAACTTTAACTGCCTCTCTCGACAAGGAAAACCTTGATTTTGATTTTTCTGGATCAGATTTGATTAATGAAGTTTCCCTCAGTAAACTATCCAAACTTTCTGTGAAAACTAATGCTCGAGCTGGCTATACCGTCACCCTAAGTGCTTCATCCGATGAGACGGATTTGAAGAATACGAATACCGCACTTTTGACTAAAATTTCTTCTATTGGCTCTACTGATACTAGTTTATCCGCCAATACTTGGGGTTACCAGACGAGCACGGGAACAAACTATAATGCTATACCGAAATTATCTGAACCAAAAACTATTGCTCAGACTAACCAAAAATCTGAAAACCAAGACGTGCACCTTATACGTGCTGCAGTTAAAGTGGGTGAAAACTTAATGCCAGGGACTTATAAAAATAGCTTGGTTTATTCTGTGATTGCAAATCCTTATGAATTAGCCGCGCATTTGGTTAATGGTCTAGATTTTAATACTATGGTAAAATCCGTATCTTCAGGTGGTACGAACATTAAGCAATTTGCTCGAAGTGCCACTCCTCCAGCGGCTGGCGTAGATGTCCGCGAAGTTAGTAATCCTGACAAAAGTGACTGTGATATAAAAATCTGGTATCAAGCAGACACTTTTACTCTGTATTATTATACCGAAGCTGACAAAATCTATTTTCACGAAGATAGTTCACGTGCTTTTAAAAATCTCAGTGGACTTCAAGTCCTAAATTTAAATGATTTTGACGCCAGTTACACTAAAAATATGACTGAAATGTTTTCTGGCTTAGAAAAAGTCTATAATATTGATACTTCTGGTCTCAATGCAAAAAGCGTGACGAATATGGCTGGGATATTTGGCTATAATGCACGTACTTCTCATATCTCATTTAATGGTTTTAATACTGAAAATGTTACTGATATGTCACGTATGTTTGAAGGTTGTACTGATTTAACCAGTGTTGATTTCTCAAACATCAATACCAAAAATGTCACGACTATGCGCTATATGTTTAGGCGTGCAACTAAACTTAGTGCTCTTGTTTTAGAAAAATTTGACACCTCGAACGTGGTAGATATGTACGGAATGTTTAGTAATATGACCGCACTCCATCACATAGTAGGACTGAATAAATTCAATACGGAAAAAGTTGAAAACATGGACGGTATGTTTTGGAACTGTGTGTCATTAGGAACCTTAGATTTGTCTAGTTTTAGGACTCCGAAACTCAAGATTATGAGATCAATGTTCTATGGTATGAGTGGTCTTATGAACATCAATCTTTCTACGTTTGATACTAGTAATGTAACGAATATGTCCTCCCTCTTTGAAGGTGCCTCTCGTTTAACTGAATTAGACTTAAGTAGTTTTCGTACTGAAAATGTGGAAACTATGGAGAGAATGTTCGCACTAATGCCGGCTATTCAAGTAATTCGCATCACTAACTTTAAGACCCCAAAACTCACTAATGTTACTGAACTATTTTCGAAATTTGACCCAGGGGTATCAAGCGGATCGACGGCTGGAGATCTACTTGAAAGAATCTATTGTAATGAGGATTTTGATGTTTCTAAAATCACCTCGCAAGGAGCGGCAAGGATTTTTGCTGGACGCCGCAGAATCAGAGATTCTGTTGGACCACAGAATCTAACATTTAAAGACAAAACCTGGCTGCGTATTGGAGAGAGCAGCAAGCGAAGAGGAGCCTTTACGAAGCCATAAAGGCTACTTCACTAGAAAGCCTTAAAAAGCTATGCGACATTCTTTCCCCTTATGCTGTATTTTTCCATCAAAATATATTAAAATATCTCTAATATGTTCTGTGATACGGCAAAAGTGAGTTTGAAAGCTGGAAAAGGTGGCGATGGTGCCGTCTCTTTTCGCCGTGAAATTTACATTAATAAGGGTGGTCCAGACGGCGGTAATGGCGGTAAAGGTGGCTCTATCATCTTCCAAGCCGATAAAGATACGAATACTTTAATTGATTTTCGTTTCAATCCAATCCTCACCGCTCCAGACGGCAGTAATGGCTCCGGTACGCGTAGTAATGGTCGCTCTGGTAAGAACCTCATTGTCGAAGTTCCAGTTGGCACTGTCGTAAAACGTGATGGTCAAGTTATTGCCGACCTCACTGAAGATGGTATGCAGGCGGTCATCGCTAAGGGTGGCGATGGTGGTTTTGGTAATGCTCACTTTAAATCCAGCGTACGTCAAACCCCAGTGATTGCCGAAGTTGGTGAACCAGGTGAGGCTTTTGAAGCGGAAATCGAACTAAAACTTCTTGCCGATGTAGGTCTCGTGGGTCTTCCAAATGCTGGTAAATCTACCTTTCTTGCTAGCGTCACCAATGCAAAGCCAGAAATTGCTGATTATGCTTTTACTACACTCACTCCTAATCTCGGTGTAGCTACTATCGATCGTCATGACCTCTTGATTGCGGATATCCCAGGTCTTATCGAAGGCGCCAGCGATGGTCGTGGTCTCGGTCACGATTTCTTGCGTCACGTGGATCGCACTGCTGTGTTATTGCACTTGATTGATGCTTATCAAGATGACGCCGGTGAAGCTTATCGCACGATTCGTCACGAATTAGAGAAATATTCAGACCTTAAGGATCGCTTCGAGGTGGTCGCGCTGACCAAGTGTGAAGGTCTCGACGATGAAATTATTGAAATGCAAAAACAGGCAATTCTCGAAGTTAACAAAGATGCCAAAATTTTTGCGATTTCCTCCGTGGCTAAGAAAAATCTTGACGATCTACTTCGCGCCCTGCTTGCGGCTGTGAAAGAGAACCAAAAACAGCAGGAAATTACCGCCGAGCAAATTGGTGCTAAACCAGTTGAATTTAAAACTGCGGTTATTTCACATCATGAATCAGAAGTTCCAACTATCTCGCTCAGTCATCATGAGCTAAAGAAAGCCTGGCAGGTTACACAGGATGAAAAAGGTATCTATCATGTCACCGGTGAAAAAATTGAAAAATTTGCTCGTCGCACTGATCTTTCGAATTACGCTTCGGTTAACCGCTTGCGTGATATTATGAAAAAACTCGGCATTCGTGCTGAGCTCACTACTCGTGGCGCCAAGGCTGATTCAATTATTGAAATCTCTGGCAAATATTTCACCCTTGTCGAAGACTACTAAAATTCCTGGCAAAATCTCTTGCTTTTGTCGAAGACTACTAAAGCCTATGGTAAATTTTCACTCTTATCGAAACTTGCCGAAACCATGAAAAATATCCTCTCGCGAGGATATTTTTGCTGATGCGCGCCCACCCTAGGGCACATTGGTTTGTTTTAATCCGTATTTTTGTTTTTAATGAAATCTCCACACTCCACTAATTGCATAATGGAACCCTGTGAAGCGTATCAGCTTATGTTTATCATATAGGTTATGCTCTCTAATGTCAAGAGAAAAACATAAGAATTTAGCCACCTGGTTAAAATTTCTGAAAAACCATAAAAAAGACCAGCTTTTGCTGGTCTTTTGGGGTAATATCCCGAGATTAGTTGGTGTTGAAATTATAGCAGCCGTAAGTCGATTTATTTTTCTTTCAACTTAGTAAGCGCTTCGGTCACCGATTTTTCCTCATCTATCAACTGGCTGAGGGCTAAATTCGCTTTTTCAAGTTCCTCTTTTGCGGCAGTTCGTTTTTCAGCATTAATATTACGCTCTTTACTGTAGTAATCCAGCTTGAAATTGCAATAATTAAGCCTAGTTTTAAGATGTTCTAATTCATCTCGTGACGGCTTCAATTTTTCTTCGTAAATTTCTGCCTCGACATTCATCCTGTCGATAATCAGCTCGGACTGTTCGGATAGAATCTTGCTATATCTCGCTTCGATTATATTCAAAATTTTTGAATATGGGGCAATTTCACCGGTCGGACCAGCCGTACTAATCACTCCGAGCGTATCTCTAAGATATTTAATTAAATCCATCAGAAAATCAGACTCTTCTTTGAATTTTTCTGAGAAAAGAGTCGATGCACCATACGCTTTGAATAACTCCTCAAGATGATGTGTATCGCGGAAGCCTTTCTCAGTCGACTCATCGGTTAGACGATTGATTGATTCTTGGATACCAGACCGCATGCCCTTATGAAAGTTTGTATTGCACGAAAGGTCATCTTCTACCTCTTCGCATGCAGTGAGCTTATTCGTCGCTTCAATGCAGGCATTTCGCCTTGGTTCCATCTCTTCTTGCAGTGCAAGTTGCCGTGCCTCAAGTTCCTCAATACGTTTTTGATTCATAATTCCCACCTTTCTAAAAATCATACAATTTGCACGTGTTTCTGTAGCTTACTGATTGAGAGTTTAAATTTCGGTAACTCTAGTTCAAGCATTTGTTTAATTCTGAGTACGCGGTAGCTATGGCTTTAAAAGTGTTTCCTACCGCTTCTGTTTCATTGTGTAGCTCTTGGAATTTTTCTGAAGCCACATTGGTTGCATTGATTAAATCAAGATATTTCTTGGATAGCTCGCAAAGCGGAGAAATTCGAGACTTTGTCATCTCTCTTTGATGACCAGCATCGAGAATGATTTTCTCTTCCTTCAGTTCTTCAAGTTTTTTCTCCAATGTTTCACGTTCAGATTTTAAAGCATTGGTTTTACCGAAATCATGCCTATTTTCGTAATCTATTGTGGAATCGATGAACTTTAATCTTCGAGTAAGTCTCGAAATCTCATCTTCGATTTGATCCGAACGCTGTTCGTAATCAAGTTGTTCGATGAGTCGTTTCTGCAAGGAATTTTGATTTTGCTTCTTCAATTCCAGTAGAGTCGAAAAACAAGTTCGTTCGGCCTCTTCTGCGTTTTGGAAATCTTGGTAGGCTGTTTTTGATAATTCTTCCAATTCCGCTTGCCTTGTTTCCAATTCATCCCCCAGAGGTCTTAGTTTTTCTTGTAACGCTTTAATTCGCTGATTTGTCTCTGACATTTTGCACCAACCTTTCTGTAAAACAACTAGCCGCATTCACGGCTCCGACTCTAATATTATGCCATGAAAACTGATATTTGTAAATGTGCTATAATAGATTTATGTCTAAGGTTAAATTCACCATTATTTCGTTATTTTCCGATGCACTTGATCCGTACCTGAACTCTTCCATGATGTGGAAAGCTAAGGAAAAGGGAATCGCGGAATTTGATTTTGTGGATTTGCGTGAATTTGGCCTTGGTGCGCATAAATCTGTCGATGATACGCCTTACGGTGGTGGCGACGGCATGCTCTTAATGTGTGAGCCGGTTTTTAATGCCATTGAAAGTGTGAAGAAAAATAGTCCGAATGCTAAAGTGATTCTGCCGACTCCAGCTGGCCAAACTTGGCATCAGGGAATTGTCCGTAATTTTGTCGAACGGATTAATCATGGTGAAGAGGATCACTATATTATTCTTTGTCCACATTATGAAGGCTATGATGAACGCATTTTAACTATCGTTGATTATAAGATTTCGCTCGGTCATTTCGTCTTGACTGGTGGCGAATTGCCGGCGCTGATCGTGATTGATAGTATTGTACGGTTACTTCCAGGGGTGCTTGGTGGTGAAAACTCTGCTATTATTGAGAGTTTTTCAGAAGAGAATACCATTGAGTATCCACAATACACTAAGCCAGCCGATTTTCGCGGTATGCAAGTTCCAGAGGTGCTACTTTCTGGTCACCACGCCAAGATTGCTGAATGGCGCAAAGCTCATAGTCGCCCAGTCGACCAGGGCAATCTTTAATGCAATTAAACTCGAGTCTAGACGAGATTAAGGGTGTCGGCCCCAAAACTGCCGAAGCCCTCGCCGCTCGTGGCTTTCAAACTTTTAAAGATTTACTTTATTATTTTCCGCGCAAATATGAAGATTATGCGGCCTACACCAAGATTTCCGAAATTCGCCCCGGCAAGGTGGTAGTAAGAGGAAAAATTCGTGGCTTGCGTAACATTCATACTCGTCGCCGTAATTTCACCATTACTCAGGGTGAGATTTTTGATGAGACAGGGGCGCTTCGCGTGGTTTGGTATAATCAAGCCTATCGTATCAAAAATTTTAAAGAAGACACGGAATATTATTTTACCGGTGAGTATGATTTTAAGTATAACCGCTATCAACTCACGGCGCCTACTGCGGTTTTAGCTTCTGAAGTCGAAGAATCGCGCCAGGATGGCGGCTTCCAGCCGATTTATTCTGGTAGTGGTCGCTATAATTCCGCCTGGTATCGTCGAATTTTTACTAAACTTCGCCCGTTCTTTTATCAAATTCCCGAACTTTTACCGAATGAGGCTATTCCGAAAATTCTTACTAAACTCTCACGTAACCAAGCTCTCTTTAATATGCATTTTCCGGAATCTGAACAGGAGGTTGAAAAGGCCCGCACCTACCTCGGTTACGAGGAATTATTTGAACTGATTTTAGCTTCCAAATTAAATCAAAACGAAGTTTCCAAATTGAATACCAAATCGCTCAAATTTAATCTCACCGATGTCAAGAAGCTTCTTAAAACTCTGCCTTTTGAATTAACTGACGCGCAAAAACGCGTGACTTGGCAGATCCTCCAGGATCTCGAAAAAGTACATCCGATGAATCGCTTGCTGCAGGGTGATGTCGGTTCAGGTAAAACCATCGTTTCGGCCATTGCTGCCTATCAAGCGATTAAAAATGGCGCACAGGTGGCCATTCTGGCTCCGACCGCCATTCTCGCGACTCAGCACTACGAGGGCTTGTCCAAAATTTTACAGCCACTCGGCGTCAAAACCACTCTTCTAATTAGCGCCACTAAGGATAAAAACAGTGTAAAAGCCGCAATCAAATCTGGTGAGATTAATCTTGTGATTGGCACTCACGCCATCCTCACCGATGACACTACTTTTTCGAGTCTCGGTCTTTGTATCATCGACGAACAGCATCGTTTTGGTGTTTTGCAACGTCAACATCTTTTGGAAAAATCTTTTCAAAATCAAAATCCGGATTTTCAGCAAATTTCCCCGCATTTTCTCGCTATGACTGCCACGCCGATTCCGCGCTCTCTGCAACTCACGATTTTTGGCGACCTCGACATTTCGATAATCAATCAAATGCCGAAGGGGCGTACGCCGATCAAAACCCGTATCTATAATGAACTGAATCTTAAGGATACCATTTATCCAGAACTTAGCGAACATCTCGCCGCTGGCGAGCAAGTTTATGTGATTTGTCGCCTGATCGACGAGGCGATTTCCGATGATGATAAATCACGCACTGTGCTAGAAACTGCGAAACTTATGCAGAAACAGTTTAGTAAATATCAAATCGGTATCTTGCATGGTAAATTAAAACCTGCCGAAAAAGATCAGGTGATGCAGGATTTTAAGGATAAGAAAACCCAAATTTTAGTCTCTACCACTGTGGTGGAGGTGGGTGTGGATGTACCAAATGCCACTCAGATTGTGATTCTTAATGCTGATCGCTATGGTTTAGCTCAGCTTCATCAGTTGCGTGGTCGTGTCGGTCGTGGTGACAAGCCGAGTCAATGTTTCTTGGTGACTACCGGCGAAAATCCGCCAAGCCGTCGTCTACTTGAAATGGAAAAATCCACCGACGGTTTTTATCTTGCCGAAGTTGACCTGAAGCTTCGTGGTCCTGGGGAAATTTATGGGGCGATGCAGCACGGGGAATTGAATTTAAAAATTGCCAGCCTCACCGATACTAAAATGATTGAGTTGGCGCGCACTCACGTTGAAAAGTTCTTAAGCTCGCCCGATTCTATGCTAAAATATACAGAGTTAAGCCAAGATATTAAAAAATATCAGCAGCTGACGACTCTTAATTAAGGAAAATATGTATTCAACCCTAGCAATTAGTGATAAATCGAATGGGAAAATTGTTGGCACGCATCAGAAACTCGACCGAATTGCCCGCAAAATTATTGATAAAAATCTGCCACACAATTATTTTTTCCCAAACATTTCAGAAATCTTAAATTTTGAAGGCATGGGCGGACCGGACGGCCTGAAGCGTAAAAGCCCTGGCGTCGACGAGCCGATGCACTTCATTGATCCCGACCATGATGACGGCAAGCTCATGACTTTGATTTTGGATCACCAATATAATTTAAGAAAAGCCCTCGAAGAGGGGAATAGGGTGCGCGCCAGTTTTGAGGCCGGTTGGATGGCTCATGCTATTACCGACGGACTCACTCCCGCCCATCATTTTCCTCTGGAAAGTACGCAAAAACAACTGATGACCAAAGATGAATTTGTCAAAGTTTTTGGCATTCCGATTAAGGGAATCATGCGCGGACGCAATTCGCTTGAGACCCTGCGCAATAACTGGCTCTATTGGGGTGCTAATGGTTTTATGACGAAGCACGTGGCTTTCGAATATGGTGTCGCGATTACCCTTACCGCTCTGCCGGAGCGTGCGGTGATGCCGAAAATCAAGAAAGCGGAACTCATAGATATTGATCTTGAAAAAGCTTTTCATGAATCTCTCGCCAAGGTCCATGCATTAAAGATGTATGAAAATTTTTTGAACCAAGGCTGGAACACCGAGTTAGTTTTTGAAACTAAAAATGTACTTCTGCCAGAAATCGTCCGTGCTATTACTCTCGGCTGGGCTTCTTCGATTCCATATTTTAATAAAAAACTGCTAAAATAAAACTATGAAATTAATGGCAAAATCTGGCAAAGTTACGGACCTAAGGATTACCTCCGGGGTGCTTCGTGGGCAAAAAATTCTCACCCCCAAGCTCGCCGTCACCCATCCGATGGGATCGCGCGAACGCCTAGCCATTATGAATTCTCTATCGACCCATCTTGAAGGAAAAGTAGTGCTCGATATTTTTGCCGGTACCGGTGCGCTAGGGTTTGAGGCGCTTTCTCGCGGCGCCAAACATGTTTCCTTCATCGAAAATCACCGTGAAGTTGCGAAATTGATTCGCCAAAACGCGGAAAATCTCGGCGTATCAAGCCAGGTGCGAATTTTTGCTAAAAAGGCGGAAACTCTGACTTTTGATAATCGTTTCGACATCGTATTTGCTGACCCACCATATGATAAAATCACACCGAAACTGGCGGATTATCTCGCTACCCTACCGAAACTTGCGAAAGAATTTTTAGTCTTGTCTCACCCAGCCACTTTCGACCCACATCAGCTCGATGCTGAAATTATTTCCACCAAAGCTTATGCCGGCTCCCGCATTACGATTTTTAAAGTGTAATTTTATCGTGTTTATGCTAAAATTAGCTTATGAACTTTCAAAAGATTTACGATTATTTCTTTAGTAATAATTATATGACCAAGATGCCAAGCTTCGGTGAAGTTTTGGCTTCGAATGTTATTACCTTACTTTTATTGTTAATTATTCTCGGCCTTTATGTTGCCGGTAAGGTTCTCTTGATGAAGAAAATCTATGGCGAGAAAAAGATGTGGCAGGGTGCCATTCCGGTATTGGGTTTGATGAATCTTTACGATGCAGTTGAGTTAAATAAGCTATTCGCTATCTCGATTCTCATTCCGGTACTCGGTTTAATTCCGTACTTTATTTTCTGCTACAAGCTACCTGCCGCTTTTGGTGAAAAACAGCCAGCCTTTCCATATTTAACGATTTTCTTCTCACCAATCATCATGCTGATGCTAGCTACTGACCAAAAATATGAATATCAATACGTCCGTGGCAAAAATGTACCATTCCAAGGCGCTTTCGCTCTGAATAATGCACAAGCACCTACCGAATCTCTAGTTCAGCCAGCCTTAGAGACCCCAACACAACCAGCCCAGGAAACCGTAGTCGAATCGCAAAATCCTTCTACTTCAGAAAATCAGGTTCAATCCAGCGACTTGAACAATCTCCAATAATTTTATATAATATCAGCATGCCCGAGTGGTGAAATTGGTATACACGTATGCCTTAGGAGCATATGCCTCACAGCGTGCTGGTTCAAGTCCAGTCTCGGGCACCAACCAAGTTGTTTACAGAAAAAACTGCCGCCATGGCGGTTTTTTGTTACACGACATTTTTTATGTAAATAAATATGCTATATTGGAGGTATATGCAGAGTAGAAAAATGTCTAAAAGTGCACTAGATAGAATTGGCCAAAACATACGTGAAGACAAGGCTGAGGTAGTGGATATTGCGATTTCTTCTCTTAATAGCTGGCGTGAATCTCATGGTGAAATTTTACAAAAATATTATAATTATGCAAATATCTTAGCAAAAATAATTGATAAGGATAATATCATTGTTGCCCAGAGATTAAAACGTTTGCCAACTATCGTAAATAAATTAAAGCGCTTTAAAGATATGAGACTATCAAGGATGCAAGATATTGCTGGTATTCGAATTATCGTAGAAGATATTAAGCAGCTAGACTTAGTAGATAATGTGCTTAGAAAAAATGAAAATTTGAAGAGAGTAAAAGATTACATAAGAAAACCAAAGTCCAGTGGATATCGTGGTAAACACTATATTTTTGCAGAAAACGAAATGTTCGTTGAAATCCAGCTTAGGACACAGATTCAGCATCTTTGGGCGACAGCATTGGAAACGGTGGATGTTTTATTAGGTACTACATTGAAAGAAAATGAAGACGACACTTATTGGTGTAATTTCTTTCGTCAAGTTAGTTCCATATTTGCAATTGCTGAAGAAAAGCCAGCATTGGAAGAACACAAACATTTAAGTATTCGAAAAATGCGTGAAGTCTTAAAACAAAACATGGACGACAATAAGATATCCCAAAAATTATATAGCTACATGGTGACTGACCCGGTTATTCACGCTAAAAATATAGCGGAAGCTTATTATGTAGTTCTCACTCTAAACCTAGAGAGTAATGAGGTTGAAGTTATGGGGTTTAAGGAGAATCAATATGATGTCGCTTTTGAAAAATATAAATCTATCGAGCGAAACAATCAAACCAGCCAACAAACAGTACTTATTGCTGTTAATCAAATACATAAAATTAAAGAAATTTACCCAAATTATTATATAAATCTATATAATTTTGTCCGAACCATAAAATTTATTATTAGCGAAAAATGAAAGAATGAAGTATAATTAAATTAAT
>CBDEYN010000013.1:0-19979 GCA_965245025.1 uncultured Candidatus Saccharibacteria bacterium | reverse complement strand
ACAAGTTAAACAAAATAATCAAATCAAAACTTTTAATATAAATAATAACGAAATAGCTTATTATTAAAATAATACAAATTAAAAGACGGTGAACTTAAGGAGGTGGAGAAAAGATGAAAGTATTAATTATTGGTAAAAATATTAAAAACGTTTATCTTTCTCTGGATGCCAAAAATTTTGAACTAGACAAAAACCAGAATGCGCACCTCGATTTAGCTTACGATGGTGGCGAAAAATATTATAATGATCGCTTCAGTATTATGACCGGGCAGAAGCTGGCCGATGAGGCAATTTCGAATTTTCGGATTGAGACCGAGACGGCTTTTAGCCCGGAAAATCCAGAAACTTGTGACGATTTTCAATATATTTTGCTTTCGAAAAATAATTATATTAATTTGGCGCCAGAATTTGTCAAGCAATGTGATTTTAATAGCAAAATTTTAGAAAAACGCACAGCTAATTTTGATTACATTTACATTGATTGGTCGGCGGAATTAAATAACGTACAGATTAAGACGATTTTGGATTACTTAGAGTCACATCCAAAAACTAAATTAGCGTGGTGTTTTGATCGATCGGAACTACCAAAATTACTGAGTGCGCCAGATTTAATCAAAACAAATTTGACGACTTTTTATCGTCTTTTGCAGCGAGCAGAAATGGTTTTCGTGATGGGTAAAAAATCCCAAATGATGAAAATTAAACAAATTCTCAGCACACTTTCGACCTTAAAATTAATTTATGTAACCGATAATCAAATTCTGGCTGGGGTTTTTAAGGAAGATTTTCAAAATAAAGACCTGAAAGTGACGCGCGATGTAGCGGCGACGATTATTGCGGGCACGATTTTCTCGGCACTAATTACAGACTGGAATTTACAGCGCGCTCTGATGCTTGCGAAAATTAATGTCGAAAATTCAAAGGCCAACAAGACTCTGAAGATCAATCAATTATCCGATAAGCTGCGCGAAGCCTTAGCAATTAGATAAGATAACCGACCGAATAAGTAGATAAGACAAACTACTGGATATATTACGATTCAAAAAATCCCTAGTCTGACTATGGATTTTCGTAGTTTACTTGAGAAACTCACGGAGATAAATACCGGTCGGGGTTTGATCATTTTTGGCAATCTCTTCTGGCGTACCCTCGGCGATAATTTGACCACCATGTTGACCACCTTCTGGACCCATATCGATAATCCAGTCGGCACTTTTAATCACATGGAGATTATGTTCGATAATAACCATGGTATTACCGCCGGCAACCAAGCGATCTAAGATTTTCAAGAGGCGATTCACGTCATCAGTATGCAGACCGGTGGTTGGTTCATCCAAAATATAAAGAGTCTTGCCGGTCGAACGACGAGAAAGTTCGGTGGCAATTTTAATACGCTGAGCTTCACCACCTGAGAAGGTAGTGGCAGATTGACCAAGACGAATATAGCCAAGGCCAACTTCCTGAATCGTCTTCAGCTTATTAGCAATGGCAGGAATATTTTCGAAGAACTCCACCGCCTCGTCGATAGTCATATTTAGAACATCAGAAATATCTTTACCCTTGTATTTTACCTCGAGCGCCTCACGGTTATAGCGTTTACCATGACAGGTCGGACAGGTTACGTAAACATCTGGCAAGAAGTGCATTTCAATCTTATTCACACCGTCACCCTGACAAGTCTCACAGCGACCACCTTTAACATTAAAGGAGAAACGACCGGCCTTATAACCACGAATTTCTGCTTCTGGTTGAGTAGCGAAAAGTTCGCGGATAGCAGTAAAGACACCTGTATAGGTGGCCGGATTCGAGCGCGGCGTACGACCGATTGGACTCTGGTCGATCACGATACATTTATCGAGATTATCAATGCCATCGATGCGATCATGTTCACCGGCCACGGTTTGGGCACGATGAAGACGAGCGAGCAATTCGTTAGCTAGAATTTCATTGACTAAGGTAGATTTACCAGAACCCGAGACGCCAGAAACTACGGTCATTACACCTAGGGGGAATTTAACCGTGAGATTTTTTAGGTTATTTTCCCTGGCGCCGACCACGGTGAGATATTGATTGAGTTTTGGATTGCGACGGGTTTTCGGCACAGGAATTTTCTTGGTACCAGAGAGATATTTACCGGTGAGGGATTCAGGGTCATTCGCGATCTCCTCCGGCGTGCCAGCGGAAATCACCTGACCACCACGCGCACCGGCACCTGGACCAATATCAACCAAATAATCTGCACTCATCATAGTATCTTCATCATGTTCGACCACCAATACGGTATTTCTCAGGTCACGAAGATGCCTCAAGGTTGCGATTAATTTATCATTATCGCGTTGATGTAGACCAATCGATGGCTCATCGAGCACATACAACACCCCCTGGAGACCAGAGCCGATTTGGGTAGCCAAGCGAATGCGTTGGGCTTCTCCACCAGAGAGAGTATTGGCGGCACGACTGAGCTCAAGATAACCTAAGCCAACGTCCTGCATGAATTTGACACGCTCACGAATCACCTTGAGGATTGGGCGCGCAATTAAGGCCTCCGCCTCGGTAAATTCGAGATCCTGCGATAAAACATCGAGCATAGCATCAACATCTAAATTACAAAAATCATTAATATTGAGACCGTGGATAGTCACCGCAAGCACGACTGGCTTTAATCTAGCTCCGTGACAAGTTTGACATTCATGCACACGCATAAATCGCTCGATGTCTTTGCGCATGAAATCCGAGTCGGTTTCCTTGTGGCGGCGCTCAAGAGTGGGGATGACGCCCTCGTAGATTGATTCATAGGTCGCGCCATCCTTAAACTTGCCGGAGCCAGAAATTTTGACTTCGTATTTTTCATTGCCAGTACCATAAAGAATTAGATGTTTTTGCTCTTCGGTGAGCTCACGAATTGGTACATGAATCGAAAAACCATGACGCGCAGCGACCGCCGAGAGACGTTTGAGCCACCAAGAGTCACTTTGCACGCGATTGAACGGACGAATACCACCCTCAGCGATGGTGAGATTTTGATTAAATACGAGATTCGGGTCGATTTCCATGCGCGTACCAAGACCGGTACAAGTCGGACAGGCACCTTGAGGGGCATTGAAGGAAAAGAGACGTGGTTCGAGCTCTGGGATCAATTCGTCTGGGTGAACTGGACAGGCGTAACGCTGAGAATAAGTAAGAACTTCAGTATTAGATTTACCGAGATTCTTCCCTTCGATGGTGGAAGAATTGTCATTAATCTTAAGTAGCATGATCAAGCCCTGGCCAAGCTCGAGAGCCTGCTCAATGGAGCTAGAAATGCGGGAATAAAGTTCTGGGTTCAAAATGAAGCGATCGACTACTAGTTCGATATCGTGACGTTCCTGTTTTTCAAGAGTCGGGAATTCATCCAAGGCATAAACCACACCATCCACGCGCACGCGAGAGAAACCCTTTTGGAGGTATTGTTCGGAGATGTGGAGAAATTCACCTTTTTTCTGTTGCACAATTGGCGCAAGTAGCATCAATTTCGAACCAATCGGAAGCTTCATGACTTCATTGACGATATCTTCCACGGAACGCTTAGATACTTCGCGGTGACAAATCGGACAATGCGGCACGCCGACGCGGGCAAAAAGTAGACGCAGATAATCATAGACTTCCGTGACGGTAGCAACGGTAGAACGGGGGTTTCTGGAAGTGGATTTTTGATCGATAGAGATGGCTGGCGAGAGACCGGTAATGGTATCAAAGTCCGGCTTATCCATCACGCCGAGAAACATACGCGCATAGGAAGAAAGCGACTCGACATAGCGACGCTGACCTTCGGCGTAAATCGTATCGAAGGCGAGGCTTGATTTACCAGAACCAGAAAGACCGGTGATCACCACGAGCTTATCGCGTGGGATATCGAGATCGATATTCTTCAGATTGTTCTGCCTAGCGCCACGAATCTTGATGTAATTGTCTGGATTATCCTTCAGGAGCGCTTTGCCGCCCGGAGAGAGTAGCCCCTTATTTTTTGTTAGTTCTTCCACGTTTTTAGTCCCATTTTCCATACTTAAATCAATCAGGTATTATAACAAAAAATTAGCGTTTTGTCGAGATAGGCCCTGAGTTAATATCTCAAGTGCAAAAAATGTAACAATCAAAAAATGCCCCTCCTTTCGGAGAAGGCAGGTGAAAAAATAATTAGTCGTTACAAAAACACATCGCGCAACCAATGAAGATTCCAAGCACACCGGCCACGAAAAAAGCGATAAATGCTGGATAATCTCTTGCGTGGATAGATGCAGTAATTAGGCAGTATAATGATGAATATATAACCATGGCTGCTGAAAGTAACATTGAAAACGAGATTACAGTTTTCTTGATTTTGCTTCTAAGTTCATTTCCCATAATTAATTCCCTCCTATTTTTTATGACAAAAATTAAACGTGTAGCAAATTGGAAAATATTTTTTCACCAATTTTGCAAGTTACATCAAAAGAGTTAACTAGTGACTTTTTTATAATATCATTTTTAGTATATTTTGTCAATATTTCCGTTAAGGTCCAGGACCTTTGCAATAAACTAGGGCAAAAAACAGATTTATAGATGATTTTTACATAAACCATCTATGGTTTTCGGGCAAAATAGCCTGGGGCGCCTGGACGATCGATACGGAGCCAAGTATAATTTGCATTTCTTGGATCACTTTCAAAAGAGCCCAAACCACCCCTCAATCTTGTTTGAAATTTAAATAAACCACTTGTATTAGTAGCGCTAGTTAAGTCAAAATCATTATTGACGTAAATTCTTTCTAATCTACCACCTATAACACTGTGCGATTCGTCGATTGCAAACATGCTTTCAAAATTTGTCACATTTTTGGTATTAAAATTAGAGATATCTAATGTCACCAGCTCTAACATTTCTGAAAACATATTGTTCATGTCTGTTACTTCCTGGGTATTAAAATTAGAAATATCTAAAGACTCTATACTGTACATGCCGGAAAACATACCATTCATATCTGTTACGTTCGAAGTGTCAAAAGAGGAAAGTTCTAGACTTTGAATAGATTTCACCCCCATAAACATACGGCCCATATTTATTACATTTTTGGTATTAAAGGCTGATAAATCTAGACTCTGAATAGATTGCATCCTAGCAAACATCATCCCCATATCTGTGACACTACCAGTGTTGAAGTTTGGTCCAAATTTAATTTCTTTAATATCCGTCATCGCGTCAAACATGCCATACATATTGGTTACTCTCGAGGTATTAAAATTCGTTAAATCCAATTTTTTGACTTTCGGCAACCAAAAGAACATCCACTTCATATTAGTAACATTCGATGTATCAAAATTCGAAACGTCTAATTGTTCTATTACGCCTGCATTGTCAAACATCTCGAACATGTCGGTTACTTTGGAAGTATTAAATTTAGAAACGTCAATACTTTTTAAGCTATTCATCATATAAAACATCGTATTCATCGAGGTTACCTCACTAGTATCGAATCCAGCAAGGTCAATTGATTCCATCTTGGTGAACCACTGGAACATTCCCCTCGATTTTTCATTCAGAAATACCACATTTGGCTCTGCATAATAATAGACTGCCTGGTCCGCGGCATTGTACCAAGCTTTAATTTCATAATCCGACACATCTGGATCCTCAATATTAATCGCCGAAAGTGAACCTGCCGGCACCACAGTACTTCGCTTAAAAGCTTTAATGCTTGGCTTAGTTAGCGGAGAATCGGGGCCAGAATAATAAGCTGGATTCGGGTCAAGATTTCCTATCCTCGTATTAAAATCCGGACCGTTCGTCATCACGGCGCGCATCGTGTATGGATTTGAGACAAAAGAAAGGACTAGTTTATTCTGGTAATCACCTGATTCCAAATTATCGGCTAACTTCATACCGATGCTCAACTGGTTCGATTCATTTCCATTAGTCTTCCCTGTGGTTTGGATAATTTGTGCCGGCGTAGATAAGGCTGGAATCGGCGCGTAATTCGTGGATACACCAAATTTATAACCCCAAGTGTTATTCGGTAGATTGCTTAAGGATAAAACCGTGCTAACCGAATTAATTTTCGCACCAGCAGTAGAACTAGCGTTGATTAGTGCCGTATTTTCAGTTTCGGCGCTGAGTGTTGCAGTATATCCCGTGCGGTTATTCGTATTTACCACAAAATTAAATGGAATTTCTGTAGTCTTATCGGTTGAATTTATCACTTGGTTGCCGTTCACCTGAAGATTTGCTTGATTCACGGAAACCGAAAGCGTCGGAATGAAGAGGGCAAATGTATTACTGCTTAGGATAATATTCGAGAAAGAAATTAATCCCAAAAATAATCCGAGAAACTTGAATTCCTGTCTAACCCCCCCGTGAGGTTACGTAGTTGTGATTTTTGGTCTTGCATATAGATTTATTTTACCATAAGAAGAATAGATTTTTAATTAACTTATTGTTTTCTGGTGAAGTAACCTGGGTGACCATTGACAGGGTCATCGATCCGGAGCCAGGATTTGTCGGCAGCGAATGGGTTAGAAAGGAAGGAACCGGCACCACCACGAAGTTTCTTCCGGTTTCTAAAAACGGTTGTGGAACTAGCCAAACTTTCAGTACTAAATAAATCACTCACGTAAATTTTTTCCAGATTATCAGGAGCTGAATCCATGAGGGCAAACATTTCGGTCATATTTTTCACCTTAGAAGTATCAAAAGTACTTAGATCTAATGTTTTTACCTTTTCAAGATTATAGAACATTCCATTCATATTGGTAACTTTTTGAGTATTAAAAGTAGATAAGTTCAAATCCGTAATACTAGATAAATACGAAAACATACTATCCATATTAGTGACATTCTGAGTATTAAATGAGGATAAGTCTAAGGAAGTTAACTTTGTGTCACCATGAAACATATATTTCATATCTCTCACGTTTTGAGTATTGAATAGTGGAGATAGTTGAAGATTGGTTAGTTTACTCATACCGGCAAACATATGCGCCATATTTCTAACTTTTCGAGTATCAAAATTTGACAAATCTAACGATTCGATGGATGAATTATTATAGAATAACCTACTCATATTATCAACCTTCGAGGTATTAAATCCAGAGAGATTTAAAGTTTTTAGATTTGACGTATTATTAAACATTGCGTCCATACTAGTTACATTACTAGTATTAAAATCAGCGCCAAAAATAATATTTTCAAGCTTATCCATTTCACTGAACATATACGACATATTAACAACCGCGCTAGTATTAAAATTAGTTAAGTTTAGCGCCTTAATATTTCGAACGCTAGAAAACATTTCACTCATAGTTTTTACACGGGTTGTATTAAAACTAGATAGATTTATATTTTTTAGATTTCGCATAGAACTAAACATACCTTCCATATTGGTGACTTTTTCAGTATTAAAGCCCGAAAGATCGAGTGTCTCTAGCTTACTGACAAGAGCGAACATTTCATGCATGTTCTCCACCTTCTCCGTACTAAAATGAGATAGATCAATATCCTCAAGCTCTTCGAGCATTTTAAAGGCTTCCTTGCTATCCTTGTTGAAATAGATTTTATTCGTTTCTGAGCAAAAATAGAGTGTGGAATTATCAAAATCCATCCACAAATAGACTGGATAGTCCGATTCGTCGGATTCTATTCTCTTGTAGGTAGAAATCTTTGATGGGTCTAAACTATGGCACCACTTGATATGATGAATATTATTATATTTTTCGGCAAGATTATACCCTACTAACCTCATCGAAACCGAGCCTATATCGCCATGTAAGTGATCATTAATAATTGCTTGCTGTTCGTAGGGATTCGATACTACCGTGATGACTATGGTATTTTCGTAGCTACCACTTTCAAGTGACGAGCTAAGCTTCATACCAAAGCTCAAATCATTAAGCTCATTACCATTAGTTTTGGCCGTGGTTTGTAAAAAGGTGGCGGGCGAGTTTAGCGATGGAATAGGGTTATAATTAGATTCTGAGGCTACTTTATATCCCCAGGTGTTATTTGCCAAGAAATTCAGTGTTGTCGATGAAGAAATTGAATCAATCTTATCAGTCGAAGAAGGTGAAGTATTAATAAGGGAAGTGTTCTCGGAATTTGAGCTAATAGTGGCAGTATAGCCAGTCCTATTGGTGGTATTAACAGTCAACCTTAGGGGGATTTCAGTGGTGCGATCAGTGGAATTAATTACTTGATTACCATTAACCGAAGAGGAAGAATTATCAATTGAAGCAGAGAGGGTTGGTGCAAATAGGGCATAAGAACGTTCATTAATGCATAGATTGCAGAAAATAGAAATGACACTCAAAAACAGAATTGGAATAAATTCCTCAGTCCACCTCCTACAAGAGGATAAAATATGCATTTTATCACTTGCCATACATATTTATTTTACCACAAGCATGTTGGATTTTATGGTTTTCTAGAGAAATAACCTGGACGGCCGTTAGTTGGGTCGTCGATGCGTAGCCAGGATTTATCCGCAGTAGATGGATCACTTAGATATGAACCGGCACCACCACGAAGCTTCTTGCGGTTTTTAAATATTTCTGAAGAGTATTTAAGTTTAGAGGTATTAAAATCATTATTTACATATATTTTTTCTAGCTTATCTTTATATATCTCTTTATCATCAAGATAAAACATAAGGCTCATAGTTATTACCTTAGAAGTATCGAAGTTGGAGAGATCAAGGGTGGTGAGGCTAGACATACCATAAAACATACCGCTCATATCCGTTACATTGGATGTATCGAAGTTAGAGAGGTCAAGAGAAGTAATACTAGACACATGGTTAAACATATCGTGCATATCCGTCACCTTCGAGGTGTCGAAACTGGAGAGATTGAGCGTGGTGAGGCTAGACATATTACGAAACATGGCTTGCATATTCGTTACTTTAGAGGTATCGAAGTTGGAGAGGTCAAGGGTGGTGAGATTACGCATGTCAAAAAACATATCGTGCATATTCATCACCTTCGAGGTATCAAAGTTGGAAAGATCAAGGGTGGTGAGGCTAGACATGTCATAAAACATATCGCTCATATCCGTTACCTTGGAGGTATCGAAGTTGGAGAGATCAAGGGTGGTGAGGCTAGACATGTCATAAAACATACCGTTCATATACTTTACCTTGGAGGTATCAAAACTGGAGAGATTGAGCATGGTGAGGCTAGACATATAGCGAAACATGCCGTTCATATACGTTACCTTGGAGGTATCAAAGTTGGAGAGATCAAGGGTGGTGAGGCTAGACATGTCATAAAACATATATTGCATTTCCGTCACCTTCGAGGTGTCAAAACTGGAGAGATTGAGCATGGTAAGGCTAGACATGTCATAAAACATATATTGCATATCCGTCACCTTCGAGGTGTCGAAGTTGGAAAGATCAAGGGTGGTGAGGCCAGACATGTCATAAAACATATATTGCATATCCGTCACCTTCGAGGTGTCGAAGTTGGAAAGATCAAGGGTGGTGAGGCTAGACATACCATAAAACATACCGCTCATATCCGTTACATTGGATGTATCAAAGTTGGAGAGATCCATCTCTAAGATGTTTTTTATGTTTTGTTCATTATGTTCTGAATAGAACATCTTACTGCTATCTGTGTTTAAATAAACTTTTTCGGTTTCAGCATAATAGTAAGCTGTCTTATCGGTCGGATCTAGCCAGAGCTTAATTTCACAATCAGATTCTTCGTCTTCAATATTCACGGCATTCATGGAAATATCTGGTGTTACGGGACTTTTCTTAAAGTGCTCAATTCTATTTATGTAGGTTTCAAGAGATCTTAGTTTCGCATTAAAATCAAGGCCTTCGGTCATGATGGCAATATCTTCGTAATTATTAGTTAAAATCGAAAATATCAGTTTATTTGTATATCTACCGCTTTCAAGATTATCGCCTAATTTCATACCAATTTTAATACTATTTACTTCGCTACCGTTGGTCTTTCCTGCAGTTTGTATAACGTTTATTGGAGAAGTGAGTTTCGGAATTGGTGAAAAACTCGTATTGCTTCCGACCTTCACTCCCCAGGTATTATTAGAAAAACTAGCGAGTGCGCTAGTTGATGAAATAGAATTAATCTTTGCACCATTTGTAGAATCATTATTCACTAGCGCTGTTTCATTAGTCTCTGAATTTAAAATTGCTGTATAGCCAGTTTTGTTATTTGTATTTACCGTAAGATTTAAGGGAATTTCTGTGGTTTTATTTGTACTGTTTATCACCTGGTTTCCGTTCACCGAAGCTGCAGTATTGTCTACCGAAGCCGAAAGAGTTGGCGTGATTAGGGCAAACGTATTATTACTAAAAATTAAATTAGAAAAAGAAATTAAACCAAAAAATACCATAAGGAACTTTAACTCTCTATTAAACCATTTTCCGTAAGGTCTACTTGAGTTAATTTTTTTGCCGTTCATAGTTTTATTTTAGCATAAACGTGATAGAAATATTCACTATTCTATTAGGAAACCAGCTCGAACCACATCTTGAGATCTTCTAAGGTGGAGTCGAGAATTTTACGACCGTCGGCAGTTTCGCCGGTGGTTTGATAACGTTTTAATAAATCGTTCATCGCTTGAATAAAGCCAGGAGTCTGACGAGCAATTCTAGCGGCACGGTATTTTTCAAATTTCACGATTTCATCTTGGCTGAGCGCGTTTGGAAAATTACGACCTTTGTAATTAAGTAGTAATGAATCGAGGCGTTCATCCTGAAAGAGCGGATGAAAATCAGCTAACTCATTAGCACGAAGATTCGGCACAACGGAAGCTTGCTTACGATCTTCGTTATTTAAGAAACCATCATAAAGCCTCGCTTCGGCCTCCTCGAGCTTATCAAAATTACGCTCACGAGTGAATAATTCACGCATTCGCTCAATGAATTCTGGGTGGTTTTTTAGGGTCTCGAGATTCTTTTCCATCTGGGATTTTTCGAGCTTAATTTTCTGCCAGCCAGTGGTGCCGGCCGGAAATTCCTCGATGCCATTCGAACTAGATTCGGTAGTTTCGACATCCAAGACTGAGAGCGGTGCGACAGCCGGACATTTGCTCGGAGTTAATTCTTTGACGTACTTCGAGAAATCGAACCAAGTTTGATATTTTTTACCAGCTCGACTGACTTTTTCCTCTGGTTTGAATTCATTTTCCGCCTGCAAAATATCCTCGACATTATAGCGTAAATCGAAGACTATGATATTTTGGTTTTTTCCAGGGGCGATCGGAATGGCTACTGTGGTGTGATTAGTTTTACTCGAATAATGACCACTAGTATAAACAAAAGGCGTGGCAGAATCGACGGAAAGGTTCGTGGCATTAAGAAAACGCAGAAGCTGTTTTTTATCACGTAATTTTAAGAGAAAATCAAGAAGTTTTGGCTGCTTTTCATGAATAATTTTCGCTACAGCAATCGTGGCATAAATATCGGAAAGCGCATCATGAGCATGTTCGTGCGTAATGCCATTTAAGGCAGTGAGGAGTTCGAGGCGGTTGGTCGGTTTTTTCTCGCCAGTCTTGGAGTCTTCCGCAACTGGCCAATTGATTCCCTCTGGACGGAGTGCACGCACCATACGCACAGCATCCAAAATATCAAACTTGCTACGGCCATCGAGATATTGCCAAGTATATGGATCATAAAAATTACGCCAAAACAGATAGCGAATAAACTCATCATCGAAGCGCACAGAATTAAAGCCACAAATAATAGTATTCGGAGTGAAGATTTCCTCTTGTAAAATTTTACAAAGCTCAGGCTCTGAAAGGCCATCCATACGCGTATCATTCGGGGTAATATTGGTCGTCACAATAGCATAGGGACTAGGCAAAGTATCTTCATCGAGACGGACAAAAAGATTGACCGGATCACCGATGGGGTTAAATTCGAGGTCGGTGCGCTGACCAGCAAACTGCATGATGCGATCCTCGCGCGGATTAATACCAGAAGTCTCCAAATCATAAAAGAAAAAGGTAGGTGGGTGATTTCTGTCCAGATAGTCCGGATCAAAATTGCTATTCATACTACTAGTATATGCCTAAACTAAGATTTTAGCTGCTGATTAATGGCTTCGCGGAGCTTTTCCTTGAATTCTTTTTCCTTGGCGGAAGGAAGTTCGAAGGTCTTGCCATTAATATAAATAGTTGGAGTTTCATTGACGCCAAGACGCTTCGAGATAGCCATATCGGCTTTGATTTTTTGCTTCACAGCATCGGAATTCATATCCTTGAGGAATTTTTCTATATCGCCCTTACCTTCAGTAACTTCGACAAAATATTCACGGAAGTGCTTGTCGCGATCAGTGGCAGCTAAAGATTCCCAGTTCGATTGTTCCTTAAAAAGTTTCTTAGCGTATGGCTCCCAGTAGCCCTGAAGAGCGGCGGCATTAGCGGCCGAAGCCGCGGCGGTGCCGTTTTGATGATAACTTAAGATATAAGAGCGAAAGACTAAACCGACTTGACCATCATATTCCTTCACGACATCCGAGAGGTATGGAAAGACCGTGGAACAGAATGGACACTGATAGTCAGCATATTCAGAGATAATCACTTTGGCGTCTTTATTGCCTTCGTAGTTATCGCCCATATCACCATTACGAGAGTCAGCAGCGATATATTTATTTGTGTCGAGACCCTTAATCCAATTGTCATAAGCAAGATTTGAAGAAATCGCGTTGCCACAAAGCCACAAGAATCCCACAGCTAGCACCCCTAAAAGTCCATAAATCAGTTTTTGCATTTTCCTCCTAATTTCTACTTTTGGTAGATTTTTTGTATAATATAAATATTAGCATATTTTGTCTAAGTTGTAATATTTTAGACTAAAGGAGGAGCCGTGTCAGAGGCGAATATGACAGATACAACAGAAGATAGGACCAATTTTAACGGCGAACAAGAAAACGCGACCGGTGTGTTCAGTGGTGAAGAATCTTCCCATGGATTAAAAGTTTGGTTTGAAAAAATCGGTGTGAAATTGGCCGCCTTTTTCGGTGCGATTAAACAATTTTTAAGCCGCAAAGACGGAGATGAAGAAGCGGATTCCTTCGAGGGACCAATGAAGCGTGGGTTTTTTGATCGTAAATTTAATAAAGCAGAAAATGAGTCAACAGAAGTCACAAATGAGGCTGGTACGCTTAGTCAATTTGGTGGAGCTAATTTAGTCAACAATCATTTTTCGAATTCTGAGCTTGAAGCGACTCGCGCCACCGACACTGATGGCGATGGCATGATCAATCACGAGAAAACTGAAGAGACCTTAACTAGACGCGAAGAGGCGACAGATTATCTGAAAAATACCAATTACTACATTGGTGCCGCAGAATCAAAAGCGGTTACTATGCCAGAAGTATTCATCCCAGAGACTACGGAAGATTTTGTTTGGTTAATTAATAAAATGCCAAGCTCGGTGCTTTCGGATAGCCAGAAGGTGACCCTAGGTAAGGTCATGAGTTTCGACGATAAAAAAGTTTCCGATATTATGACACCAAAGGCGGAATTAAAGTTCGTGGGCGAAGAAGATTATATGGGGCCATTAACCTTGTCTGGACTCTATAAATCAGGTCAGAGCCAGTTTCCCGTAGTCGATCGTCGTGGTGAACTAAGCGGAATTTTACACGCCAAGACACTCTTCCAGCTTGATATTAAAGACACTGATCAAGCTTCGGCTTTTATGGATCGCAAAATCGTCTATCTTTCGGAAGATTATCCACTCTACGAAGCACTTTTCACCTTGCTACGTTCACATGCGCAGGCTTTTGTGGTGGTGGATGAAGCTGGTAAAATTTCTGGTTTGCTTGATGCACGCGTACTCCTAAACTCCCTGCTTGCGATTGACGATTCGGCTGATTTTACTAAAGATGAAGATTTAGCTTCGGTGGTGGAATACGCCAAGCGTTTTAAGCAAAATTAAGTTATTAAGGTTTGATTTAGATGCAGAATAGACGCTTACTTAAAAGACGCGTAGTAACCGGCCTGAGTTTGCTGGGTCTATTCTTGCTGACGGTGGCGCTAAATCCAAAATCTTATAATTACACGCCGGTCCATTCTGAACAACAGAACGGAAGCGCTAAAACTGACGAGCATGGTAGTGCGAGCGATGCCAACCAAGTAAAAACTCAAAACAATCCAGATAAATCTAATGCTACAAACCCCACGGATGGTACCGATACCTCTAATTCCAAACCACTAGCTAGCGAGATCTTATCTAGTCTCGAGGTTAAAGGTCGCGCGCCAAAGACTGGCTACAAACGAACGGAGTTTTATAAGAATTGGCCAGAAATCGAGGGTTGTAATCTGAGACAACGTATCTTGAAGCGGGATTTTGGCGAGACGGCGAAGACCGACCAAAAGTGCAATGTGATTTCGGGTAGTTTTTATGAACCGTACACCGGGACTTGGATGAGTTTTTCGAGCCGTGAAGAGATTGGTAAGAAAATTCAGATTGACCACATCGTGGCGCTTTCGGATGCTTGGCAAAAAGGCGCACAATATCTCAGCAGCGACATTAGATTTCAGATTGCGACCGACCCACTAAATCTCGCCGCAGTAGACGGTCCAGCTAACCAGCAAAAATCTGATAGTGATGCAGCAAGCTGGCTACCGAAGAATAAAAGTTTTCGTTGCCAATATGTGGCGCGCCAGATTTCCGTGAAGAAAAAATACAACCTTTGGGTCACGGAAGCCGAAAAATCCGCCATGAGCAATGTGCTAGGTGGGTGTCCGGAACAGAGAACTTATTAGAAAATTAAATAAATATTTTATAAGCGAGTAAAAAATGATTAGAGAAATGGAAACAACCGACCTCAATGACTTAATAGAAATGCAATTTGAGCTACAAAAGTATTTTTCAGAAATTGATAAAACACGCGACTCTCTACCATATAAAAGTATTAAAGACGCCCGTCGCTATATGCAAAAAATGATAGATGATGCCAATACTATGGATGGCAAGATTTTTGTTGCTGAAGAAAAAGATCAAATTATTGGTTTTATTCAAGGAGTAATAATTGAACATAGAAAGGGTGCTGATATTTTTTATGATTTAACGCATAATCCTTCCAAAGAGGGCTGGGTTGGCCTACTATTTGTAAAGCCAGAATATAGGGGTAGTGGCACTGGACAGCAGTTGCTCGACGAAATGAAAAAATATTTTATATCAAAAAATTGCACCAGTATACGACTACTGGTCCTATCTGATAATAAACATGCGGTAGCGGTCTACGAAAAAAATGGCTTCATGCGTCATGACTTAGAGATGATACTAAAGGTTTAATGTAAAAAAGAACTCCATAAGGGGCTATTTTAATGGTATGCGTCTAGCCGAGGACTACAAACATATCTTATGTATTGCCAGCTACGTTATGAATGGCCAATGAATAAGCCTTATTAAAGGCAACAATGTCAATGTATCTTGCGCCTCATGATACAATATAGATATGAATAATCAGGCTTTCATCGACGGACAAAACCTTAAGCTTGGCACTTTCAAGACCAATCCATCCTGGAATGTTGACTTGAAGAGATTTCGTGTATATCTTAGCCAAAAGTACAACGTAAATGAGGCCTACTACTTTATTGGCGCCTATGATCCGAAGAACCAAGACCTATACAGTGCGCTTCAGAAATTTGGGTATATTGTCATCTTTCGCGAACATGCCGAAAGCGCACTTAGTAAGAAGAAAGGTAATGTGGATACGGATATAGTATTCACGGTTATGAAGAGTTTGGCCGAAAAAGAAAAATTTGATAAGGTAGTGCTCGTATCCGGCGACGGCGACTATTGGCGCATGGTCGATTATTTAATCCAAAAAGATAAATTTGAAAAATTACTAGCACCAAGCCGCAAGAATTTGTCTTCGCTATATAAATGTCGCATGGCCGATACATATAGGGTATATCTTGACGATCCTGCCGTAAGAAGCAAGATTGAGTTTAAGAAGAAATAGCCTGACAATCAAAAAAGCAGGTTCGCCTTAGGTATTTCTCCGTTCGGTGCATCCCTGCGTCGTGATATATTTTCATTATATCAAATCAGGCCCAAAAGTCAATATCGCCAGTCGTTCACAATTTGTACAACAAAAAAGAACTCCGTATGGAGTTATTTTAATGGTGCACCTGACTAGACTCGAACTAGCACACCCGAAGGCACTACCACCTCAAGGTAGCGTGTATACCAATTTCACCACAGGTGCATACGGTTATTATAACATATTTTTTCGCTATGGGGAGAAAAATCTTAAAATTATTCCCATTGCGAGAGGCGCGATTTTTTTTGGAATTCTTTTTCCTATTATAGGGGCACGATTTTTGGAATTTTTTATCCAAAATCGAGATCTGAATACACCCTACGTTTTACGGAGTACGATTTTTGAAAGTCTTCTTCACCGACCAATTAATGATATCGTTAAAGCGATCTTCACCCGAGACTAGGTGCTGATCCGCCGAGAAGGCACGCACGTTTTTATTCATAAAATATGGCAAGCTTGATTGATAAAGCGCAATCGAAGGTACTTCGTCTAGCCAGATTTCAAGGAATTTACGATATTTGGCGTCACGCAGTGAGGTGTCAATCGTATTTCTAGCACTGAGAATCAAGTTCGAAACCGTAGCGTTCTTGTAATTACTGAGGTTATAACCATTCTCAGTAGCCTCGGCAGAGTGATAATAAGGCACCACATCTGGATCGGCACCCATGGCGATTTCATAGATCAAAATGTCATAGTTGCGTGGACGGAGGACATTAAGCGTGAAATCCTGAGAAGCTTCGTAGGCCGCAACCTGATTTGGCACGCCGAGAGATTTTAGCTGCTCACCGAGACGGTTGGCGATTTCTTCCATGTATTTATCACCCTTAACGGTAACGATGCGGAGGTCAGTGCCAAAATATTCGGGTTTATTAGCTTTGAAATTATCGAGCTTAGACTTAGCTTCGGTGACATTGGTAGTGGCCGCCTCTGGGAAAGAAAGTGTCTTGGCCTGCTGTTCAGTGATCGGGAATTTGAGTGCCTGCTCACCGTTTAGTCCAGATAAGAGATTACCATAATTCAAACCTTGACGGAGCGCTTGACGGAAGGCCTTATCTTGAAGCGCGGTATTGGAAGTAGAGGTCGTATTTAGGAAGGCAAAGACGCCATAATTAACAGTGGTTTGTTGCTCCTTGAGGCTTTTTTCATTGAGAAGCTCCGTAGTGTAACGAGACGGAAGGCTGCCGGTGGCAGTAATGGAGCCGGATTTCAGAGAAGCTTTGATCGCGTCAGTGGTTAAGAAAGCATGGATAGAAAAACTATCAAGCAGAGTCTTTCCCTTGTAATAATTTTGGTTACGGTTCAAATAGACTACTTTTTCGCCTTCATTACCGATGGTTTGGGTAGCCTTAAAGACGAATGGACCAGAGGAAATTGGCTTAGTAAATAGCTTATGTTCATTCAATTGTTCCGGCTTCACGTCTTTCAAAATATGGGCAGGAAGGATGGGAAAATTCAAATTACTTTCAAAAAAAGCATTAGTATTTTCGAGCTTAAAAACCAGTGAACCATCTTCGGACTGACGTACGGTGACGCCATTTAATTTATTACTGAAGTTCGATTTTAGAGAAGCACTCTTAATCGTATTGACTGTATATAGCACATCTTCCGTAGTAAGATCGTCGCCATCTGACCATTTCAAATTCTGGCGCAAACGCACCGTCCACTCATCGCCAGTGGTATTACTAATGATACTTTCCGCCAGACCTGCACCGGTATGACCAGAGTAATCTACCTCCGCCAGACGAGCAAACATCAGACGAGAAAGGGCCTCCTCCGAGAAGGTAGTGGCAAAAAGCGGATTCATGGAGTTAATTTTACCCAGAGTACCTTCGGTGAAATTACCACCATCGGTATAGGTTTCCACGGCGTAGGATTCAGAATACCAAACTGATTGAACAGTAGCAAAAAGCAGAATAGCGAGAATTAAAAGCACCCATTCTAACACAAAGAGTCGGACATTTTTCACATGCGAAATATGACCAATCAAGTTTTCCTTGACGTGCTCTTTACTGTTTTCGCTAAGTTTGCGGCTGAAGAGCGTAATTTTTTTGGAAATTTTTTGACTACGTTTTTTGAGGGTCTTATTCATAATTTAACTAATGGTAGGTAGCAAAAGCATACCTAAAATTGAGGCGACGAACATCACGACCAATACCACGGTGGCATTAAAGAGGGATTTTTCGAGACCTCGACGGGTGGTGTATAATTCACCACTTGCACCAAAGCCTGCACCGAGAGAGGCGCCGCGTTGTTGCAATAAAATAAGGAGCATGGCGAGAACGGCCGAGATAAGACTTACACTTTCGAGGATACTTCCAATATTCATAATTTAATTATAGTCTGGAATGACGAAATTAACAAGACTTGTCAGGACACTCATCAAAAGCCACGACCAGACTAGCTGAATACCAGAGATAGAAATATGTGGAACCAAGTGTACGACCAACCACAACATTGCAATGTTGAGCACGAGGTTAAAAATTCCCATGGTTAGTAAAATCAGAGGTAGAGCGAAAATAGTTAAAATTGGTTTCACAATGGTCTGAACCACAGAAAGGACGAGGCCAGCGGTGACGAAGACCCCAAAAGTATCGACTTCTCGATCGACACGACCAAAAAGTTTGACACAAATCCACATCAAGAACGAGGATACGATCCAACGCAGGATGAAAAATTTAATTTGCTTTTTTATCATAAGCCTATTGTAGCACGATTTGGCCTAAACTTATTTGAACATACGCTTATTGCGTAGTTGGCGATGAAAAGTAATAGCAAAACGATGTGCCTCTTCGTCGATCCGTGCGATAAGCTTAGCGAAATGTGACTCATTAGAAAACATCTGACTAGAGAAGCTAATAATTTCCTGATTGACGTGCGGAATAATTAGATTAACATCAGCATTTCTAGTGTGGTCACCGGATTTATTACGTCCGATCGCAGGAATTTTAGCCTCAATTAACAGAGGTAAAACTGCCCGAAGCTGCAAATCGGAGCCATCCAAGATAATCAGGTCGGGATATTCCCATTCCGGATGTTTAAGGCGGCGCGTCACCACCTCACGCATGCTAGCGGTATCATCATTTTTACTGCTACGAATCTTAAATTTACGATAATCGGCACGACTAGCTACCCCATTTTTAAAAACTACCATACTAGCCACGGTATCGGAACCTGAAATATGCGAAATGTCATAGCCCTCAATGCGACGGGGTACCGAATCAAGATTAAGGAGTTTCTGAAGTTGTAATAATGCTTGATCAGAGGACAAATCAAGAAATTCCTTGTCGGAAAAAATAATTTTACGCTTCAAGCCTTTCAGGCCAAAGTATTCATCGCGGAGTTTGGCGGCCATTTCGAACTCATCAAGCGAGGCGTGGCGGTACATGTCGCGCTCAATTTCTTTTAATAAATTATCTCGGTCGCCATTTAGATAACGAATAAGTCGACGCAACTCAGTTTTATAAGCTTTTTTGGTAGTTTTACCAATTTCGATACCTGGCGTAAGGCCGAGGTCGGTATCAAGTGTTTTTTTGCCGTTATAAGGCTTGTCGTAATAAGGAAAAATCTTTCTTAATACTCTTAGCGCCTTAATGATAGTGGTTTTGGCGTAAAATGGGCCGATATAAGTCGCCTTGTCATCTAAAGGGTTTCGCGTAATCGAGACATCCGGCACTGGCTGATCCATATTGATTCGTACGTAGCTGACAGTTTTATCATCACGCAGTAGAATATTCCACTTCGGCATATAGCGCTTAATCATTTCCGACTCAAGAAAGAGCGCATCCATCTCGGTATCAACGATTAGCCAATCAGTGTCGTGAATTTCCGCCACTAAAGCTTCAGTTTTGGGATCTTTTTCGGTATTTTGAAAATATTGACGAACCCGATTTTTTAAGACCGCCGCCTTGCCCACATAAATCACTTCCCCTTCGCGGTTTTTATGAA
>CBDEYN010000012.1:0-20129 GCA_965245025.1 uncultured Candidatus Saccharibacteria bacterium | reverse complement strand
CTACCCCACTTTGCGAAAAGAGAGCTTTGGCTGGGGTTGTTCCGGGATGGTCCCGAACAAAATTTGATTTTGCTAGGGCAAAAGCCCGGAGAGGAGTCCATATGAATATAATTAATTTGACGCCCCACACTGTGAACATCTGCACTGAGGATGGAGATATCGAGTGCTCGTTCAAATCTGAAGGTGTCGCTCGCGCAAGCCAGGTGGCAGTACCTTTCGGTGACGTCAATGGAATCGAGTTGGTCGAGATGCGTTTCGGCCCTACCGTTGATCTTCCTGACCCTGAGGCAGGTACCGTACTTATTGTATCTGCGATCACCGCAAGTGCCGCTAAGGCGGAAGGTCGTTCTACTGATGACCTGGTGCTTACAGCGGATACTGTCCGTGACAAGGATGGCCGTATCGTTGGCTGCAGGCGCTTCGCCCGCGTATAAGGGACCATCCCCCCTACCTACGTTATTTTATAACCCCGGTCTTTATGATCGGGGTTTCCATTTTTATCTTAAAGCATATGCTATAATATGTAGTATGAAAGACCCCAATGTGGTAAAAAATGAATCCGAAAAAGACTCTGATTATGATGCCGATTGGGGTGCTGGTTGGGGTAAAGTAGCGGCGTTAGCTAACAATCCAAATCTTAGTGAAGCATCATCTAAGGAGAATCCAGAAGATTCCGATGAATATGAGGAATCTGATGACTATGATAACGAAGACGACTACGACGACTATGACGATTACGATAGTGAGGATGATGGTTATGATCATGATGAGGATGCTTATGGTGATTATGATGACGGCTATGATAACTATGATGGCGAAGACGATGATTATGATCATGGCGAGGATGCGTATGGTGATTATGACGACGATTATGATGACTATGACGATGATGATGATTACAATAGCTACTATAATGGCGACAACGAGCGCCTAGAGGTAAAAGAAGACGAATTAAAAATTCGAGAAATACCTCTACCGGAAAATATCTTAAAAAGATATGATTTTATCGAGAAGTTACCTAGTGGTATTGCTATAATGGGTGGTGTGGCAAGGAGTGTAGCGCGCGAGATTTTGACTGGTGAAAAAGAGCCAATCAGGGATATTGATCTTGTGGAAATTACTGATAATGAAGACGAAAGCACAGTCGACCCAGAGCTTCTCGATGAATTAGCGCAAACTTATATGCCAGATGATTATGCATTTGGCCATGGAATCGGACTAGACACCTTAGAAGATTATTTCTCTACACGCGACTTCACTATTAATGAATGCCTTATTAAGGACGGTAAGCTTCTCGTGAGTGAGTTAGCGGAAAATGATTTTAAGGAAAATATTATCAGACCAACTTATTATGAAGCCCCATATGACGGAGATAAACTGTCGGGACGGCTTTTCTTGAAAGCGATACTGATGCAGACCGTGATATCGCAAATTTCTGAATCCATACCGTTACTTGAGGATGTTCATGTGAATTTTCAATATATTGGCGATTTTGATACGGCAGTATTTCTTAATAAGGCGATGAGTCGCGGGGTAGAAACAGCGGTAAAATTTACAGAGAATCTTGCTGAATGGGGTGTAGTATACCCAGAATTTGCTGGTAGGCCTATGGCGCTTGCGAAAGATTTACTTACTAATGCATACAATTTCAAATTTAGACCATCTACAGATGAAAGATTTCTAGAACCAGAAGAAGGTCGCGACATGAGCGGATTTTTTGTGCCAAAAGCTATGCAAGAATACCATTCATTCGATCCAGCAATAGCCCGAGCTATAGATGAGTATGATAGTGGCCCAGATTACAGTAATGATGGTAATGATGGTGAACCAGTTTCGGGATATTATACGCAGGAAGATTACGATGAAATTAATTCGAGTGTAGATAATAGCGACATAGAACAAGTTCTAAATTTTAAATTTTAAAAATAAAAATAGAGTTCTTCGAACTCCTCTTTTTTATTTCTTTTCATGGAGCACGCCTGGCTTCGCGGCTACTCCATTCGTCGAAAATAAAAAATAAACCCCTGCGGGTTTTATTTTGTTATTTTCTTCTCATGGAGCCGCCTTCGAGATTTGAACTCGAGACCCCTTCCTTACCATGGAAGTGCTCTACCACTGAGCTAAGGCGGCGGGTCATGCATAAACATGAATGGTGCTGGAGGTAGGACTCGAACCTACGAAGGTGTAACCCGAGAGATTTACAGTCTCTTGTCATTGCCGCTAGACTACTCCAGCTTTTAAAATTCATCTACCTGCTGGCGTGAGCCGAGCCCAGACAGATAGGAATATTATAGCAAGTTGGGGCGGATTTTTCAACAGGTTTCTGGAAAGAAAAGACATGGAAAAAATTCATAGAGTCTAGAGGTGTAGTCGTGGGATATGGAGTTTGTTTTTTAGAAAATAAAAAAGGAGCGCTTCTGGGCGCCCCATTTTTGCGCAAGATTGCGCGTTTTGCAATTTTTTAGGTTTAAGTTAGGTATTCAGGTTTAGCTTTTGTTTGATATTGGGTATGAGTTTAAGTTATTAGTCGAGTTATTTTTACCTAATTTCAATCAAGTTTAGCTATTTTGGGACCGCCGTGGTGGTGATAGAAAGAAATAATTTTCTCATCCTCCGGAATTTCTACCTCGAATGTGATCGGCCGAAACGTACGGCGGAAGCCACACAAATCATAATAAGCCTTCAGAAGATCAGAAGTGTTTCGAGTGTCTCCATGGGGATTGCTAGTCATTGCATAGTGCGCTCCGGTGAAAGTCTTGCGGACTACTTCGTTATCTAGCAAATAATCTTTTTCAGAGAGGATTAAATTTCTTGGCAAATTATCATCGCCAAGGTCTCTGGTGTTGTTACGGAGCGCCAGATATTGGTCAATCAATAACGCTAGAGAGCCGCTGCTTTTTTCCAGATCGAAATTGGGAATGATCGGAATAAAGCCCAGCCAGCCTAAAAGAAATCTTGACACCAACAGGAGTGGTCCGCCATATTTAAGCAACGTATGAAGTGGCTCTTTAAGGAAAAAACCATAGGTGCAAGGATTCAGACTGAAGGTCGTATCGAAATTGTTTTCCATTTTGTGGATGACGATGTCGCCTATACTGATGGAATGACCAATTGTGGTGCGGCTCAGGCGTTTGAATTCCTTGTTGCGTCTGACGATAGCCTTTCTCATAGCTGTAACGTAGGTCGGCACATCAAAGCCGAAATTGCTGTAACATAGTGCGTAAACTCCGTCACCATCGTGTAAATGATCTAAAATATAGTTAAATGCACTAATAGAGGAGTTTTGCACCCCGCAGATTTGGAAAAAATCTGCTTTGCCATTGGCCTTGCCATGACGTACCGTGTGAACACGGGTGGTGGCAGAAATCAAAGCCTTACGCAGAATAGCTGCGCTGGCCGAATTGATTACCATAAAAACGATAATCCACTGCCATATTCTCGGTAGTTCCGTGAAACCTAAAATTGCAATTGTTTGATAAAAAAATGTACTCATTTTTGACCCCCTTTTCTTGTGAACATGCAACAAAAATCAAAATGTATCAGAGATATATTACCACATTTTAATGGTTATGTCAATCTGTCGTAATAGCTCAGGACCTTTGCAACAAAAAGGCAATAAGTATTGCCAATAAAAATAGGTAGATATTGTTATTATGCTAATATTGATAAATTTTTAAAAAAATATAGAATATAGTTAGATAGGTTACTTTTACCCTACGCACATTAAGAAGGAGGTACGTAATGGATGATTCGATGGATATTGCACTACAATCACTACAATATTTGACACTCGGTCTTATCCCAGGGCTTTATAGTGAGGATGATTTTCCACCTCTGCGGTTTTCTGGACTGGAGACTACCGAGGAAGGCGGAAGTGAGTCACACGAAAGCGAGTCACAAAAAAGAAAACGTGATTACGAAGACATCAAAAGAAGATTCTACCACGAAAGTAATCGGACCGAGTAAGGATGTTATAACTGACGTATTAGAAGCTAGGCGGGCAGCCAGAAATGATTATGGCTTAGCCTCACTAAAGGACCTTGATCCAAATAGATCACGCCCGGGAACATTCTAAATGGTTTGTTTCTGAATTTAATATCAGAGGAGTGGAAGCCCTGATAGACCGGCTCGAGTCACAGCCTGGTAGTTACATCTCGGATTTTATGGTACATCCCGACTTACATCAAGGATAGTACCGATGCTCTGGTTGAGCACGAGTTTAACTTTAACCGCGATGATTTGTTTAAGGATATCGATGCCAATGTTATCGTAAGTCGCAATTAATCTCCAAAAAAAGAGCCTCGCAGGAATGCGGGGCTTTTTGATTAAGAAAAATACTTACTATGAGAAGTGTTTTTAATTATAAGTTTATGCTTGAAAAAGCATAAACATAAAAGTAATAACTCCAATAATGAAACTACCTAAAATAAGATAAATAGTATATGATGAGTGTAATGTGACTTGATGGGAGCTTCAATAAGTTTAAATTAGGGGTGGACATGGGATTATAAAACCACTTTATAATATGAATAAGAAAGATGAGACTAATACTGTGACAGATGAAGTTATTAACGATAATATTATTTATGAGGATTATGGAAATATCTTTCTTGATGATTTTGTAGATTGTTGGCCAAGAGAAGCATCTCGGGGAGTTATACAATTTTCTGACGGTGATATTTTGGTTTTCTTTAAAGAACGGATCGGTCAATACAAGCTACCGGGAGGTGGTAAGGAAAATAATGAGACTCCAGAGCAGACTTTTATACGTGAAGCTTATGAGGAAACTGGTTATATGGTAAAAAATATACGTAAGATTGGAGTTGTAAAGGATCAGACGCAAACTTCGTATATATTTATAGCGGAGCCATATGGGAAAGCGCAAGAAATTCACCCCGATGGGGATGAAATTAAATTCGATGCCAAATGTTTAAAGATGAACCCAGTGGATGTTTTAAAAAATATGAAAAAGTTTACCATTGAACATAAAGGTGATTCAGATGAAAGTTCGTTGATTCAGAGTTATTTTACTCAAAGAGATTGTAAAATTTTGGAATACGTACTAAATCACAATCTGTTGGCGTGAAATAGTTTTCTATGTAAAATATTTTATTTTTAGGCTCTTCGTGAAATTAGGCCTTTTTGTAGAGCTTGTATTGGTCAGTGCTTCCCTGGTTCTTGATGATAGTGTTAATGGCATCGAGAATTTGCTGGTCGGTTTTAGTATCGCTGGAGCTATAACCGTCGAAAATTTTATCGCCGATTACCATAAATGGCACGCCGCGCACGTCTTGGTCTAGGAATTTACCGAAATTCTTCATGAGGGTTTTATTATCCTTGTCGCCCCAAACTTCGAAAGAATAGATATTAACTTTGTTTTTGGTTTCAGCTGGTAGTTTGGACATAAATTTAGCGAGCGCTTTACAGTGTGGGCAACCGTCACCCCAGAAAATGTAAATATTCGGCTTGTTGCTACTGAGATTGATGTCGGATTCGTGATTAAAGGCGAATTCAGTTCCTTGGGATTGTTTTGGAGTTGATTGATTGGTATTCTCGGTCTGAGTGGATTCGGTTGATTCATTTAGGCTTGATTCGGCTGACTTGTCTGAGGAGTTTTTATTCATAAGCGGCATCACAATTACAGCAACGGTTGAAAGAATTGCAAGAATAGCAAGAACGATTAAAGAGGCGAGCTGGGCGCGTTTTTTGTTAGGGGACTGAGTATTTTGAGGTGTAGAATTTTCCATAGATTTATTATAACTTTTGGTGGGGAAAATGTAAAAAGTTTATTGATTTTGATAATGTTTATGGTAAGATAGAGTTTGTGTGTTTTTTAAATAACTCTTTTTTAGAAGATTTTTCAGGAATTTTTCAGATTTTTGTTACATTTTATTTTGTTTGTGCTAATATAGATTCAAGGATGCCATTATTGAATAAATTTTGGGAGAGAGATTTATGATAAGTGTGATTTTTGGCGATCCGAGAGGGTCTTTATCATGTGGCTTGACTAACAAAAATGGCACCCTTTTGTGAAGCAAGCGTAGCTCCGATCGTCAAGGTCGGAGCTTTTTTCTCTTCGAGAAGGAGATGTTTTATGGTGATACATGATTTGTATCCAGAAAAATTAAAGGTAATGCTTTTAATACACCCAATGTTGGCTTCGAGTGAGCCAATGAGGAGATATTTGGTGGAGAATATCCTGAAAGAAACTAATGAATATCGATTTATTATACCGGATTTATCGGGGCATGGTGAGGCAATGAATGAGGTGTACGTTAGCGCAGCGGAAGAGGTACGAGTATTGACGCAATATCTCTTAAAACATGGGGTGAGTGAAGTGGATTTGGGGTTTGCGGCGTCACTAGGCGGAGTGGTGTTGTTTGAAATATTGAATCGGCGTGAAATTAAATTTAGGCGGCTATTTTTCGAGGGGGTGAGCTTTTATGAAAATGCGAAATTGGGTGGATTTTTGATGACAAAAATAATGCTGGCGAAGCAGAAAAAAGGACTGAAAAATCCGAAACTTGCGGTAGAGAAAATGTCCAGGATGTTTGGAAGTCAAGCTGGTGAGGTGATGGCAGAGAGATTTTTAAGGATGAATCCTCTGAGTATAAAAAATATTGTGCGAGACTGTTCGAATGTGCGGCTGCCGGAGATGAATGCGGAAATGCAAAAATCTTGCGTGTTTTCTTATGGTGAAAATGATTCGGATTTGAGATTGGCAAGAAGAAAAATTCCGAAGAGGTATCCGGAAGCGAAATTGGTGGTGGATAAAGGGTATGGGCATTGTGAGAAAATGATAAAGGATGCGGAGGGGTATGTGAGAAGGGTAATAGGTGTGGATTAAGAGCGCGTGTATTGAAATACACGTGGCCACTCGTCGAAATAACATAAAGAAGCTAAAAATAGCTTCTTTATTTATATTTTTTACCACTCAAAGTAAAAGATAATTATATTCTCTTTTACTTCTCGATGCTAAAAATCTAAAAAAAGAACATAAAATGTTCTTTTTGTTCTTTCTCCTCGTGGAACCGCGTGTGCAAAAGCACACTTGCACCACTTCTTCAAATTCTTTGAAAAGTAAACTTTTCACGAATTTTCATCCGTGGAGCCGCGTGTCGGCTCTGCCCCGACGACCTGCCGCTTACAAGGCGGCTGCTCTACTAGCTGAGCTAACACGGCGATTTGTACTCATATGTACCTTCTTATTTTAGCATGAGTTTAAGTTCTTCACAACCGCGAGATGGGTGAAAATACTAGATCGAATTGATTATTTAAAAAAGAGATAGCTATCCAAGTGGATTCTTTGAATATGCCTATTGAATCATCTTGCGACGGCGAGTAGAGGTGCGGGTGGCCGCCGGACGAGAAACGGCAGTAGCACTAAACTTGGCGTCTTGGATGGTGCGTTCGGTGCTGGTTTGACTAATTGATTCGCTGGATTTAGCGGTGGGTTTTTTAGCTTTCGGATAAAAAATCTTAGCTGGCTTAGCGGCACGTACGGGTTTTTTGGCTACCGTGCGCTTTTGCTTCTTGGCGAGTTCCTGTTTTTTCTTTAATTCATCTTCGGCAACTTGTTGCTCGATTCTAGCGGTGACAATTTGGATATTCTCGGCATCACCCATATCCTCATAGATACTGAGGATATGGCGAAGGGTGGAAATTGAATGATCGAGAGCATAGGCGGACTCAAGTGCTTCGACGGCGGCCTTGCGGTGGCCAAGTTTTTCTTCGGATTTAGCCAGTGCGATAAAACGAGCCGGCACATCACCTTCAAGTTTCAAGGCTTGCTGGAAGGCCATACTGGCTTTTTCATAAGCACCAGTCTCGAGGTAAATGAGGCCGACGTTGTGTAAAGAAGATGGATTACTGTCTAGGGACTGGGCAATTTCGAAACACTCGATGGCTTCGTCGTAATTTTGTGATTTGGCATAAAGAATACCGAGACGGTTGTAGGCGGCGGCATTGGTTTCGTCAAATTTCAAGATAGTGAGCAAAGCTTTTTCGGCACGAAGAGTTTTGCGCTCTTTCATACTGACCTTGGCAATATCCCAAAGTTTTTTCATTTGCGCATCAAAATTCTTGTTTTCTGGAGCCGGTTTTTTGAGCCTGGCTTCGATTTTTGGTTCGAAAAAAATCAGAAAAATCACGAAAAGTAAGATGAGGAAAATTCCTAGCATATCTTATATTATACATGAAAATGCTTAAAATACCAAAATTTTGAGGAGCGACAGTGGTGGATGAAAGAGTTTATCGTGCGCAGAATTAGTCTTATGGTGGAAGCAAATATAAGAACTTATAATAGGTTAGCTACGAGCTGAAGTTTTTTATTGGCGGAAAAATCTGAGGTGAGATGTTTGGTCTCGATGAGGCCGGAAATTTTCTGGAGGAAGATAGGATTTTTGGTTTTGTAGTAAGATTTTTCGGCTAATTCAATAGTGGTATCGAGGATTTGATAGAAAAAATTGGGGTTGGTTTTCGGTGTAGATTTAATAATTTCGTCTGCGAGGACGGGGAGATCCTTGGCGCTTACTACAAGTAGTTTTTTGGCAAGTTCGAAAATTTTGGGGTCGGCTTCGGGTGTGGTTTTTAGGTAATCCTTCTCTTTGAGATAGAAAATCGCGGAACGCGAACGGATGGTGTCGAGTAAACGGTTTGGATTTTTGGTAAAAAGTGCGAGGTGGTAATGATTCTTGGGCTCCTCGAGGGTCTTAAGTAGAGCGGAAGTGGCACTGGGGGTGAGGGTTTCGGCGTGATTGATCACTACGAAAATATCGGAAGTTTGAATGCTGTTTAGATGGGTTAAAATTTCGCGAATGGCTTCAACTGGGATCTTATTATTATCTTTTTCGTCCGGCTCGATGAGATAAGTGGTGCGAATATTAGGATTTTTTTCAAGATTAAAAATTGTGGAAGAATAAGCGGAGGCTAAAGCAGGGATTTCTGAAAGATTCTCGAAGTACATACTTCTATTGTAGTCTAGTTTAGAAAAAAGCAAAACCCGCTAGAAGTGTTAACTTAGTTTATAAAAAGCAAAACCCGCTAGAAGTGTTAACGTAGTTTAGGAAAAAGTAAAACTCGCTAAAGGTGCGGGTTTTACGAAGAGGATTTTATATATCCTATTGATTAAAGATTTGGAATTCTGGTGGCAGATCGGTAGTGAAAGTAACACGACGGCTTTCTGGAATAGTGATTTCGAGAGAAGCGGCATGCAAATAAAGACGGTCGGTGGTGTTTGGTTTGGCTGAACCATAGACGCGGTCGCCAACAATTGGGGTGCCGAGATAATTCATGTGGACGCGAAGTTGGTGAGTGCGACCAGTGGTTGGGCGAAGCATGACAAGAGAATAAGTCTTCCCTGCCTTGAATTCTTTGCCGGAATAATCGGAGTGGGCTTGAATTAGTTTTTGAATTTCCTGAACGTCGGCAAGGTCAAACTTCTTGGTGGCCTTTACTTCGTAGAAAGTTTCGGATTCTTTACCACCAGCTTCCACGACGAAAGTAGTAGGATGCTTGAGGTTGCGTTGGATTGGTAGATTGATGCGCGCAGCAGGTAATTTTGGTGCGCCTTCGATAATAGCGTAGTAGGTTTTATGAGTTTTGCGATCTTGGAATTGTTTACGAAGTAGGGTTTGGGTCTCTGGATTTTTAGCCAAAATCACTACGCCGGAAGTGTCGCGGTCGAGACGATGCACAAGCAGACCGTAATCTTCGAGGGTTGGTTCGAGGGTGACGGCGCCTTTAGCCATACTGAGTAAGCCAGCTGGTTTTTCGAGTACGATGACATTCTCGTCTTCGTAAACGGTTTTCGGTTTAAGATTTTCGACAGCGGTAGCCTTGGCGTTAGAGTCTTTTAGGAAATCTGGGAGATTTAGCTCAATGACATCATCTTCATTAATCGCAGTGTTTGGCTTGGTGACTGGAGTTTGATTAACCGTGACATAGCCAGATTTAATGAAGGTTTGCAAGGTATTGCGGTTATAGTCTGGGTATTTCTCGACCAAAAAGTGGTCCAGACGATGGCGTGGCTTTTTGGTATCGATTTCCTTCAGGGTGACGTCGCCGTTAATGACGCGTGAAAGTGAAGGTTTGCTAAATTTTTTTCCAGTTCTTAACATTCTATATATTATGACATAATTTATGGATTTTGTATAGAGAAAAATCTGGATTTTAATATCTTGGGGCGACCTTGTGTATGTAGGATGGGCGAATATCTTCGAGGTGTGTGGATGTATTATGCGTTCTAATACCTAGGTGCGATCTCGCGAGAGTAGACCATGTAGGCTTGGCCACCACTGAGGGATTGGCGGTAGGCCCAGAAGTAGGCATCGGCCCGAAGAGTGAAAACTTCGGCTGGGTGGATGGAGCCTTCGGCGTAATAGGTGCCGGTTGGTCCGGTTTGAAGTGGATGGGTACCAGCACGGCCACCACCAGTGTGGGAGCCAGCGGTGCGGTTAAGAATGAGTTTCCTGGCGAAGACTGGACCGGTAATGGTAAGAGTTTCGTTGCAAGAAAGAGCGTTCGGGTAGTGATTATCGGAACAGGTGTCAATTTGGTTGTCGCCATAATCTTCATCGAGAATCAGCCAGGCATCGATATTGGTGACGTTACTGGTGATGTTGATTTTCTTGGCAAAGATGAGGACCTGCGGGAAATCATCCACGGCGTTGTAGGTTTCGTGAGCGATATTAATGTTGCGATCGATTGTGAGGGTGCCATCGACAAACATGGCGAGAGTGTTCATGAGTTTTTGGCCTGTGGTATTGCTTCTGGCAATAAGATTGCCGCCGCGATCGAATTGATAGAAATTGGCGGTACTGTTCATAGCGCTGAGACTGGTATCTCCCTGGTGATAGAGCTGAGAAAGGCCGAGATAGTTCTTCGCAGAGGTCTCATTAGAGGTGAGGCTGGTGATGGTATTAGAAGAATTTCGGATGATAGTATCGCGGAAGCGAGCTTTGAGGCGGGCGAGGACGGCGGAGCCGATGCGAGAGATGCCAGATTCGCCAGATTTATTATCGTTCGAAACCGTGAGTGGACTTAAGGCGATTTGGTTACTTGCGGAATCTGCACCACCATTTGGCAGATTGAAGTTGTAATTTTCTTCGTAGCCTTGAATAGCGCCAGTGCCAAAGCCGTTAACTTTGCCAGCAGCTAGTGCACCAAATTCCGTCCAAGAACCGAAAAGTTTAGTGGCAGCAGATGGGTAGGCGCCGAGACCACCACCGACGGCTTTATTGGAAACTGAGGTAATAATGGAGCCATTGGTGTAAATTCCGCCACCGAGAACTTGGAAATTTGGCTTCTTGGCAAGTGTGACGCAGGAGGCAGCGGAAATATGATATTGATTATTGCCGCCATTCATCGCGGAGCCACTGGTGTTATTTTCAATGGTATTTTCGGCTGAGTCGTGAGAAGCGGCTGGCCAGATGACGGAGCGGGTGCAATATTTTTTGCCAAGACCAGCGCCAGGGAGATTGTCTGGGATAGTGCGTTCGTATAACTCAGTATTATTTTTTTCACCGGAAAAATTACCGCTTGTGTTTATGGTTCTTGAAAATTCGTCGACTAGATTACATTGTTCGGTGCCACTACAGATAGTATTACTGGCGCGAGTTTCTTCTTGGAGTTTGGATTCCGGATAGTTTTCATCGACAATCATCTCGTAGACTTTAACCGTTTGATCGGGGCGAGTATGGGTGGCGTATGGGGTTTTAGAAATTAGTTCATTGGCACGAGAGGTGACGCCGTAATTGGCGCTAATGTTGATTTTACTACCGATGAAGCCGACGCCGCCTTCGGAGGATTCGATATAGCTATGGATAGAGGTATTGAAATTATATGGGGTGTAGACGGAAGATTTTTTCTCAACTATATTATTCTCTCCCTGTGAAGTAGTATTGACGGTATCGTCTGGATAGAGACGGTCGTAAGTGTAATAGTATTTATATACTGGTCGATTTCTTGCGCCAGTACAATGACCATTACTATCACAGCGGCCGCCATGCTGTTCAGTCCCTACTTTTATCTTATTTTCGGTTATTTTTCTAGATTGACTACCCCACATAGTATCTTCATTATTGATATCGTAAGCTTCATCAAATGAATTAAATTTATATCTATCGGCATTTTCTGCTGGATGACCAAAACTGTCGGTTTTTCCGGTCCAGTTGGTATATTCATTATACCAAGCACGAAGGTCGTTATAGCGAATACCTTGAGAAATCACAGTTCCAACTTCGGTGGTGGAACCGGTTTTATTGGCAGAGTTGCAACCTTGCTGATATTGAGTGAAGCCTGGAATTTGATAGCCAACAGTGAGTTTTGGCGCATAGATACGGTAGTAATTAGTCTCGCAGGAATATTGGGATGAGGCATTCTGGGTTGGTGAATAAGCGGTGAAACCATATTCTTCATTTGTGATGCCGCTACCAGTGAATGGGTTAGGGTTGCCATTGCCGATTGTGTGATACTGACCATCGTGAAGCTTGGAGTCCCCAAAATTATATTTATTATTTTGGCTGCCATTTTTTTCGGCAAAAATCTGGAATTTGCTTGCTGCGGGGGCTTGTCCTTTTGTTCTTGAACTTCCGGTTTGAATACCAACTTGCTGAACCGGGAAACAAAAAGTTTCGTAAAATTGGACGCGATCACCTGGCTTGGCGAAAACATAGTTTTTGCCTTCGTAGTTTTTTTGCCAAGAATTATGGTTGAGTGTACCGGAGTAGGAGTGATTTACTACGCCTGAGTCGCCAGTAGAGCTGCCCTTATAATAGGCGCCAAAATTGCCTGGAAGTTGAGAACAGGTGACGCCAGATGTGGGTATTGGATGATGATCATCGGTAGGTGGAATGGTTTTCCAAGCACAGAACCAGGAGAAATTCCCGCGATTCCAGTCAGCAAGTTTTTCCGGGTCTGGGTAACCGAGATATTTTGCGCCAGTGTATTCTCCCCAAGCTTCATCCATTGATTTACGACTTCCACCACCGTCCATATCTATAACAAATTTTGGGTCCGACTCTGATAGATATACACTATAGGATAATGGTATGGCCACACCGCCAGTCGCTTGTTTAGTTTTTCGATAATAGCGGTTATAGCCGAGGATAAAAACGCCGGGGTGTTTGCCGCAGCCAGTGACGGCATTATCGCCTTTTTCTGTAGGCAAAATTTGATTTTCCTTTGGGTATCCGGCAGCAGGTGTATTGGCAAAAGTACTGTAAGGAATCCTATCGCGTTTATTTTCGGGTATACCCATGGTTGCGAAATCATAATAAATCCAAGTAACCCCTGAGTATGTTTGATGTATGGTATAGCAAATACTCTTACTGCAACCCTCTACTGGGTGGCCACTACCACCATCATGTTTGCCGGTTTGGGGTGGTTTTGGCGGGTCTACGGCAAAAATATTTTGATTAAGATGTATACCAAAAATCAAGGAAAAAAGAATTACAGATGCTAGGAATAAGATTTTTTGATAAGTAGATTTAAACCCAAGAAATTTTTTTGCCTTCATATCTATATATTAACATAAGAATAATAAAATAAAGTAAATAAAAACCACCCAAAAGTTTGGGTGGTTTGTGATCGAGGTGTCCTTAATTTAGTTTCTTCATGCTGCTCATGCTCTGAAACATTCTATGTACTTCATATACATAGGCAGAGCAATTTTCAGGATCCTCATCCTTAAAACAGCTATTAATTAATTTAATATTCTGCGCCATGTCAGTTAAACACCAGCCGGATACGTAGATTGGTCTGCTTGGATAGTAAAGCTTGACCGGGTCTACAGTTTTTCCATACTGCGCATCATACAAAGCGCTTTCCTCCGGAGTTAACGTGCCATTTTGGACGTTATGCCAAAAAGTTTCTTGATAAAATCCTATTGGGTTTATATTCCAGTTATGATCGTGCGACCCGGGTATTGTAATATGTCCACTAAATGGCCAACAATTCTCGGGTTTTGTGTAAACGTTGATAGCCAAAGAGATTGGAATGTATGTATTTACAGTATCATTCCTCTTAAAACGCAAATCATTATCGGCAATAAAAATTTTTTTCCCACTACTTCCAAGCCATTCGATTTCGAAGTATTTAAGGCTTGATTCCCTAAAATCAAAGAAGCGGGATTTTGTGCCGTCTGGATTGTCATGAAAGACGTTTGCAGAATATTCGTCAGCATGGAAGTTCATTACCTCAGCCCACTCATTGTACATGAGCTCGTGGTTGTCGAACCTCTGAAATAAGTGCCAATCATACTTATCGAATTGGCGGTTTTCTGCAGACAGTTGCTGGGCAGGATACTGATATTTTACAGTATCGTACTGCGAGCTTTGATCATCCGTGTTCGTAGCGCCAGTATTACCGCTCTGGTTCTGTGTTACGCTTTGGTTAGCGCTTGGTTTTAAACCCAAAACGCCAGCTTCGGCGGCAAAGGAATTCACAGCGGAAAAAGACATCGCTACTACGGTCAACATGGTTACTAAACTTTTGTTCATCATATTATTCACCTCTTTCTAAAAGGGCTATTCTGGTATGACCAGAATAGCAAGTGTAAGTTATTCGGGGTATACCAAATCTGCCGACATTATATAACATTTATGGTTAAATGTCAATCATAATCCTGAGTTAATATCTCAAGTGCAACATTAAGCAGCAAAATAGAGATATCAATTGTTCTTGGTTCTGTTAATAAAATTGAAGACTTAATGGATGTAATGAGAAGATTTTAGTCGGTATATTCAAATAAAAGTGTACCAGATGTCTGCTCTTTTGAAACACTGTTTTTAACTGGCACTTCACGTTGAAGAACGAATTCGAGTTTTATAAACTCGTTATTATTAAATTTTAAAAGATGTGGATAGACTTCGAAGTCAAAATCGAGATAGTCGGCATCAATTAAGACATATTTTTTCTCATTTTTATCGCGAAAAAGATAAACCCAGGTGTCAGGCTCAACCTGATAATGATCGCTTTCTATGAGATTTTCACAGTCATACGCGGCAATGATTTTTTCTCGTTCTGATTTTGATAAATACATATGCCTACTAGGTTTTATAGTTTTTGGTAATTGAAACGCGCTAATTCTGGTTCGATGTCTTGGTAAGATTTGCCAGCTAGGACGCCGCCGGCGGTAAAACTTTCTTGAGTGACGTCAGCTAAGGCGATACTTGGTGTCTTGAATGAGGATTTTTCGGAAATAGTTTTGAATTCAAAGTCAATGAGGACTAAACCTTTAAGTTGGTCTTGAAAAACATCTACTTCAGCATTATGACCTTCAATTACAATATTGTAGCGATCTTTAGAAACGCGCTTCTGGCTACAGCTAATGAGGGCTTCGAACTCATCTTTTGTAAGGGGTATGGTTTGTTCGATTTGTTCAGAAGCGTCACCATCTTTGACGGGAGTTTTCTTGGTAATTTCATATAGATCACCGCGTTTTCTCAAGCGAAGATGTGAGTGCTTAGCAGTGTCTGGAATATAAACATCGGTAATACGAGTCGGAACGACATCTTTAATTCCCTCTGGGATTTCTTTGGCAAGGAAGGTAAGTTCTAATTCTAATTCTCGACTCATTTTTTCTCCTTAATTAATACAGGTTGAGATTTTGGAAATTTAAAACACTTTAATATTTGCGCGGTGTGTTGGATTTAAAAAAATTTAGCGCAGGCCGACGGCTTTTTGGACTTCGAGGAGTTTTTGGTTGGCGATTTGGTTGGCGTATTTTTCGCCCTCTTCGAGAAGTTGGTAGATTTCTTCATCTGAAATATTTTGAACTTTGGCTTGGAAATTCGAAATGTGCTCGACTAGGTGTTCGGCAACGAGTTTTTTGAGTTCACCATATTGTGAGCGATGTTCCCAGGAAGTAATGAGATCACGAAGAGAAGTATCGGTAATGGCGGCGAGGATTTGCAAGAGATTGGAAATGCCTGGCTGGGTTTTGAAATCGAAATTAATATCAGCAAGCGAGTCGGTGGTGGCGGACATGATTTTCTTGCGGATGCGTTCTGGCAGATCGGCGAGCATAATTTTACTATTGTCGGAATCGGCGGATTTGCTCATTTTCTTCTCTGGATTCATCAAGTCGCGAATACGTAGTGCGAAAGATTGGGTATCGCCGTACATGAATTTGACCTGGTTTTCGGTATTTTCAGGAATGGTGAAAATTTCACCGTATTTATGATTGAAACGCTCGGCGATGTTGCGAGTGAGTTCGATGTGTTGGAATTGATCTTCTCCGACTGGCACGTAATTGGCGCTATAAAGCAAAATATCGGCGGCCATGAGGATTGGGTAGTCAAAAATCCCGACATTGGTGGAAAGATTGCCGTTATGACTTTTATCCTTAAATTGGGTCATGCGAAGAGCCTCACCCATAGTGGTGTGGCAATTTAAAATCCAGGCTAGCTCTGAGTGAGCCGGGACGTAAGATTGGCGATAAAAATGCACATTTTTGTTTAATTCGAGGCCGGCAGCGAGATAATAACGAATAGTGCGGAGCATGTTGGACTGAAGATCGCCATCGGTTTCACTAATAATGGAATGAAGATCTGGGACGAAAATATTGACGTGATGAGTGCTAGAGTATTGATTGGCAAGGCGAACCATCGGAAGCATGGCGCCAAGAAAATTGCCGAGGGTGAGGTCGGAGTTAATGCGAATGCCGGTCAAGATTGTTTTCATAAATCTATTATAGCAGGATTTTCTGGGTTAGGCGCGAGGTTTGATGAAGTTTATATCGTCTGAAGTTAGGGAGTCGTCGGTGATTTCTGGTTTTTCGGTCTGGAATTTAATATGAGTTAGCTCGGATTTTAGGAGATTGAGATTTTTAAGATGCGGTTTTAGATTATTCTTATGGCAAATTTTAGCAATAGCAGTACTAATTTGATGCTCGGTAAAATTGGAATGAGTAGTTAAGTTCTGGAAAAGATTTTGAATTTTTGGATCTGTGGTGTCGATGGTCCAGGTGGCTACATTGCCATCAATATCGACATTAATTTGAAAATCTGAGTCTACTAGATTTTGTATTTTGATTTGATCAAGAAATAAATCATAAAAAGCATAGGTGTGAATATGGGTGTAGTTAGCTTTTTCTGATTTGGTATAGAATATCATGGTTATATTATAGGCCTTTATCTGAATTTGAGTGATTGTCTTATAGCTAAAATTCGTAACCGAGGATTTCAATAGCCCTAAGAATGACTTTATAATCTGGGGTTGATTCTTTAGGTAGAGTTGAGATTTTATAAAAGAAGTAACCTTCGGGAATCTGATTTGGTGTGATGATTGCAAAATAATATTTGGTGTCTGGGGTTTCAAAAAATATTTTACCGAGCTTGAGTTGATTGTTGAAGTTTTCACGGAATTTGGTGAACGATTTTGCCGTGGGAAGGAGATGATCTTTTGACAATAAAATTGAAAGATCTTGGTGACGATTTAATTCTGGATTAAAGTCAAGCTTCATGATGATTAGTTTGTGGTTCATGAGTGTATTGTAGTACAGGTAAACTGGAATTTGAAGTAGAAAAAAATCTCCCTAGTCCCGAACCATATCGGGGGGGGAGATAAAAAGCTCCCTGCCCAAAACATACGATGGTCGAGCTTTTGGTTATATATTATGGACAGAGTGAGGAATTGTCAATAAAAAAACATCTAGCTATCGCCAGCCATGCGGCCAACGACTCTAGATGTTCTTTAAAGAATTATAGTACTTTATTTTTAAAATTCAAATATAATCTTGGTGGAGCATGGGGGATTCAAACCCCCGACCTCATCAATGCGAATGATGCGCTCTATCAGCTGAGCTAATGCCCCGACCAATTAATTATACTATTGTTTCTTGAAAATAGCACCCATGAGCTTGATAAAGTTTGGTTTTTCGCCATACATTAGAATGCCGACGCGGTAGATGCGGGCGGAAAGCCAGCCGATAAAGTAAGTGCTGACGATTAGAACTAAGATTGAGAGGATAATTTCCAGGGTCGAAACATTGGAAATAATGGCGCGAGTGAACATCATCATTGGCGCGGTGAATGGGAAATACGAGAGGAAGACATTGAACGGAGTGTCGGCATTGCCGGAATTGATAGCGGACATGGTGACGAAGAAAGTGAAGATGATGATAATTTGGACTGGCATGACCGCAGAGCTGAGCTCGTCTATCTTCGAAACCGTAGAGGCGAAGGCACCGTAGAGGAAGGAATAGATGAGGAACCCGAGTAGGAAGAAAATCAACATATAGACAAGAATTTGAGTCGGGATATTGGAAATGATTTGGTTGACTGGAAAGCTAGGGTTATTGGCGGAGGAAATTTTCACACAAATGAAAGCCTCGATGATGATGGCGGCGATTTGGATGAGGCCGGCGAGGCTGGTAGAAATGATTTTACCGAAGAGTAAGGCATTTGGTTTGACAGAGGTGGCGAGAACTTCCATGGCGCGAGAAGTTTTTTCGGTGACTACGCTATTCATGACGTGAGAGCCATAGAAAGTAATAGCCATGTAGAGAGCGTAGATGAGGACAAAAGTATAAATCACAGAGGCGGCGCCGTTTTTGTTGACGGTTTCGAGATTGATTTTGACATCAGGATTTAAGACCTTAGCGATAGCGGCAGGAGCGAGATTTTGTTCAGCGAGCAGGTCGGATTGACGTAGATTCTTGACGATGGCATCGATGGATTGGACCTCGCGAGTACTAGCTTCACTAAAACCAATCTTGGAATATTCGGTAACCTCGGTAAGGTCGTGGTTGGCTTCGATAAAGAATTTGGCCTTATCATTGATGACTTCTTGCTTGGCTTCCTCGGTTGACTTGTTAGTAAGCCTTACTTCGTAATCTGGGAGCGCAGCATGAATGGTTTGGACGAGAGTTTCAGATTTGGCATAGTCGGTTTTAATCAGGGCGACCGGAGTATTATTGTCGGAATTAAAAAGTTTTAGGTCGGAAATCAGTTGAGGTAAGAAGAAGACACCGGCGAGAATAATGGCCATGATACCGGTGGAAATGAGATAACCCTTGCTGAGTACGATTTTCTTAAATTCATATTTGAAAACGGTGAAAAATTGTTGCATACTTCCCTTTCTATTCCGCGTATTCGATAAAGATATCTTTTAGAGTTGATTCAAGGTCGCCAATTTGGTCGATCGGATATTTTTTGATGAGATCGCTCATGGTTTTGGTGCGGTCTTCGTCTTTTTTCAGTCGATAAACCAATTCGCCTTCGCGCAGAATTTCAGTTTGTTCTGGGAGGGCGGCGTGGATTTTTTCGGCCTCATCGGATTTGACGAGGAGTTTATTTTTGCGATGATTTTTGAGAATTTGGCGAAGATTGCCTTGGAGCTTAATTTCACCTTCCTTTAGAATTAGAATATCGTCACAGAATTCAGAAACGTAATCCATCTGGTGGCTAGAGAAGAGGACGATTTTACCGCGTTTGATTTGTTCGCGCACCACCTCTTCTAGAAGTTGAGAGTTGACAGGGTCGAGGCCGGAAAATGGTTCATCGAAAATCACAATATCAGGGTTGTGAACGATGCAGGAAATGAGCTGGATTTTTTGCTGATTACCCTTGGAAAGAGTTTTGAGTTTGGCATTTTTATAATCGGTCATTTGGAGAAAATCCAGCCAGTAATCGATCGAGGCGGTGGCGGTTTTCTTATCGACACCTTTAAGAGCGGCTAAATAGATTAATTGGTCGACGATTTTGTCGTTCGGATAGAGGCCGCGTTCCTCTGGAAGGTAGCCGAGGCTGACTTTGGAATAATCGATTGGCTTGCCGTCGAGCAGAACTTTGCCGGAAGTTGGCTGAAAAACTTGCATGAGAATGCGGATAGTGGTGGTTTTACCGGCGCCGTTACGGCCGAGCAAGCCAAAAGCCTTGCCACTCTCGACGGTGAAGTTGAGGTCTTTTAGGACCTTTTTGTCACCAAATTTTTTGGTGAGATTTTTGATTTCTAATTTCATTTTACCTCCATGATTAGATATATTATACACTTTTACGATTTTGTTCGGACGGTTTTGGCTTGGATTATTGCTGTGGTGATTTTTATTAATTCAGCGACGTGTGTTTAATTAATGCCGGGGACTGGGAATTTTGCGGCGAGAGTTTCGACTTGACGGCGGATTTCGG
>CBDEYN010000011.1:0-20663 GCA_965245025.1 uncultured Candidatus Saccharibacteria bacterium | reverse complement strand
TGGGATGGGTCGGTGCTGATTTTTTCGAGAGTTTGGAGAGTACGAATATTGAGACCGCCTGGAGTTTGTGCCAGTAAATTGGCAGCTTCAGCTACGGCAGCCGCAGAGGCTTTTTCACCTTCCGCAGAAATAATCGCGGCACGACGTTCACGTTCAGCTTCAGCCTGCTTAGCCATAGCGCGCTTCATATCAGAAGGTAGTTCAATGTTTTGGAGTTTCACACTTTCAATATCGATACCCCATTTATCAGTTTGAGTGTCAACGATTTCCTTAATTTGGCTGGAAATTTTGTCACGCTTAGAGAGTAATTCGTCGAGATCAAAATTACCAGTAACATCACGCAGGGCAGTTTGAGCAAAAGTTGAGGTGGCGTAAGCATAATTAGTAGTTTCAAAGACCGCTTTCTTAGCATCAATCACGCGGAAATAAACTACGGCGTCAACATTCACCGTAACATTATCCTTGGTAATAACTTCCTGCTTCGGCACATCCATCGGGGTAGTACGAACATCAACCGTGCGCATGGTATCAATGTAAGGGATAATCACATGAAGACCCGGTTCCATAATGCGGCGAAAACGGCCGAGGCGCTGGACCACACCGCGCTCATATTGATTAACTACACGAATTCCTGGAATTATCACGAATAGAGCGATAAGAATTAGGATTAAAATTGGCATAATAACTCTCCTTTTTAGTTTCATTTTAGCGATTTTAAAGAATATTGCAAGGGAGAGAAAAATCGGTAGACGGAATAGGTGGACTAGGCTATATTAGAGTTAATAGATGGTCACCTACAAGATAATTTACGATATTACGCAAGACGCTTATAACTGGTTTAATTCCATAAATAATTTTGGTGGAATTAAAAAACTAAAAGACGCGCAGGATATTGAAGTAGCAGAAAAGATTATGGGGCTAAATTTTTTGGAAGCGAAGAAGATTCTGATCCCCTACCTCGAAAAAAGAAATGCACGAATCGAGATGACGCCGAAGCGTTTTAAGCAAATCATGAGTGATGAACTAAATGAGAAATTTAAACTAGCGATTAAACGACTCGAAGAAGTGACGGAGCATCCCCTAGCAATTAAAGATTGTGCGAAAAATCGCGCTAAGGAAATTCATAAAATTTCACCAGAGGCAGTGTCACCGAGTGAGGATTTATTATTCTTGATCACGACTTTTCCAGCGATGATTGTTTATTATGAGGAGGGAGTGATTTTCACCTATGCGAAAATCGATAATGAACTTTGGGGGATGCCACTCGATGGAATTTTACATGAGTTAATGCATTTTCAGACGAATTACTATTATCGAGAAAATCCAGATTCTGTGGTTTCTAGCCTTTCGAGAGGAGAATATTATATTCTGAAAGAATCCTTAACCGCATTACTTGATGAATCTTGGAAACCAATTATGACTCTACCGGATGCAAGCTATCCGGAATTTCAAGCATTAAGAGATAAATTGCGAGAGTATTATTATGAATATCGTGATTTTGACAAACTAATGGAATATGGTGCAAAAGAGGTAAAAAATTACAAAATGTGATATAATATAGGGGTAGCCTGTTTATTTTACAGAAAGAGGGGAAAATTATGTATTTTGACAGATGTAAATTACAAAAAATGTCCGATGAAATCACATTAACGTTGAATGAGAGAATTGACAGAATGGAGCTCGTGGTAAAAGCCCAGTGTATACTGATTGGCCAAGACAAAAAAGGCAATTCTTATCAGAGTAACATCTTGAGACTGATTAACGATATGGGGAGGGGCCTTGTAAACCAATGTCAATCCACTATGCATGGTCATCGGGTGCAGAAAACTTATCACAGCACCGAATCGATTGCGTGGACAGTTGAGGAGTTTGATAACTACATCGATAGTTTCAATGATGCTACGAAATTGTTTCGAGATACCTTGGAGAAGTTTTGGCCTATGCGGAATTTTGAGCCGGTGGCGACAGAAACTAAAATTCCAACAGTCAGAGCAAAATTTGAAAGCTTAAGAGATGATTTAGTTCAAGAAAGTGAAGCAGGCTAAGAAAATTAAGGGACGCAAGATTTGCGCCCCTTTTGCTTTTTTGAAAAAATGTTATAATAATACAAAGTTATTATTAGGAAAAATAAGGGGTTATTATGTCTGGACACAGTAAATGGGCTACCACTAAGCGCCAAAAAGCAATCGTGGACGCAAAGCGTGGTGCAGCCTTCACCAAAATTGGTAACCAAATCGCAATTGCTGCGCGTGCTGGTGCCGACCCAACGATGAATCCATCTCTTGCGATGGTATTAGAAAAAGCTCGCAAGGCTAATATGCCAAAGGCGAACATCGAACGTGCGATTGCTCGTGCCGCCGATAAAAACGCCGCAGCTTTGATTGAAGAAACCTACGAAGCCTACGGACCGGCCGGTATTGGTTTGATTATTGAAATTGCTACCGATAATAAAAACCGCACCATGCCAGAAGTTCGCAATGCACTTTCAAAGAACGGCGGCCGCATGGCTGATCCTGGATCCGTAATGTTCCAATTTGCACGTAAGGGTGTAATCTTTATTGAAAATAAGGGTGAGGAAGCCCTAATGACGGCGTTAGATGCTGGTGCGGAAGATGCCAATGAAACGGAAGATGGCATCGAAATTATTACCGAACCAACCGATTTGATGAAAGTACGTAAGAATTTGATTGATGCTGGACTCAATGTGGATTCTGCAGAACTCAAATATCTACCAAATAACACCGTAGAGGTGAGCGAGGCAGATGCGGAAAAGGTAGACAAACTACTGGATGCCGTAGATGATCTCGATGACGTAATTAACGTCTTCACCAACGCAGCCTAATCTATCTTCTTGGGATAATTTTTTACTTTACGGGGAAGAATTTTTCTGGTATGATGGTAAGTGGAAGGGTGGCCGAGTGGTTGATGGCACCGGTCTTGAAAACCGGCAAGTTAACGCTTCGCAGGTTCGAATCCTGTCCCTTCCGCCAGAAAGTGGTACCGTAGCTCAGCTGGTTAGAGCGTAGGACTCATAAGCCTAAGGTCACTGGTTCAATCCCAGTCGGTACTACCAAATGAAATTATGGAACGGCGATGAGCCGTTTTTTCTTATGGTAAAATAGTTACATGATAGCACACGTAGAAGGTACGATTGCGGAAAAATTCACCGGGCAGATTATTGTAGATGTGCATGGCGTGGGTTACGAAGTGAATCTTTCAGCAATTGATTTTGAAGAGATTAATGTGGGGGAAACTAAGAAATTTTACACTTATCACGCAGTACGCGAGACTTCGGAAGATCTCTATGGTTTCACTACTTTGATGGCGAAGAAGATTTTTGAAATGTTGATTTCCGTGAATGGGATTGGCCCGAAGGCTGGTATGGCGATTCTCTCTCTGGGGACGCCGGAAGAGGTGCGTAATGCTATCGCCAATGCGGATAGTGGTTTTATTAGCAAGGCAAGTGGTGTGGGGAAAAAATCAGCCGAGCGTGTAATTGTAGATCTAAAAGATAAGGTGGGGCTGCCAAGTCATTACACGGGCGCAGAGATTCAGGTGAAGAAGCCGGAAAATAATGAAGCTCTCGATGCTCTGATGGCGCTTGGCTTTAATCTAAAGGAAGCGACTGAGGCATTAAAAGAAATCGATGCGGATTTGCCAGTGGAAGATCAGATTCGTCTGGCGTTAAAAAATCGCTAAAGTGGAAAGTTCTCGAGAAAAATAGTTCCAGCCAGGAACTATTTTTATTAGAAATCTGGTGAGAAATTTATTTTTCAAGATTTGGCACATTTAGCGTATCAGAAGAAGTATCTGGGGTTTTTGGATTTTCGGAAGCTTCTGGAAATTCTGCAGATTCTACGGTCTCCGTTTCCTCTGCAGCAGTCGCTAATTCAGTATCGTCCATTTTAGTCTCAGAGGTATTTTTGGCAACCGGCGCGGAAGTTACTTCAGCTTGACGGGTGCGATGATCGATATGGATAGTGTTTAGAGTAGTAGCCTCTGGCTTGGCTTCAGATTTTTGGTTTTTCTTAGCAGCTAAAATTTCAGAAAGCGATTTTTTGTCAGTGTCAGCGGGGACTTCACACTCATCATCGGCAGGAATTTCACCTTTTTCGATATGCACATAATGAGTAATAGTCTCAAGCTCATCAGTAGGCGTGTCGAGATATTTAAAAATATAAGTAGTTTCGTCACCAATAGTCGACATGCGAAGTGTACCCACCTCGAAGAGATGCTCGAAAAGACCGGCCTGCTTAAAGGAAACATCTTCCACAGAGACTAGGTCGATTACGTTCATCGCAGTATCAAAAAGTGAATTGGCGACGCGTTGAATCAGGCGCTTATTGGTGACAAAAAGTTTATTGGTGGTATAAACATTAAGACTAATCAAGGTCGCGATCCAGACTGTACCAAGCACAATCGCGATAACCAAGAGGAAGAAAGCACGCCCATTAGTATCGAGGGCGAAGACGAAGGAATTTCCCGCATTAATCAAAATATAGAGAGCAAAAAGCAAAATACTAGCTAGACAAGCTCCGGCAAAGATTAAAATTGGAATGATTTTAGTACGTTTAATTTCGAGAACAATTCGCTCGCCAGCCTCAAGAGAAATGCCCAATTTTGGATTATAATTTTTCTGCTTCATACGCTTCCCTGTTAAATTAGTTATATTATAACATATTTTCAGGTGATTAGAGAGAAGCGAGGTGACGCTTGGCTTTTTCGGTGACGATACGACCACGTGGGGTCTTTTCGATGAAGCCAAGTTGAATCAAAAATGGTTCATAATAGTCTTCAATCGTAGTAGCTTCATCACCGGTCAGGGCGGCAATGGTAGTGAGGCCAACGGGGCGATTACCATAATTATCGAGCATTAACTGCAACATATTGCGGTCAGCCGGATCGAGACCAAGGGAGTCAATTTCCATAAGATTAAGGGCTTTGGTGGCAATTTCGAGACTAACAGAACCATCACCATGTACATCAGCAAAATCACGCACGCGTTTCATCAGGCGGTTGGCAATACGTGGTGTGAGGCGAGAACGCGCAGCCAAAGTGGCAGTAGCTTCTTCGGAAATTTCCGTACCGAGAATACTGGCGGTACGAGCAATAATTTGACCGATTTCCGATTCATTGTAATATTCGAGACGATGCGTAATCCCGAAGCGATCACGAAGCGGACCGGCTAACGAACCAGTACGAGTAGTCGCGCCAATTACGGTAAAATGTGGCAGATCGAGACGCACCGAACGGGCGGCCGGACCCTTACCGATCACGATGTCGAGTTTGTAATCTTCCATGGCGGAATAAAGAATCTCCTCGACAGCGCGACGCAGACGATGAATTTCATCGATAAAAAGCACATCGCCATTTTGAAGATTGGTTAGGATGGAAGCGAGGTCACCGGCACGCTCAATGGCTGGTCCAGAGGTGACGCGCAGATTGGAACCAAGTTCGTGGGCGATGACATTGGCCATGGTAGTTTTACCAAGACCTGGTGGACCATAAAGTAGGACGTGGTCCAAAGTAGTCCCGTCATTACGTTTTTTTACTGCCGCGATAGCGATTTTCAGATTCTTTTTCAAGCGCTCCTGGCCGATATACTCGGCAAAATTAGTTGGGCGAAGACTGACTTCTACTGCTTGCTCTTCCTGATCCTCCTCGTGCGATATATTATCGATAACTCGCTCGATTGCCATATTCCTCCGTCTTTTGCTTAAATGCGTTATAATAGATTATACCATTAAGAAAGGAGCTAAATGTCTGATATTGATAAATCCAATTTTAAAAATAGTAAGACCTATGATAACCTAAAAACCGCTTTTGCGGGAGAATCCCAAGCTCGTGTGAAATACCAGTTCTTTGCTTCTCGTGCAAAAAAGGATGGCTACGAGCAGATTGCTGAAATTTTCAACGAAACTTCTGACAATGAGAAAGAACACGCTAAGCTTTGGTACAAGTACCTCAATGACGGCGCTGTAGCTGATACGAGGACTAATCTTGAGATTGCAGCTGCTGGTGAAGACTACGAATGGACTGATATGTACAAAGAGTTCGCCCGTATCGCCCGTGAAGAAGGTTTTGACGAAATCGCAGATAAGTTTGATGGCGTTGGTGCAATTGAAAAAGAGCACGAAGAACGCTACCGCAAATTGATCAAGAATATCGATGACGATGTAGTGTTTAAGTCTGAAAAAGTTACCGTCTGGAAGTGTCGTAACTGTGGTTATACCTTCGTAGGTAATGAAGCACCTGAGGTTTGCCCAGTGTGTGCACACCCAAGAGCTTACTTTGAGTTGCGTGCGATTAATTACTAAGTAACGGAAAGCTGGAAAGTATTTATTTTTTGAAAACACGCTCTAGGCCGCAAATCCGCGTCCCAAGGGGCGAACGGCCAAGCTTATGGTTTTCAAAATAACAAATACCCTTCCAGCTTTTTTGTTTAGTAAGATTACACGCAAATTTAAGGTTACTAAAAAGCAAATAGGCTTCATTTTTTATGCGATAAAATAAAATCGCACGCAACTTTAAAGTTTTATAAAAAAGCAAGTGGGCTTTTAGCTGCCCAAAAAAGTAAAGTAGCACACAAATTCGAAGTTAAAAAAATAATAAACACTCTTCCAGCTTTTTACTTAACAGGATTACATAAAAATTCAGATCAGAAAAAAGAAGCAGTTTGTGCTTCTTTTTTAGAAGAGAATGTCGTCTTGCCTTTTGAGGACATAAGCCCGGGCAAGCGCCCTTGAGCGGTCCGATAAAAGGCATGCGACATTCTCTCCCCTTGAGTGTCTCCAGAACGGGGTATGCGGCATTCTTTAGCTTAGTTATGGCGGTTTTTCTTGATGTAGTCGTCTTCTTTTTCTAATCTGGCGCGAAGCGTGTATTCCCGACATTTGCCGTTATTACAATCGGCGGAAATATAATTAAGTGAACCACCTTCACCATTAATATAAACACCATTCGGGTCGGTAAATAATTTAGGGTCCATGACTGTAAGGTTTTCATCGGTGATAGTTTCTGGATAATAGCCATTCTTGGCATAAAAACCTTCTTCGAGGGCATAATACATAGCATTGACCGCTTCCTTGCGTTGCTCATCACGATGCATGGCGTCGAGATTTTGCTTCTGCAAGAAGAAAAGAACTAGGGCGATCGAAACAAAAACTAAAACTACCACGAGTTCAATAAGAGTGAAACCAGATTTTTTGACTGTTTTATTCATACTCCCATTATACATGGAATTTTGGGTTTTCGCCGAGAGATTGGTATAATTTCAATATGAAAGCTACTAAACAATATGTCTGTCAAAACTGTGGAGCGCGCTATAGTAAGTGGGCTGGCCACTGTAATAACTGCGATGCGTGGAATACCATCGTGGAGGATTTAGTAGTTGAGGATAGTTCAAGTGCGGGTAAATTTGCTCTGGCGCAGGCTAAGAGCAGCGGAAAAACTTTGAGTTTTTCCAGCATCAAAGAGATTGCCGCTTCGGACGAAAAAGAGCGGCTGAAAACCGAGTTTAGTTCCCTAAATGAGGTGCTGGGTGGTGGGATTTTGCGCGGCTCTGTCATTCTCTTTGCGGGGCAACCAGGTATCGGTAAATCAACGATTCTGATGCAAATTTGCGCGAAGATTGCTAATGGTCATAAGGTGCTCTATGTTTCTGGCGAGGAATCGGCCGGACAGGTGAAGATGCGAGCAGTGAGATTAGGGGCGAATTCAGAGACCTTAAGCTTTGCGGCTTCGACTTCTGGCAACGACATCGCTAAAACAATTGCCGATGGTGAATTCGAGTTAGTGATCGTCGACTCGATTCAGACTCTAGCAATTAACGAAATTTCTTCGGCGCCGGGAACGGTTTCACAAATTACCAATGCGGGAAATCTAATTATTCAGGCCGCAAAAAAGACCGACACGGCGGTGATTATCGTGGGACACGTGACGAAGGAAGGTACCTTGGCGGGGCCGAAAGTTTTGGAACACTTGGTAGACGTAGTGCTGAATTTTGAGGGCGATCGCTATGGTGGTTTTAAGACTATTCGAGCGATAAAAAACCGCTTCGGTTCGACTAGTGAGGCGGCGATTTTCGAGATGACGGAAAAGGGTTTACAGGAAGTACAAAATCCTTCGGCGGCCCTGCTTGCAGAAAGACAAAACACGGATGGTTCAATTATTTTAGCGACTTTAGAAGGCACTAGGCCGCTGCTGGTAGAAATTCAAGCCCTAGTTTCTACCACGAATTTCGGTTACCCAAAACGTGCAGCTTCGGGTTTCGACCTGAATCGTTTAAACTTATTAATTGCAGTGATCGAGCAACGCACAAAACTTAAAATGGATGATAAAGATATTTTCTTAAACGTAGTGGGCGGGATTAAAATTAAGGATTCGGCAGCGGACCTCGCGGTGTGCCTCGCGATTGCTTCGGCGGCGGCAGGACGCAAGCTCAGTGAAGAATATGTAGTGTTCGGCGAGGTAGGTCTGGGTGGAGAAATCCGCTCGGCTTTTCGACCAGACCAAAGAATCGGTGAAGCGAAAAAATTGGGCTTCAAGCACGCAATTGCACCAGCGACAATTCATGATAAATTCGTGATCCCGGTCAAAGATTTACGCACCACTTTAATTAAATATGTAAACGAGTAGAGATAGATGAGAATTTTAGGAATTGACCCGGGCACAGGAATTTGTGGTTTTGGCGTAATCGAAGTAAAACAAACTGGTCGCGCCAAAATGATTGATAATGGTGTAATTGCCACGCCGCCACACACTCCACTTTCAGAGCGTCTACTCGATATTTACGAATCGATGCATGAGATTATTAAATTAAACAAGCCGGATTGTGTGAGTATCGAAAAACTTTTCTTCACCAAAAATATCACGACCGGTATTTCGGTGGCGGAGGCCAGAGGGGTGGTGCTTTTGGTTTGCAAACAACACGAACTGCCAACCTTCGAATACACACCGAATGAAATCAAAAAGACGATGACCGGCTACGGATCAGCCGACAAAAAACAGATGCAGGAAATGGTAAAACTGCATTTGGATTTAACTAGCGTACCAAAACCGGATGATGCGGCTGACGCTTTGGCCGCCGCGATTACCCATTTCCTAATGCATCGATTTTAGGAGATCCATAAATAAAAACACCTGCAAGCGCAGGCGTTTTTTAACTTAGAATTATCTGGCGATGACTTCGTCGATGATACCGTAATCCTTGGCCTCGTCGGCAGACATCCAATTATCACGATCCATATCTTTGATGATTTGGTCGACTTTTTTACCAGTATTTTTAGCGAGAATTTCGGCGAGGCGTTTCTTCAAGAAAATACCTTCTTTGAGCATAATTTCCTGATCGGTAATCTTACCCTGAGTACCAGAACTTGGCTGATGAATCATCACGCGAGCATTCGGCAAGGCAAAACGCTTACCCTTAGCGCCACAGCTGAGTAACATGGCACCCATGGAGGCCTGGAGGCCGATGCCAATAGTTTGAACATCTGGCTCGATATAATTCATAGTATCAATAATGGCGAGACCATCGTAGACGGAGCCTCCTGGAGAATTAATATAAAGCTTGATATCTTTCTTAGGATCTTCATGGGCGAGAAAGAGGAGCTGAGCCACTACGAGATTGGCAGTATGAGCGTTAACATCTTCACCGAGGAAGATAATGCGGTCATTTAAGAGCCTGGAGTAAATATCATAAGAGCGCTCGCCACGATTGGTGGTTTCAATGACGGTCGGAACGAGGTAGTCGTTGGGATTTGAATTAGTTTGCATGGTAATTTCCTTTCCTTATTTTTGAGATTCGAGTTCATTAGAAACGGCGTTGGAATTAATCTGATTCATCAACTGATTTTCGAAAAGCACGTGGTTATTATATTCGGCAATTTGCTGATTTATGGCGTCGATGGATTGCTGGATACTCTGATAAGTGGCTTCATGACGACCAATGCGGGCTTCCAGAGTAGCACGTTCGTTTTGATAGCGCCAACCAGAAATACTGCCAGATTCAACACGTCGGTTAAAATCGAGAATCAACTGATTCAGGGCATTGGTCTCATTATTGTAGGCCTCAGTTTGCTGATTAATAGTAGCCTGCTTGGCGTCGATTTCAGATTTAAGTGAAGTGAGTTTGTCATTAAGCTTTTGAAAAACGGAGTGATATTGCTGATTAAAATCCGTGATAGTCTGGCGATGCTGAAAATAGGCTGCATAGTGTTTTTCAAGATATTCTGACAACTCAGCGACTTCGGTGCCGAGACGCGAATGCAATTCATCATAAAAATCATCTTCGGAATAGCTTTTGATTGAGGTGCGGATTTCATGATCGGCTGGGAGATTATCGTAAGCCTTTTTAATCTCTTCATTGAGGCGATCTTTTTCCCAGAAAGGGACACGTTGATAAGCAGCATGAAGCATTTCGTGAGCCGTAGTGACCTCGATTACCCCTGGAAGATCGTTCGATTCGACATGATAGAGATAAATACGATCGTTATCATGGACATAGCAACCTAAGACGTAAACCTCGTGATTATGCGAGTGACAACTCTGATTAAAGGCTTGTTTTTCTTGCAAGGCTGGATGAGTAGCAAGCAAAGTTTTCGAAGCTTTTTCCGTAAGATTAAGTTTCTGAACGTAAGGCTTCAAGGTGTCAGAAATTTGAAAATCATAACCCTTAATATCATCCTGCAAACAGATAAAGGCAAAAGCACCAGCGAAAAGTGTACCAAAAATCACAAGTCCGCTAAGCAAGTCGGCGAGCGCCGGACTGCGCCGACGAGGCTGAATGGAGACTTCTGACGGTGAATTTTCCATATTATTTTTCAGTACTTTCGATCTTTAAATTAAGCTTATCACCTTTTAGGCTAATTTGGGCGATTTGTCCTGGCAAAATTTCTTCCGCAATAATTGCATCAGAGAGCAGGGTCTCCAAATTATCTTCGATAGCCCGGCGTAATGGCCTAGCACCATTTTTCGGATCAAAACCTTTTTCGATAAGGAAGTCACGGACTTTAGTATCGAGCTTCAAGCCGATAGCTTTTTCAGCAAGACGCTTTTTCAAATCTTCAATCATATTGTCAAAGATTTCTTCGACTTGCTTACGAGAGAGAGCATGGAAGACTTCGATAGCATCGAGACGGTTAATGAGCTCTGGACGCATAGATTTCTTCAAAGCTTTCATCGCGGCATTTTTACTGGCTTCGTAATCTTCGGTAATAAATTGATCCTTGGTTTTTTGATGACTAGAGAAACCAAAGGCCTGGTCGTTATACATTTCGTCAGAACCGAGGTTGGAAGTCAGAATCACGATGGTATTATTAAACTTCACACGGTTGCCTTGACCATCGGTGAGGACACCGTCTTCGAGAATTTGTAGAAGCATGTTAAAGACATCCGGGTGAGCTTTTTCAATCTCATCGAAAAGCACCACGGAATATGGATGGCGGCGCACCGATTCGGTCAATTTACCACCATCATCATAACCAACGTAGCCAGCTGGCGCACCCACCAAGCGTGAAACATTGTGCTTTTCACCAAATTCTGACATATCGATTTTAATTAAAGCATTCTCCCCGCCGAAGACTTCACGCGCGATCACCCGAGCGAGCTCAGTCTTACCCACACCAGTCGGACCCATGAAGAGGAAAGAACCAATCGGGCGTCTAGGATCACTAATACCAGAACGACCACGGCGAATAGCCTTAGCTACGTCATGAATCGCTTCATCTTGACCAATAATAGCCTTATCGAGATGTGCTTCTAATTTCGAAAGAACTTTCAACTCACTGCCGTGTACCTTGGAAACTGGGATGCCGGTTTTGAGAGAAATGGCTTCGGCAAGATTTTCTTCAGTGAGCACTGGTGAAACATTTTCATCGACACCAGCCTGCTCGAGTGATTTGATTTTTTCTTCTAATTTTGCCAGGCGAGTTTTATAAAGAGCGGCTTTTTCAAAGTTCTCCGCCTCGGCACTATCTTCAATTTTTTGCTGAAGAGATTCGCGCTCGATTTTTAATTTTTTATATTCCCCGCTGCCACTTTTATCAGCGGCGACCTTAGCGATAGCACTAGCTTCGTCGATCACATCGATCACCTTATCTGGCATATAACGATCATTAATATAACGCTTCGACATGCTGACGGCGGTTTCGATAATCTTATCAGGGATTACCACGCCATGATGTTTTTCGTAATGCGATTTAATTCCCTTCAAGATACGCACGGTAATAGCATCGGAAGGCTCTTCGACAATCACGGTTTGGAAACGACGTGCGAGAGCTTTATCTTTTTCGATCGATTTGCGATATTCATCCATGGTAGAAGCACCAATCAGATGAATCAGGCCACGCGCGAGAGCTGGCTTCAAGATATTCGCGGCGTCGAGACTACCTTCAGAGGAGCCAGCGCCGGTTAAGAGATGAATTTCGTCGATAAAGAGAATAAGATCTTTGCTTTCGATAGCTTCGTCGACGATACCTTTAATGCGCTCCTCGAAATCACCACGGAATTTAGTGCCGGCGACCACAGAACTGAGGTCGATTTGATAAATTTTCTTACCGATTAAATTGCCTGGCACCTCATTTTTGGCGATACGAGTGGCGAGACCTTCGACAATGGCAGTCTTACCCACACCCGCTTCACCGATCAGCACAGGGTTAGACTTGGTGCGACGAGAAAGTACAGTGAGAGCGCGCTCGATTTCACGATCACGACCAATCACGGTATCGAGACGACCCTGACGAGCCAGTTCTGTGAGGTCAACACCGTATTTGGTGAGCCACTTGAGCGGACGCTTGCGCTTAAAATCGTTTTTCTTTTGGTCAATCTTGGCTTCTTCGGCCTGTTTTTCGGCAAACTCTTCAATAGTTTTCGATAATTCCGTAAGATCAACATCGAGACCTTGAAGAATCAAGCTGGCGCGAGAATTTGGCTGGCGAATCAGAGCATAAAGTAGATGCTCAGTGCCAATTAATTTAATGCCCTGCTCTTTCACAAAATTGGAAGCGAGACGTAAAGTTAGAACTGCAGCCTCTGAGAGTGACATCATGGCCATATCCGCACCGGGGACTTCGATGGCGGTATGATTCATCAGTTTTTCAATCTGGTCGAGATTCACGTCTTCATCGGCGAGAAAGCGCGCACCAGTGGAGGTATCCTGCGAAAGAATACCGAGAAGCAAATGCTCGGTGCTCATGTAGCCGTTATTATAACGCTTGGCATAATAATCGGATTTCTGAAGCGCAAAACGAGCATTCTCGGTCAATTTATTCATTATTTCAGTAAATTCATCTTGCATAATTCTATTGTATAGCAAATATTAGCACTGTCAAGCCATGAGTGCTAATTATTTCCAGTTCCAAGACAGGTTTAGGTAATTATTACAAAATTAACAGAGACGTGATTTTAATTTAGACAGATTTCAGAACTTCAAGACCTGGGAGAGTGCCATGAATTAAAAACTCGAGACTAGCGCCACCACCGGTGGAAACTAAGGAAAAATTAAGTGGGGGCTGGTCGGAATATCGATTTTGCAAGAGGTTTTCTACGAAGCCAGTCGTGTCACCGCCGCAGATTACAGAAAGATTATCTGCTGGGTTTTTAGCCCCAATCGCCTCAGCGACTACTCTGGAAGCAAAATCAAACGGTGGTTTTTCGGTAAGACCAAGAGTTCCATTCCAGATGATAGTACGAGATTTCAGTACGAGATCGATTAGCTGATCGAGGGATTTGGGGCCGATATCGAGTTTGGCGCCAGATTGATCCTCGTTAAAATCAGAGGCAACAGTAATCTGGGGTAAATCCGAAGTAAAACCATCCGCGGCGATTTTGCCGCCGACGAAAATATGATCAGCGAGTTTAGAAAAATGCTCGATAAGAGGCGATTTGTCTTTTACTTTGGCACCACCAATGATTAGCAGTACGGGGTGGAGCGGATTTTCTTGTACTTTTTTCAGATTTTCAATTTCCTGTTCGACTAGCAGACCCATAGCACTCGGGAGTAGACGCGGCAATGCATCGGTAGAAGCGTGGGCGCGGTGCAAAACGCCGAAGCCGTCCTGAACAAAACAATCCGGCTGGACGGTATCGAAGATGGCCTGAGCGTAATCTAACGAATTATCTTCCTCGCCAGGGTGAAAACGCAAATTTTCTAGTAAAATTACCGTGCCATCTGGAGCCTCGGAAATTAATTGCTTGGTAGCTTCACCAGTAGTTTCAGGCGCAAAAAAGACTTCGCGTTGCAGCAAACGAGAAAGCTCAGCGGCGACCGGTTTTAGAGAAAATTCTGGCATCACTTTTCCCTCTGGGCGACCGAGATGAGAAATGATTACCAGTTTTTTCACCTGATGATTTAGGAGATATTGGATGGTGGGGAGGGATTTTTCGATACGTAAATTATTCTCGATAATACCATTTTTGAGCGGCACATTATAATCCGTACGAAGTAAAACGGTTTGATGTTCGGGGTGCAAAAAATGAAGATTGCGATACATGTTTTAATTATACCGCAATCTTCTAATCGTGCTAAAGCTTAGAACTAAATACTACGAATTTGGATAGTATCCGTACCACCAATTACGTTTGGTTGACCGGAAACGATTACCGCGAGCACCTTGTCTTCGCCTGGTTTGGTATTAATATAACCAGAGGCCTTGAGTTCTTGAACGAGATCAATGCCATAATTCTCTGAGAATGGGCGTTCGAAGCTGGCGTTAGCATAATTCAAAGCTAATTGGCTAGCCACACGCTTGTTCGAAGTAACTGAGATGATTGGAAGATTTGGACGTTCAGCGGAAATTGAAACCGCAGTAGCACCAGAAGCCGTCTCACAGACGATGACATCAGCGTGAATTTTTTCAGCAAGACTGACAGCAGCATTAGCTACAGCGTTATATTCACGATTTTCACCAGTGACATCTTGGTCAATTGGATCGACCTTGGAATGGTTCTGAGTGTAAAGAATGATTTGTTTCATTTGCTTCACAGCTTCAATTGGGTATTTACCATTGGCAGTTTCATCGGAAAGCATGACAGCATCAGCACCTTGAATCACAGCGTTGGCAACGTCAGAAACTTCAGCGCGAGATGGGCTAGGATTATCGACCATAGAGCCGAGCATTTGAGTAGCCACGACACAGAGTTTACCGTGCTTGCGGCAAAGGCTGATTAATTTACGCTGAACGATAGGAACAACTTCGTTACCAGCTTCGACGGCCATGTCACCACGGGCGACCATGATACCATCGGCAGCTTGGACGATAGCTTCCATTTTCTCATCAGTCTCGATAGCTTTTTTGGTTTCGATTTTAGCGATAATTTGAGCGGTAGAACCGAGAGAAACCAAGATTTGACGGAGTCTTTCGACGTCATCTGCGCTTTGGATGAAGCTCATGGCCACGTAATCAAAATCACGGGTGGCACCAAATTCGATGTCAGCCATATCTTTTTCGGTAATCACATCACCACCAAAGTCGGTATCTGGAAGGTTGAGGCCCTTGCGACTCATAATAGTACCTTCGTTTTCAACCTTAACCTTGATAGCGGTTTCGCTTACGATTTCCGTAACAGTAGAACGAATTTTACCATCAAAGATGAAGAGAGGTTCACCAACTTTCATACGCTCAGCGAGATTATACTGAACTGGAAGAAGATTCGAACCATCGTGTTCAGTGACGGCATAATCGAGAATCAATTCGTCACCTGGCTTAACTTCGTAATGATTATCTTTAATCACGCCGAGGCGAATTTTAGGACCTTGAAGATCCTGGAGAATGGCGACAGAGCGACCTTTTTTCTCAGCAGCTTTTTTAATCCAAGCGATTTGTTCATCGCGTTCTTCGTAACTTCCGTGAGAGAAGTTGAGGCGGCAGCAGTTAACGCCTGCCATGACTAACTCGGCGATTTTTTCTTCAGTGAAGACGGCTGGACCGACGGTAGCCAAAATTTTAGTTCTTTTATATAGTTTACTCATATCGTTTGATATTATAACATAATTGTAATTATCTTGCGTTTTCGTGGTAAGATAAACATATCTGGGTGTAGCGCAGTTGGTAGCGCGCGCGGTTCGGGACTGCGAGGTCGCCAGTTCGAATCTGGTCACCCAGACCATGAAATTATTCCTACCAAACTGGCGGAACGTCCCAAGGGGTAAACGCCAGTTCGAATCTGGTCACCCAGACCATTCAAGGAGAAAAAATAAAGAAAATTTATTTTCTTTATTTGATCGACGCAGAATGGAAAGATTTTGCGATAGCAAAAGCTTACCATGAAATTATTAGAAAGACTGGAGAGATTCCAGTCTTTTTGGTTATAGATAATTAATCTTTTTTATAGTCGATATCGTACATTTCTTTCAGCCACTGACGAGATTCTTCATCATTTGTAACTTTCCAGTTAATAATATCAGTGTTTCGAAGAATTGAACCGTAATGCGCCTGCTCTAATTCCATTAACATGGAAACGCTTAGTGATATATGAAAATTCATATAGAGCGTAACCCCCCACATAATAAAAGCCATTACAATGGCAATAATTTTCAAAGTATGTGTTTTAGATTGAGGTTTTGATATTTTTGGTTGTGCCATATTTTCCTTTTTATTTTACAGTTTTGATTTTTCTTCCCCGTTACTCGCATAATATCATAGAAAAACGCTTATGGCAAATAAAAAAATAACCCTGAGATATGGGTTATTTTTTAGATTTTTAGAGTGAGAAGAAACTACTTGGCGTATTCGATGGCGCGAGTTTCACGAATCACATTAACCTTGATCACGCCAGGATAACTCATGGTAGCTTCGATTTTTTCGGCAATATCACGAGCTAATTTCAAAGCGGTGAGGTCGTCAATTTGTTTCGGCTCGACAATCACACGAATTTCACGACCGGCAGAAATAGCATAGGCCTTGTCGATACCGTTGAAGCTCGTAGCAATATTTTCTAATTCTTTCATACGCTCGGCAAAGTTTTCAGCGGAAATATTGCGGGCACCTGGACGAGCAGCGGAAATCGCATCGACAATCTTCACAATAATAGCTTCGACAGTAGTCGGTTCAATGTCGTTGTGATGAGCAGCAATAGCGTGAGTTACGCGATCAGAAAGACCGTATTTTTTCGCAAGTTCAGCACCAATCTCGGCGTGCTTACCTTCGATTTTATGGGTGACGGCTTTACCGACATCGTGAAGTAAGGTAGCAGTCTTGGCGACGCGAACATCGGCACCAATTTCTTCAGCAATCATGCCGGCCATGTGAGCCATTTCAATCGAGTGAAGCAAAACATTTTGACCATAGGAAGTACGGAATTTGAGCTCACCGAGCAAGTGTAAAATTTCGTGCGGAATACCAATCACGCCGACTTCACGGGCGGCATCTTCACCGGCACGCACAACTTCTTTTTCAATTTCACGTTCAGCCTTAGCGACAGCATCTTCGATACTGGATGGATTAATGCGACCGTCTTTCATCAAACGCTCTAAAGCGTAATGTGCAACTTGGCGACGGATTGGATCAAAGGAAGAAAGCACCACCATACCTGGAGTATCATCGACCATAATGTCGACACCAGTAGCACGTTGGAGGGCCTGAATATTGCGACCTTCCTTACCGATGATGCGACCCTTCATTTCATCATCTGGCAATTTCAGAGCGGTAACCGTACGATCAGCAGTGACTTCAGAAGACATACGTTCCATAGCAGTAACTAGTAGGGCCTGAGCAGTTTCGTCGATGTCGCGACGAAGTTCTTTTTGCTCCTTGGTAATCAAGCCGACGAGATCATCCTTGATATCTTTCTCGGTCATCTTAATCAGCTTATCTTTGGCATCAAGCTTGGTGAGGCCAGCAATTTTTTCCAACTTTTCTTGCTGTTTGTCGCGAATTTGATGAATTTCAAGCTTCAAATCATCAATTTCACGTTCTTTGTTGGTTAATTTTTCCGAACGTTTTTCTAATTGATCGAAACGATTATCAAGTGAGGTTTCACGCTCAGAGAGACGCTTTTCGGTTTGGCGCCAATCTTTGTGACGAGCCTCCTCTTCTTGCTGAGATTTATCGGCAATACTGCCAGCTTCTTTCTTAGCTTTAAGAACGATGTCGGCAGCCTCGTTTTTAGCCTTACGAATGAGATCTTCGGCCTTAGCTTTGCCACCAGATTCATTCTTTTTGTTATAAACCAGGACAAAACCGGAACCACAAACAATACCAGCAATAATACTGAGTGCTATCGGAATAAACATTTGACTTCACTTTCTATTTGTCGACGCCAATATCTTCATCATACCGGCAGTTTTACAAAATTAACAAAATTATTTAATAAATCAAAATCCCCCTGTTTTGATTTTATCATAAAGACCGCTCTTATTCGTAGGTTTCGAGGGCAAAAATCATATTGCGAATGATTTGATTGGAGGCAGTTTCAAGACCGAGTTCTGCGCCATCCTTACTGCTGATAGTTGGGTCGGTGTAGAAGAAATTATAATCCTTGTAGGTAGTAACCTTAGTACCGAAACGTTTACCAGTGGAAGCCTCGAAATCGCCTTCAGAGACTGGCACACGCACGAGACAGCCTTGCTTGCCAAGATTCTTGGCCGGGTCAGCGAATTCCTGCTTAGCCTGGACGCCTTTTTGAATACCATTGAAACAAATTGAGTTGCGATATTCGTAAGTGTTTAAGACATAACTCATGGTGGAAAGATTATCTGGGACTTTTAATTTAATATTCCAGTCGGAGAGATAAATGTAACCGAGAGTCGTTTTGTAAACTGGCACATCGGCTGGGGTAGAAATTTTCGCCACGCCAGAAGATTCCTCGACGGCGGCGATAATTTGAGCTTGATTCTTGATAGTATTATTCGCAGTAGTGATTTTATCACCCTGGGAAATACCGTAAACCAAACCGATTAAGCTCAAAACGAGGAAAAGTACACTGAGAATACCAAAAACCATGGCCATGGTAGTCATTTTCTTCAGAGCTTTCATGGCGATAAATCGAGGATCTTTGTCTTTGGCTTCTTTTTCAGCCTTGGCAGCCTCGGCAGATTTTTCACTGGCGGCATTTGGGTCAACGACGGTGAATTTTTCTTCAAAATGAGTTGGCGAAGCAACTGGAACATTGAGCTGATTATAAACAATTTCGGGACCATTATTTGCTTCTTGGTTTGGATTTTTTTGAGCTTCGGTAGCTTGATTTAACATGGCGGCATTTTGAATGGACTGATCAATCATGCTCTGATTAGAATTAGGATTACCATTACGGGCAGCCTGCGTGAAACCATTTTCACCAAAAGGGTTGGAGTTGTCGTTAGTGTAAAAATTATTGGTGGTCTCAGCAGCAAAAATTTGTTCAGCAGAAGCGGCTGAAGAAGTGTAATTATTGGCCTGATAGGCATTAGCTGGGTTTTCAGTAGCTGGAGTAGAAACTGGAGTGGACTGAGGAGCAGAAAAAGCGGCAGAATTATTATTAAAGAGATCAGCTGGACTAGGGATAGTAGGCTGAGGAGCAGTAATATTCGACTGCTCAGAAGCTGGCTTGGCGAAACTTGGCTGATTGGAACCTGGGCTCACTTGCGGGGTGACAGGATGCGAAAGGCCAGCAGAAAAAGTCACACCACCGATGGTTTGGGGTTTTTGGTTGTTTTGATTTTGATGAAGATCTTGATCCATGAATTTCCTTATATCATATATTATAGCACAAGCGAAATGCGCGGCGGAATGGGAGATTTATTTTTTGGATGGCGTAATATTGGCCGGGCGACCGTAGTTGGGTAGAATAATCGGCACCACTTCCCCGTCTTGATTTTTCAAAGGAATCTGCAACTGATCAGCCAAAGTATTAACTACGGCAGCACCGATGCGGAGTCCAGTGAAAGAACCTGGACCGGCGAAGAAAGTGATTTCCGTAAGATCCGACCAGTCGGCCTGATTTTCGACAAGTTTATCATGAATGAAGGTAAAAATTTGCTCGGCTAATTGATTTTTGAGAGGAGCGGAATATTCCTTGTCGTCGAGCTTTAGGATGGTATTTTCCGTAGAAGTATCGAGATAGAGTTTCATATTAATGCTCCGAGGTAAGATTTTTAGTTAGATTAAGGGTGCGGCTACCATCATCATTGATGAGAATTTCGAGACGCAAATGATTAGCAGGGAGGATTTCGCTGACCGTATCTGCCCATTCAATAACCGTAACCGTGTGCGGGTCCTGTAAGTTTTCAAATAAATCTTCCACCATGATGCCCGGATTTTCCAAACGATAAAAATCATAGTGCACAAGTTTCTGACCACGCGAATTTTCATAAACTTTTGAAATAGTAAAAGTTGGCGAAGTGATCTCTTCGGTGATTTCGAGACCGCGAGCGAGACCTTTAGTGAAAGTAGTTTTACCAGCACCGACGTCGCCCACCAATTCAATCGCACAAGGCAGAGCATCTTTAGATTGCAAAATCTCGCGCATTAAATTTTCCGCAAAATCAATCACAGCGGCTTCGTTTTTCAAGGTGAGATTTTTCGTATTCATGTCTATATTATAATTCCCTCCGTTCGAAAATGAAAATTCTTATGCTATAATTTAGCTATGAATATCGATCCACGTGGCGCCAAGCGCAAACACAAAAGGAACGCGACCAAACTTAGTCCTAACTTCAAAAAACTCTCCAATCAAATTCGTCTGGAAAC
>CBDEYN010000010.1:0-22135 GCA_965245025.1 uncultured Candidatus Saccharibacteria bacterium | reverse complement strand
ATTTCTCATCCTTTCCTTAGAAGTCCAAATCATCAATATTAACTGAGGCAGCACGTGACTGAATAAAGTTTTTACGCAGTTCAACTTCCGTACCCATCAATTTAGTAAAGATCGCATCCGCTTTTTCCGCATCCTCAATATTCACCCGAATCAAAACACGATTCTCTGGATTCATCGTGGTATCCCAAAGCTGCTGCGCGTTCATTTCGCCAAGACCCTTAAAACGCTGTTGTGCCGTATAACCAGCCTGCTTGAAACGCTCATCTTCTGGATTAATCTTCAAACCTTCCTTCACACGCTCTTCGATACGCTGAGTCAATTTTTCTTCCAGGGCTGCTTCATCGTAAATATAATCAATTTTACGATTCGCACCCGTACCCTTAATCAAGCCAAACAGTGGTGGCTTCGCCAGATACACGTGTCCACCCTTCACCACCTCTGGCATATAGCGGAAGAAGAAAGTCAGAAGTAGCGTCGAGATATGTGCACCGTCCACATCCGCATCGGTCATGAATACAATCTTAAAATAACGTAGCCCAGAAATATCGAACTGATCACCAATTCCTACCCCCAAGGCCTTAATTAAAGATACCAACTCCGCATTCGCATACATCTTGTCCAATCTCGCGCGCTCGGTATTCAACACCTTACCACGAAGCGGCAAAATCGCCTGAATCTTCGAGTTGCGACCTTCCTTGGCGGAACCCGCCGCCGAGTTACCCTCTACGATGAAGAGTTCACACTCTGAACGATCTCTAGAAGAACAGTCGGCCAATTTCGAAGGCAAATTCAAACCTTCGAAGGCCCCCTTACGAATTACATTATCACGCGCCGCTCTTGCCGCCTTACGGGCACGTGCCGCCAAAGTTGCCTTCCCGACAATCTTCTTCGCAATCGCTGGATTTTCTTCCAAAAAATAACCGAAATATTCGCTCATCACCTTGTCGACGTAGCCACGCACCTCTGGGTTGCCTAATTTATTCTTGGTCTGGCCTTCGAATTCTGGGTTAGGTAATTTCACCGAAATCACCGCTGTCAAACCTTCACGAATATCATCACCAGTTAGATTGTCTTCTTTTTCTTTCAAAAGATTATTCTTACGCGCATAATCATTTAGTACACGGTTCAAAGCCGTACGGAAGCCTACCACATGTGAACCACCTTCAGGGGTCAAAACGTTATTGGCAAATGGCTTCATAGTTTCTGCGTAGGTATCATTATACTGAACGGCAATTTCCACTTCCGAATCTTCAATCTGTTTATCAACATAGAAAATCGTATCTGAAAGCACTTCTTTGCCGTTATTTAGACGCTTCACGTAGCTCTTAATCCCACCTTCAAAGTAAAAGGCCTCTTTCGCACCCGTACGCTCATCAAAGACCGAAATTAAAATTCCCTTAGTGAGGTAAGCCTGGTGTCTCGCGTAATGTGACACCCAGTTGTAATCAAAAGTCGTGGTTTCCTTAAAAATGGTTGGATCTGGATAGAAAACAATGCAAGTTCCCTGTTTAGTAGTACCACCCTCAATTTTCAAAGGCGCCACAGTCTTACCAGTTTCAAATTCGATGTGATGGACTTTTTTCTCACGGTAAACTTCTGCAATCATCTTGGTTGAAAGTGCGTTCACTACAGAGGAACCCACCCCGTGGAGACCAGATGAGACCTTATAACCGCCGCCACCAAACTTACCACCAGCATGTAGCACAGTCAAAACTGTTTCCAGCGTCGATTTATGGGTCTTTGGATGAAGATCTACCGGAATACCACGTCCGTTATCTTCTACCTTCACACCCCCGTCAGCCAGCAGTGTAATTTCGACTTTATTTGCGTAACCTGCAATCGCTTCATCGATCGAGTTGTCCGCAATCTCTTTAATTAAATGATGTAAACCATCATAACCGGTCGAACCGATATACATACCTGGACGCACACGAACAGGTTCAAGCCCCTCTAGAACTTGAATTTCTGAGCTGTCGTATTCTTCAACTTTTTGTTTTCCAGCCATCAAGAAAATACCTCTTTTAAGTTAACTTGATACCTCTCTGGCTCACCACCCACGTCTTTCCAAATGATTCTTCTAGAATTCCTTTTTCCAGTCGTTTTAACCTCACTTGATATCTACTTTAGTGTAACCATTTTTGGTTTAGCTGTCAAGGTAAAATGGTGATATTTCGCGTTCTAAGCCGTTTTAAGGCCCTTGTTTCAATTTTTTGGGTACTTATAGCCTTTTTGTTTTTTAGCGAATTTTTACCACCGTGCCATCTCTTAGGCGGCCATCTTCCTGATCAGCCTCAGATACGGCTTCCATCGGTACATTTACCACCTCTGGCTCCATAGCAGAAGAATTCTTTTTCGACATCAAATTATCTAATTCCGCATTAATATCATCCAAGGTAAATTTCGCATCACCACTAGCCTCATCGTTATGAGACGCTTTGTTATCAAACACTTCATTATCCCCCGCCCTAGAACCCCTAGAGGCCTCGTCATCCTTCATTTTACTTAAGAATTCCGCCATCTCTGGGCTCCCCGCCTTCGCCTCACTGGCCGGCACTTTCTTCACCCCTAATGGAATGCCCTTTTCGTCTCGATCAAAATTATCTAGACCAAGCGCCGCATCCATCGCCCCATCCCAAGGCTCATTGCTAGCAAAATTCCCATTTTCAATATTTGCTCGCCCCTCTTCCCCATCGCTAATTCTCAAGCGATCCTCGATTTCCTTTTCCACTTCTTCCCCTGGACGACCATATTTCTTCGCCGAATAATCTTTCAGAGCGGCAAAAATATTCCGGTCTTCCTTACCCCTCGGTGGCAAAAGGTTCATCGTAAACGGCGCCGATGGCATACCATGCATCAAAACCGTCGCAATTGCGTGATGGTTTGGTTGCTTATGCAAATCTTCCGCCTTAAAAGTCGGCGTAAAGACTTTTTCCATCATTTCCGCATCTGTTACGCCCAGACGACCCGCAATAATCGTACCTACGTTACCCAGTACACCTTCACGAATCTTATCTGTTAGCTGCGTCATGAACTGGTTCGCCACAATCAAATTCAAACGGAACTTACGAGCTTCCGACAAAATCGATTCAAAAGATTCTGTCGAGAAGTTCTGAAACTCATCCACGAATAAACAAAAATCCTTACGTTCATGCTCTGGCGTATCTACCCTCGACATCGCCGCCGTCTGGAATTTCATCACGAAAATCATGCCCAGAAGCTTCGAGTTTAGCTCCCCTAATTTACCCTTAGAGAGATTCACCAGCAGAATTTTCTGTTGATCCATAATTTCGCGAATATTAAAGCCCGATTTAGTCTGGCCTAACACTCGTTTCATCATCGTATTTTGCTTAAATGGGCTCCATTTTGAAGCAAACCAAGTCACCACTTCACCGGCATCATTCGATTTCTGAGAAGCCGGAAATTCTTTCGTCCAATAATCAAAGAGGTCGCGATCTGTTACATATTTCAACTTATCTGCCACTAAATCTGGATTGATAAATGGACTCGGAATATCCAGAAAAGTCGCTCCCCTCGGATCACTCATCAAAAGCAGGGCGGCATTTCTGAACATCTGCTCACCGCGTGGACCAAAAATACCCGTGTGTCCAGGGTCATACAGCGAATAGAGCATATTTATCCCCTCTTGCACAATAAAGTCCTTCTGTTCCGTGGTCGCAAATTCCAACATATTCATCCCAATTGGAAAATCTGTATCTGATGGATCAAAATAAATTACATCATCAATACGATTTTCTGGCACCATCGAAAGCAACTCCTCTGTTACGTCACCGTGCGGATCAATAAAACAGAAGCCCCTACCTGCCAACATATCTTGATAGGCCAAATTCTTCAAAAGTACCGACTTACCCATACCAGATGCACCGATAATATAAGTATGGCGCCTACGGTCATCTTCACTTAGCTTAATCATCTTCGTATTGCCACGATATTCGTTGACACCGAGTTCCAACCCTTCTTCCACTAGTACAGTTGGCGCATCTACCTGTTTCGTCATCTGTCTCTCTACCCCCGACGATGGAATTGCCGCCTCAGATGGCAAATGAAAAATCGAGGCCAGTTCCTGTGTATTTAAAATCATCCCCTTTTTCTTGGTTGGGAAAAAGCGAAAAATATAATTCGTCACCAAAGTGTCCATTTTTTTCGCCATATCATATTTGAAACCGTTCATGGTTGGCGAATCCAATTGTGAAAACGCTGCCACCACACCGCCAACCAAGGCCTCACTGCGTTCATGGCTACTAGAATGCGCTACCACGCGAATCAAACATTCAAAAACTGGGTACTTGGCTTTATTTTCAATCATTTGCGCTTCGTCAAGTTTCGCTTGCGAGACTTCCTTAGTCGCTTCCTTACCTTTATCGTATTCATGTAGTCCCGGCACTTCGAATGGCGCGCGAATAACGTCCATGATTAAATTTAGTACTCGGCCCTGTCCGAAGAATCCACTGCCCGACTTAACTTTTTTACCCTCTCGTAAATTTTTTACAATTTCTTCAACTTTTTTTCGCCAACCATCCCCCACTGGGCGGAACATCAGTTGCAGCCCCAACCCTTCACCTTTTTTCGCTTTCGCAAAAGCGTTCAAAATCGCTAGCTGCGCATCCCATTTCGATTCTGAAAATACCTGGATTGGATAATATTCTTCCTTCTTAAAAATCAATTCACCACCTGCCACATTACGACTATCTTCATCTTCTTTCGCTTCGTCACCCAGTCCCGCATTCGAGAAAATATTTTCCACCTCGGCCTCTTCGAGACGTGCCGTTGGGTAAGAAGATTGAATCGCCTGCTTCACAATTTCCGTCGTCACCGCTGGCACTACTGCATAATATTTCACCAAGCCATCGACCACCACCATTTCGAATGAGAAATATTTTTGACCATATAATTTCGTATTAAAACTCTCTTTTTTCAGAGTAGACGCGATAATTGAATACATAATTGTCGACTGCGAAATCGCCTCTTCATTCACATCACGTTCATCTCTGCCGCCGCCCTGAATATCATCAGTAGCAGGAGGTAAATGAATCAAAAGTGGAATTAATTTTAGTGAACGCTCATATTCCTTCGCCTTGCGTTTTTTAGCCAAAATTTTCACCCCCACAAAGAGAGCTGCTACTAAAACTAGAATAAAAATTTGTACACCAATTATGATATTATTCGAGAAAATTTTCGAAAAATCCGCCCCCTGCTTTGGTACAAAAATTGAACTATTTTTTTGTTCATCCTGCAGATTTTTTTGTGTGGTTTTATTTGCCTCAGAATCCGCTGACGTTCCCGTCATGTTCCTTCGCATAATAATATTTTCCACCTGATTCCCGTTCATTTTTATCTCTTCTTTTATCTTATTTTTTGGGTTCTAATACTTTTTATCCCTGTTTTAACTAAATTCGCCTTAGTTTTAACTAAATTTCCCTTAATTCTCTCGTCCAAGCATTTTAATTCTCTTGCCCAAGATCTTAACTATCTTGTCCCATAATTTTAATTCTCTTGCCCGGGGGTTCTCCCGTAACGATCCTTTAAAAGTTTCTTGCTCAACATCTTTTCTTGCCGATACTGCATTGTTGGACTTTTAATTTTCTTGATTTTTTCAACCTCTTTCAAGATTTCTTCCTCAAGCCCGTCGCGATCTCGTGCCTTCGGTAGATCCGTTCCAATTAATTTTCCATCCTCAAAAGTGAGCGTCCCCACCGTCACAATCTTACCTAAATCACTTTTTGGCACCCCCTCATCACTGAATTCCTCCCCCTGTTCGACCTCCGCCCGTTCTGTCTCCAGATTTTTTTCTTGTTCAATCTGTGAATTTATACTTTCAAAGCCTTGTATCTGCTCTGAAGGAATTTGCATTGGATTTACCCGTTCAAACTGCCCCTGCCACGACACACTATTCATCTGCGCCTGATTTAACACACCATTCATCTGCGTTTGTTCTGGCACACCGTTCATCTGCGCCTGCATCGCCATCTGGCCCATCGCCATCTGTCCTCTGTCAAAACCGTTCGCCCCAGGCATTCCCTGAGCTTCAAACATTTGATTCAATCTCGCTACAGCCTCATCTTGCGTCAGCCTAATTGGAACCTGTTCCACCCCAAAATCACCCGAAGTCATCTGCCCCATCCCATCCGGTACCTGTTCCACCGAAGAAGAATTTAAGCCAGAAAAATCCTGTCGTTCTCGATCATTTACTCCAGAAACCTGCCCAATATTTTTCTGATCCATGTCTCTATTTTAGCATAAAGACTTTGAAAAAAAATACTATTTCACCATCTTGGTGAACACAAAAAATAACAAACCAACAAAAATTGCCGGTAAGAAAATCAAAACCAGCAAATTTGTCACACTTGAAGCCACTAAAATCAACAACATAATCGGATACATCGCAATAATTCCCGCTTTAAAATAGTCTGTTTGCGTGGTTCTGTTTTTTAGAAAAACTACCTTCAAAAATAGGTTCATCACCCAGGTAATAATTCCAAAAACCAGAACATAAAGCAGCACAAAAGCCAGCATAATCCCTAGCGGGCCGACCATCATTGGCGTAGTAGTGAAGAGCATAACTACTAAAATAACCAAAGAAATTAAGCTTGAAATTCCGATCAAAAGATTAACCATAAGACTATTATAAAGCAATTTCCTATTCCCTCCCAGAAATATTTTCAATTGCTTTGGTTTTCCATAAATTTATCTAATGTACGATGGAAAATACCATAGTCAAGCGGGTGGTTATCTGGCAAAAAACATAACTATAAGCCACAACCATCACCGCTTGAAATTGACCGCTCCACTTTTAGTGGGGCAAAAGATCAGCCTCAGCTGATACGCCAGAAAATCTGGCTAACGTAGTCTTAGTCGCTACATTGGTCTTTCTCCTAATTGTTAATGTGTTGTTTATTTGTATTTTTGTCTTTCGACATTCTTATAGTATCACGGGTGTCTAATTTATGCAAGCCTTTTTTCACTTAATATTTAAGTAATAAATACAACAAAATGACATAATAACCTGTTATAGACCTGAAATATCAAACATTTATTATTGTATAAATTACTACAAAATAGTCAAAAATCATCCATGTTGTAATTAAAAACATAATAAAATACAACAATATTCATAGAAAATTACCTAAAATCTCATTCTAAATACTATAAAAAATCACCCTAACTTTAGTCATACTAAAATTTAAATAATTCTCCCTTTTTATATCGCTGGATCAGAAAACATTACTATTCCCTTTTCTTTTTCCTCATCAAAAAATAATTTCTTATGCCAACCGACAAAAAACTCACGAAAAAAATAGTATCTAAAAAATCGTCTAATAATAAAAATCCTAATTGTTATAAAAATCGTTTATATTTAAGAAACAAATATTTTTAGAAGCTACTAAAACTTCATAAAAATCTAAAAATATTTTTTGGCATAAATTCTAAGCTACATTCTATTTTTATATTAAACCCAAAAACGATTTTTAGTTACAAAAAAAGACACGCCGCAATGTGTCATAAAAATCCAATAATAAAACCATCAAAATATTCAAAATAAAAAAAGAAATCGGTCAAACTGCGAGGAATACCGATTTCTTTTGTAGAGTGTGGAGTTTTTTGGCTATATTGTTTGTTTTTGGCTTGTGAACAATTTTGTTATTCAAAAGCTACCTCTATAATACCGCTTCAAAACGCTAATGTCAACATATTTTTGAATAATTATTTTACAATTTTTGCGTATTTTTTAGTTTTCCACATCTACCCCTGTTAACTCTGTTCACTATTTTTGAACAATTTTAGTTTTACTTGAACACATATTTTATTATTTTGAGCTATTTTACATCTCTCACCCCTGTTACGTATCTTTTTACATTTTTTAATTTCAATCAAAAATCATTTCTCAGGCATTTATTTATTTAAAAACATAAAAAATAGCCTCGAAAAAGGCCATTAAAAATCGATTGGTGGAGCTGCCGGATACTGCCTCCGGGTCCGAAAAATCTTCATGATATCATTCTACATGCATAGTTATTTATTTCATCTTGGTTTATATCTATAGCGACAAATAACAAAACTATAGATTACCATGACTGATTTTCAACTTCAGCCTCGTCACTGTCCGAAATCTATTCTCGTAAATCTGATAATCTAACTACTACGAAAACTTGGAGTTAGACCAGCCTATATTAAATTAGGCAAAAGCAGGTGCATAAAGCACGTGCTTGGAAGTATTTTCTTCACTTTTTCAATACTTACGGTATCAATCGTCATGCCTGATATCTGTTAATAATCCGTCTAAGCTTTGTCAGCCCCAACTAACCTTATTATATCATAAAAAGCTCAATTCACCTTCATTCTTCCCTTATTTGGATCATTTGTTTAACAAAGATGCATTACATAAAGAATCTAAACATAAGCAAGTTATTAAAAGCATAAGCAAGTTATCATTTAGCTCATTTTCCTATTCGTCGCCCCTAATCATACTGTTTATTCTTTATTTTAATAAGCACCAAAATCATCATTTTCTTGGCATTTTTAATAAAACGATTCATCATAAAAATATGAATGTTAAAGTTTTTACTGCCATCCCTACCGGTTATTCCGGTCAACTAATTGAAGTTGAAGGTACTACTAATAAAGGCCTCCCCAGTTTTAATCTCGTGGGTATGGGTGATAAAACCATTCTTGAATCTAGAGAACGCGTTCGCAGCGCCATTATGAATTCGGATTTCTCTTTTCCGAAACACAAGATTACTATCAATCTCGCCCCCGCTGACCTTATTAAAAGTGGCTCTTCTCTGGATTTGCCCATCGCTATCAACATTTTAATTCTCGCTAAACAACTTCGTGAAGAAGATATCAAAGGCCTCTTTTTTACCGGCGAATTATCTCTTGATGGCAGTCTTAAGCCAGTCAAAGGCATCCTCAATATTATTGAAACTGCTAAAAATCACGGTTTTAAACATATTTTTCTTCCCGCCGCCTCCGCCGCCAAATCCACCCTTATCCAAGGTATCGAAATTTATCCCGTGCGCGCCCTTAAGCAGCTCTTTCTTCATCTTAAACACCAAAGTTCAATCTCGCCACTTGGCAGTTCAAGCCAAATTTCCCCTCCAGACCTCACGTCGATTTCAGAAAAGAACTCTAGCTCCGCCCCCATTTCTTCCCCTAACCCTTCTTTCTGCACTCTTGACCAAATTCAGGGTCTCGATTTTGCCAAGCGCGCCCTCATTCTCGCTATTGCCGGACATCATAATCTACTCCTCTCTGGTCCACCCGGTAGTGGTAAAACTTTACTCGCGAGTGCAGCCAAAGATCTTCTTCCGCCACCTAGCCCCGCCGAACTTATCTCAATTTACAAAATTCACGGTCTCACCACCGAACTTGATCAAATTCCTCAAAAACGCCCCTTCCGTCAGCCCCACCACAGTAGTTCCGCCTGTTCCATTATTGGTGGTGGCAACCCCATTCTCCCAGGTGAGATTTCTCTCGCCCATCATGGCATCCTTTTTCTCGACGAATTACCCGAATTTCCGAGATCTGTACTCGAAGCTATGCGCCAACCACTCGAAGATCACCAGATTTCGATCTCTCGAGCCAAAGAACGTGCTACTTTTCCCGCCAACTTTACGCTATTCGCCACCATGAATCCCTGCCCCTGTGGTTATTATGGTTCACATATTAAACCTTGCACCTGTACGCCTACTCAGATCCACAACTACACCAAGCATCTTAGTGGTCCAATTTTTGATCGCATTGATATCAAACTTCATCTCCCCTATCTTGATCAAAATCTTCTCATCGATCACCTCTCGACCAAATCTCCATCTGAAAATTCCGCTAAAAATCTTATTTTTTACCGAGATAAAATTCTCCGCATCACCCAACTTCAAACTGAACGCTACAATTCCACCAATAAATTCAACGGCACCCTCACATCTGCTGAAATTTCTCAATATATTCACCTAAGCACAACCTTAAAAACCGAATTAAAACGCGCCACCGAAACCCTAAAACTCTCTTCTCGTGCCATCATTAAAATTATCAAACTCAGCCGCACTATCGCCGATTATGACGGCTCACTAGAAATCAGACTCGAACACCTCAAAGAAGCCATCTGCTTTACTATCTTTTCACCCTGATTTACCCCTTGAAAATCCCTAAAAATTTTGTTATAATTCACCCTAAGGTTAAAAAGAAAGGAATCAACATTAGTACTAAGACTTCACGCACCAAAATCAATGGAGAAATCCGCTATGAACAGGTACGCGTTATTGGCACTAATGGAGAGCAGCTTGGCATCATGTCAAGCAAAGAAGCTCAGGTTCTGGCCCGGGAACAAGGTGTCGACCTCGTCGAAATTGCAGGTAATGCCACCCCTCCGGTCGTTAAAATCATCGATTGGGGTAAATATCAGTACCAAAAGATGAAAGAAGAGGCTAAAAATCGTAAAAAAGCTCGCGAAAAGCAATCCGAGCTCAAACAGATGAAGATTGGTCTCAAAATCAGCGACAATGACCTCAACATTAAAATCCGCAAAATTAAGAGTTTTCTCGAAGATGGCGATCACTGCCGCATCATTATCACCTTTAAGGGTCGTGAGATGGCACACAAAGAAATTGGGTCCCAACTTCTTGATCGTATCCTCGAACAAATGGCCGACTGCGCCACTGTCGAAGGAAAACCACAATTTGCTGGACGCAATTTATCAGTCGGAGTACGAAAAAAGTAATTTCCTACTTTCAAGGTTCCCTGATCGCACATTGAATACTAAATTAACTAAAAGGAAAGCCTATGCCAAAGCTTAAAACTCACAAAGGTACCGCTAAGCGTATTAAAATTTCCGGCACCGGTAAATTAATCCGCGAACGCGCCTATGGCAACCACATTCTTGCCAAAAAATCTAAAGCCCGCAAACGTAACATGAAGACTGCTGGTGCAGTCGAGGGTAAGATTGCTAAAAACATTAAAAGCGCATTAGGAGTTTAATCATGAGAATCAAAAGAGGTGTTGCCGCACGCGCAAAACATAAGAAAATTCTAGCTGCCGCTAAGGGTATGCAACATTACCGCACCCGCAGCTTCCGTCTAGCTAAACAAGGTGTTATTAAGGCCCTTCGCTACGCTTACCGCGACCGCCGTAATCGTAAACGCGATCTTCGTGCTCTTTGGATCACCCGTATCAATAACGCCGCTCACCAATATGATTTGAACTATTCTCAACTCATCAATGGTATGAAAAAGCAAAATATCGCTGTTGATCGCAAGATCTTGGCCGAATTAGCTGTCAATCAGCCAGCTGCCTTCCAGGCAATTGTCGAACAAGTTAAAAAGGAGACTAAATAATGGCTATTTGCGAAATTTCCGGTAAAGGAAAAATGTACGGTCATAATGTAAGCTTCTCCCAGCACAAGACCCGTAAAGTTTTCAAACCAAACATCCAAAAGAAAACCCTCCTTATCGGTGGTAAAAAACTTAAAATTAATGTCAGTACCGCAGCTCTTCGTACTTTGAAGAAAAAAGGTTTGATCAAATAATTTATTCATTTGGATAAAACAAAATAGACCCGTAAGGGTCTATTTTTAAGCTATCAGTAAGCCGGGTTTTGTAACTAGAAGGTGCAAATACTCTTATCACAAGTAAAACCACAATAAAAGTTTCTTCCCTTTTTAGCCGATAATCATCTATCTAGATATTTTGTTGCCAAAATATTCAAGCGGTAAGCGTGCATCTTCGAACCAAAGTTTAATAGCACTCCTTGCAGCCAGTAGGGTTTGCCATCAACCATGTCACCATGGATTGCCGTAAGCTCTTACCTTACACTTTTCACCCTTGCCCGAAGGCGGTATTGTCTCTGTGGTACTTTCCCTATTCTTCAATTTTTTAGGCCAAAGCCGTCTAAATTTTCGAACGGTCGCCATTAACGACTACTGCGTTCTATGCTGCCCGGACTTTCCTCTTGGCTAAGCCAAGCGATTATCTTTCAAGCTCTACATCTATCTTATCACAATTTTTGTGATATTTTTATTACTCAATATTTTTGTTACTCAATTTAGTGACCAATCCAGACTCACTTCTTTAAAGTCAAATATCCTGGCGTCCCTGGGCGATCAATCCTCATCCATTTCCAATTAGAAGAACTTAATTCGCTCTCTTCCATCTTCGAACCATTCCCCCCTACCAGATTCACACATCCTCTAAATACCCCCAACCAACTAAGATTCCTATTTGGCCCACCTGGTATTAAATCACTTGTCGCATATATGGTTTTTAGTTTAACATCTTCTGCAAACATTGTCCCAACTTGCTCCACCCTTGACATATCAAAATTCGATAAATCTAACTCTTCAAGTGAAGACATATCCTTAAACATATCTGCCATGACACTAATCTTAGAGGTTTTAAATCCTGTTAAATCTAATCTCTTTATACTAGAAGCCCCCATAAACATCTGATAAAAGCTCGTTACCTTTGAAGTGTCAAAACTACTTAAATCTAATTCCTTTAAATTACTCATACCACTAAACATTTGATTACAATATCGGGATAATTCAATTTTTTTTCCCTCTGTAAAATAATAGAGCGTCTTTAAGCTAGAGTCATACCACATTAAAATTTCATATTGCGAATCATGTGATTCCAAATTTCTTACATTTAAAGTACTCTCTACAGGTGGAGTGGCACTTCTCTTAATATAATTTATATTTTCTACACCACCAGCTAAATTTCTCATAGCTGTATAAAACGAAGAGTCACCTTCCTTGGCATTCCCAAACGGATTTGCCACGAAAGATACTACAATTTTATTCGAATAGACATCATCACTCAAATTTCGGCCGATTCGCATCCCCACATCCAATGTATAATTCCCCGCTAACTCCTGCTCACTTTCGATAAATTTTTCGCGTGCCGATTTTTTCGGAATTGGCGAATATTTCGCGTCCTCTCTTCGCTTGTATCCCCACATATTATTCTCAAAATCCGAAAATTCTCGCTGGTCTGGCAACGGATTAATTTTCGTCGGATTTTGTGGCCTCGTCGGCACCAATGCCTGCTCTTCGCTCGCCATACTGATCGTGGCGTAAAATCCATTTTTGACATGCCCATTATAAGTACCATTAATTTCAAATTTGAAAAAACCGTCATGATTATTCGTCATTTCATTCGCATCTACCTCAATGGTTTTCGAGGAATCAATCGATGCTGACAAAGAAGAAATATATAACGCTTCTGCTTTATTTTGGCATAAGCATAATCCCAAAAAACTTGCACACAAAATTCCTAGACCAAAGATCCGTTTATCTGCAAAAAATATCTTCACTAGTTCTCTCCCGTTTTCTCTAGTTTACCACAAGCGGCATAAAAAAATCTTTAGATTTTTTCAATCGTGTATTCGTCTAAAACCGTATTTAATTCCGCATCCGCCGCCTGATTTTGTTCTCGCCTCACATGCGTGAATGCCACCGCGTCGAATCGCTGAATTAATTTCAAAATTTCTTCATATACTGGCAAAATATCACTATTTTTCACTGTATAAATTCCATTCATTTGATTTACCATCATCAAATTGTCCGACACAAATTTCACGGTTTTAAATCCATATTCTAGTGCCTTTTCAATTCCCGCCTTCAAGCCATAATATTCCGCCAATCTCGAAGTAGCATAGCCGATAAATTCCCCACCTCGCTCCACTTCTTTGCCATTTTCATCAATAATTACGTAACCAATCGCTGAAGGTCCTGGATTTCCCCTCGATCCCCCATCCGTATAAATTGTCGCCCCTAACACTGCCGCTCTCGCGTCAATTCGATTTACTTTTCCAATTTTCTTGTGTCCAAATTCTACGCTAATTACCGAAGCTGTATCGTCCGCCAATCGAAAATTCGAATTCACATCTGTCGAGAAATTCACATATTTATAAGCCGAATATTTATCACTTAATTCAAGCTTTAAATCGCTATTTTCTGCCAAAGTTATATCATATATGATATATAAATTATAAATATTTGAACCATCACTTTGATTCGTAAAAGTAATTACATCACGAATTTTGATCGTCTCAATCTTCTGATTTAAAGTTTCAAAAATCGTTCGCCCCATCGCCTCTTCCGGCTGTTCACCAAAATTAATCTTCCCCGCCGGCAAACACCACATCACCGCATCGGAGTCGTCATGTAATACTTTTTTCAGTAACAAAAAGCTGTCATCCTTTTTAATAATTCCGACTACTCTAACTTTTTGCTTCATCCATTCCCACCAAAATTCTCATGGTTAATATGTCTATTATAGAACAAAAAATCCTAGTGGCATATATTTTCCGTAATATCTAACTACGGTGGGTAAAATCTTATGTAATAATTCCACAGAACCATTACCACGAAATCCCTTAACATGACTATACAGAAAATCATGTTGCCACTAGGATAATTTGATTATAGCAGTTAAAATTGCTTTCTGCAATTCAATTTCGTTCTAGGCCGCTCCAACCAACAGATAAAACACGCTTAAAATTCCCACCATCACATTATAAGTTATGGTCGATAATGCACTGCCAAAAATCACCAAGAATAGATAAACAAACAAAATCCCCATGCGCATTTCGATAAAATCCATCACCTCGCGCAATTTGTCCGATAAGAAGTAATACAGTACCCTCGACCCATCTAGTGGTGGAATTGGAATTAAATTAAACGCCATAAAACCCAGGTTCATAATAATCGTTTGGCCAAAAATAAACCCGATCATACCTCGATCATCTAAAAATCCCGTAAAATGTCCAATCATAAACATCAAAAACGCAATCAAAAGATTCATCATTGGTCCAGCTAGTGCCACAATTGCCATCGAGCCTTCCCCATTCCTTAAGTTTCGCCTATCTACCGGTACCGGTTTCGCCGCACCCAGCACTACGCCACCTGTAAGATAAAGTAAAACTGGCAGAATTACCGAAGTAAATAAATCTAAGTGCACTAATGGGTTTAAAGATAACCTTCCCTCATCCTTCGCCGTCGTATCCCCCTGAAAATAGGCCGCATAACCATGCGCCACCTCATGTAATACCGTGGAGATAATAATAATCGTAAAGACAATTATGAGATTAAGTGGATTCATATTCATACATATATTATATCACTCCCAAGCCCCAAACCTATCCAGTCAACCGTGAACACTAATTTTACTCAAAATTCGCAACTGAACACATTTTTTATACATTTTTATACTGTCCCATATCACGGCATCAAAAAACTCGCCATTTCGCGAGTTCATTGAACACATTTTTTAATTAAGTACTACCACTTCTTGTGTAGCTGGTAAATCTTCTACACGTTTAATCTTAAGTTTCTTTTCTGTGCGAGCACTTAATTTAAGTTCCGCCACCATACCGTCGACATTCCCCGTCGCTACGATAAGTTTAGGCCCAATTTCTCTAATTGCGCGCACTGAGCTAGTACAGAGGATATCTGAGACTCCAATATCATCTAAACCTTCTTCGATGTCGCCCAAGATACCGATACGCACCCCAGATACACTCACATCATAGATGGTTTTTGTATTATTCATTACTGGTACACCTAAGATGGCTACTTCCCCAATTTCGTATTCACCAGGTCCGCTAATCACCCCCACACCAAGGTCAGCCGCAATAGTACCTTCTACGAAATTAATCGTAATCTGTTTTGTACTAGTCTTAATCGTGATAGTTTCTGGACTTTTACTTTCTAATTCAAACATTTTCCTCCTTTATTTGTTCGGCCACCCTGCTATTTTACTAATTCAACATTCCTTCTGGATCATATTGCACAATGTGCTGCATTTCCATAATTTCTTTTAAGAATCTATCTTTTACACTCAAACGATATTTAAAATCATCACGCGAAATGATTACATAATTTAGTGGCTTCCCCTCTTTTTTCTCCACTACTTCCGCCCAACGCGAGAGCTTTTTCGTTCTATCATCCCCTACGATCAACATATCAATTCCATCTTGTCCTGGCACACGATTCGTTACAAATAGGAAACTCAGGTATGACTTCACTGGGCGAATATATTCATCCCAAGTACTATCTTTCACTGCGGTCTCTACCAATACCTTATCTACCTTAGTCGAAAACATCATATTTAGGGCTCTAGCAAATGGATGTTTAGTGTTCGCTGAATAATAAACCTTATTATCGTAGGTTTCGTTCTTAATCACGCCAATTGACTCAAGATTACTTAATTCACGACGTACGGAATTAATTTGTTCATCAATCACCCTGGTCATTTCCCTGACATAGTAGGAACGCTCAATGTTGCTAAAAAATAATGATAATAATTTTGTTCGCGTTTTCGAGCCGAACAATTTTTCTAAAGGAGTTGTATTTTCTTTGCCCATATTACTTATATTTTAGCACCAGAAGCTGTATTTTAGTAGTGTTCAACCTGAAACTTTTCTAAAATCTTGTCTAAAATTTCTTCCCGCTTGTACCATTTTATTTCCGGATTACGTTTAAACCAAGTCATCTGGCGTTTTGCCAACTGAAAATCTGAGGTCGAAGCCAAATTTATCGCCTCCTCCAGGCTCAAAACTCCGTTCAAATAATCCCAAACATATCGATAAATATTACTTTTCATCGCCGGTAAGCCAAAATCATACTTAGAAGCCAGTTTGCGACATTCCTCATATAGTTCTTCATTAAACATCGACTGAACACGTTTTTTAATACGCACACCAAGCTCTTCACGGTCAGTCAAAATACCATAAATTTCGTACTCATCCCCCATTTTCTTCCGGTCAAGTTCCCCCTTCTTCGCTTCATCTGAAAATTGATAATCAAACACCAATGCATCTACATAAAGCCCCGTCCCACCTACCACGATTGGCTGCTTGCCTCGCGCTAAAATTTCCGCAATCTTCTCTTTCGCATAGTTTTTCCAGTCCACCACCGTAAATCTCTCATCCGGTCGCACTAAATCAAAGCCAAAATGTGGCACGCCGCCGCGCTCTAAAAGGTTCGGTTTCGCTGTACCGATATCCATCCCCTGAAAAATCGTCCGCGAATCTGCGCTAATAATTTCACCATTAAGACGCTTCGCCAGCTCCACCGCTACCGCCGTCTTTCCGGATGCTGTCGGCCCCACGATTACTATAATTTTAGTGTTCATTTTTAAGTATAAAAATCTGGCCAGTGCCACCCCTGTAAACTTCACTGACCAGACCCCTCATTATTTAATATTTTGTAAGTATTCGGCAAGCTCCGTTAGTGCCACCGTCTTTTCCGCGTCTTTTTCACGCACTGAAACTGTGCCATTTTCCTTGTCGCGCTCACCGACGATCAATAACACCGGTGTCTTCATTGAGACAGCACGCTTAATCTTCTTTCCGAGCGACTCATCAGATACATCTGAGGTATAACGCAAATCATTATGCTTCAAAGGCGTCTCAAGTGTTACCTCACTTAAAATTTGCTTAATCTTCTCTACGTAATCCAAGACTTGATCGTTCACCGTCAAAATACGTACCTGTTCTGGCGCACACCAGAATGGGAACCAACCAGAGGTATGCTCAATAAATACCGACATAAAACGCTCAATCGAACCCAAAGTCGCATGATGAATCATCACTGGCTGTTCTTTTTCGCCATTCTCATTCACAAATGAAAGCTCAAAACGCTCCGGTTGCACGAAATCCAACTGAATTGTCGCCACTTGGTGTTCACGACCGATTGCATCCTCGGCCATAAAATCAATTTTCGGACCATAAAATGCTGCCTCCCCTTCCATTTCGAAGTAATCCAGCCCATTTTCAATAGCCGCCTCTTTAATTTGCGCCTGTGCCATTTCCCAAAGTGATTTATCACCGAGATATTTATCCTCATCGTTACGATAAGAAAGGCGAGCACGTAATTTACTCATCCCCACCACAGTATAGAGTTCACGCACAATTCCGACTAAGTTCTGGATTTCTGCCTTAATTTGCTCCTTACGACAGAAAACATGGGTATCATCTTGAGTCAAAGAGCGCACGCGTGACAATCCACCTAGTTCACCAGACTTTTCATCACGGTAATCGGTCGTGGACTCCATATAGCGCACCGGCATTTCCTTATAGGTACGTGGACGACTGGCAAAAATTTGCGCATGATGTGGACAGTTCATTGGTTTCAAAGCAAATTCTTCCCCATTCACCTGAGAATGCACCAAGAATAATTCCGCGCCGAATTTTGCATAGTGACCAGAAGCCTTATAGAGATCCAACTTCGTAATATGTGGCGTCCAAACTCGCTCAAAACCGTGTTTCGCGCGCAGAGATAATGAGTAATTCGTCAAAACGTCACGCAGTACTGTTCCACGAGGTGAAAAGAGTGGCAAACCTGCGCCCACTAATTCTGAAAAACTGAACAAATCAAGTTCCTTACCCAGCTTGCGGTGATCACGCGCCTTAGCTTCTTCTAGGCGCTGCAAGTATTCCTTTAATTCTTCTTCCGTCTCAAAGGCTACACCGTAAATACGGGTCAACATTTCCCGTTTTTCGTCCCCACGCCAGTACGCCCCAGCCACCTTAATTAGCTTAAAGGCACCAACTTTTCCGGTATTTTCTACGTGTGGCCCCTTACAGAGATCCGTAAAATCACCAAGTTGATAGAAAGAAATAATTTCTGATTCTGGCAAATCTTCGATCAATTCCACCTTATATTTTTGGTGATTCTCTTTCGCCCAAGCTAAAGCCTCTTCGCGACTCTTCTCAGAATAGGTCAATTCCAATTTCTTATTAATGATTGAATACATTTTTTTCTGAATCTTCGGAAGGTCAGCATCGGTGATTTTCATCACATTTCCCCCTGCATCTTTCACTTCCGAAAGATCGATATCATAATAAAAACCAGTTGCTGTCGCTGGACCCACGCCAAACTGCACTCCTGGATACATTTCAACCAAAGCGGCAGCTAAAACATGACTAAGTGTATGGCGCATTTTCATTACATTTTGCTCGTCTTCACCACATAGGTTACACATTCTGCCTTCTTTCTAATTACTCAAAATATTTCTTTTATTTTAACACATTTTATGGTAAAATACATCTATGGGTCGCTAACTCAGCTGGCTAGAGTGTCTCCTTTACACGGAGGAAGTCGGGGGTTCGAATCCCTCGCGACCCACCAGATTTAGTTAATCAAAAAAACGGATTTCACATCCGTCTTTTTTTATTTCTTCTTCACCACTTTCTTCGTGACGTCGAATTTCTCCATATAATTCCCCACCATCAATCTGGTCTGAGAATAAAATGCCGTAAAGGACTGATAAATAATCGCCACCACTGGCATCAAAAGCCATTGTAACAGCATAAAAATCTTTGGTTTCTTAATATGAGCTGGTCGCTTAGGTAGCATGCCAAATGATAGTAAGATCGTCGCCATTAAACCAATCGAAGCGAATAATTGCACATAAGAAATTGTATTTGGCAAGTTAAAGGTCAAAAGTTCCTTTGATGAGGCATTGAGTAATTTTGGTACCCAGCCACCAAACGCCACCATTGGCGAGATTGAAGCAAGCGTCACGTGCCCCTCAAGGAGTCTGGCAAATTTCACGAATAATGGCCAGAATTTCATTCCGGTGCGTTCCATGCGGTCTTTTGAAAAAACCCTCACCCCTACATAAGCCACGTCAGAAGCACCGTAATCCCAGCGCCTTAGCTGAATAAATTGCGCCTTCAAAGTCTTCCAAAGCCCATCCTCCAGTACTGCGTCCTGATAAATCGGAATATGAATTGGTTTCACACTGTAATCACCCTTAAAATAAAATAGTGAGCGCCAATACTGGTGGCCATCTTCCACAATTGTTAATTTACTCCAGTACCCCATATTTGATAACGCCAAAAATGGTTGTGAGTGTGAAGCAAAATTCTTCAAGGTATGCACGCGCATCGAGGAAATAATATTGAAAAATGAATTCGACACTGCAATAATTCGCATCGGCGCCGGCGTTTCCCAGATATTATTCGTAAACAATGAAACTGGTTGATAACTCAAGTGTTGACGATTTGGATGCACCACAAATTCATAAGCCACGTTATCTAAATAAGACTTATGCATTTTATTATCAGAGTCTAGAGAAGTTGCGATCACATTCGCAAAATCAATCTTCTCCTTACGTAAGAATTTCGCTAGTTCCTCCGCCGCATAATCCAAATTTGGCCCCTTACCTTGAATTTCCCCCTTCAAATCTTTTGGATGCATCACTGGAATAAACGCATAAAAATCGTCTTTGAACTTCTCATACAACTGCTTCGCGTTCTCCTTCATCGCTTCCCCACCACGCTCTTCATAACCGAACACTAAAATTATTTTCTTATTATCGAAGGTAGTATTCTTCACCGCTTCCACCGTCGGGATCAGAGTTTCAAGGCCTTCATTATAAGCCACCATAATTACCACATGATAAATATCCCCCGGTTTTGGAAATTCCACCTTCAGTACTTTTCCATTTTCGTCCAGCATCTTCTCCGACACCACCAAATCCCGGCCGGTCGCTAGCATTTTCAAATTTCTCACATGCTTATCAAAACCAAATTCGTTGCTTTTCTTACGATGATACTTCTCATAAGCCGCATGTGGGTCGTATAAATCCAAAAATCTCTGATGCCAGTCCACTTTTTCTGAAGCCTTCGAAGCCTGATACCCCTGTACGGTACGAAAAGTAATTCCCACCGCTTTCACCAAGGTCGTGGCAATAATAAATAACAGATAGTAAGAACCGAGTACTGGACTAATCAATGAAAAAATCACGAGTAGCAGCAAAATCATATATGAAGTAAAACCCGGTAGAATCTCAAAAAAGCGATAAAGCTTCGTACGCTTCCCTTGTGGCAAATCCAAACTATCCCAAACCGATTTTTCTATTTTCTGCTGTGCTTTTTTCTGCACTTTTTGCTGTTTTTTCATTCTAGTCATATCCGAATTAATTAACTTTCACCTAGTAATCTAATGAAAACCAAAAATCCTAGCACTAAAATACCGAGTGAAATACAAATAAACATTTTTGCCACCGCCGCGCCCTTTTTCTCAAAAATTCGCAGTGCCAACAAATTATGTAGCACCCCCAAAGTTAAGGCTAAAATCGGAAAAATCAGCATCGCCTGCCAAGATCCATCATGATAACCCCCAGAATTCGCCATCGAAGACCATTCTCCACCTTGATAACGCCCGATATCCCCGTAGCTAATTTTTACAATTGAGGCATTTGGTTGTAAATTCAATGCCGAAAAAATCAGAAAAGCCAAAGATAGAATCAGAAGTATTGCCTGAAAAATTACCAGACTACGTTCCTTCTGATAGGCTTCCTTAAAAGTCGCAATTAATTCTTTCATTCCTCTTATTATACCATTTTTATTTATCAAGCAATTTACAAATCAAATTCAGCATCAATTCCTTCTCTTCCGGCTGACTTTCTGCAATCAAAAGCACCAAAGCCGTCAAAGCTCGATCCGAGAGCTTCGTCTCCCCCTGTTCATTCAATTGAAAGAAGTTCACTGACAAATAAACCACAAAAAGTAACGCACCAATCTGTTGATTTCCCTCCAAAAACGGCTTCTCATGTACGATAAAATAAAGTAACTTCGCCGCTCGCCTAGCCACCGAATCACTTCTTTCGAACAAATTTTGTACTCGGGCTGAAATTAGTGTTTCACCTCTGTTATTTTCCGCCAGCACCCCGAAATTTTCACCTTCATTCAGTCTTTCACGTAGATCTGAAACATAATTTTCAATCTCCACTTCACTCAAATCTCTTCTCGCCCTGGTGTCCACCGAAAAAATAATTTTATTGTTCAGATATTCTGAAATCGTCGCAAAACTATCCGCATATTTCGTCACTACCTCAAGCACTCCATTCGCCTCATTCGCACTCAAGCTAGTTTCCGTCAACATCCTGCGCACAATCCCCAGCGTTTCCTCTAGATTCTGCAGTTTTTCACTTCCGTCCGGCAACTTCTTCACCAAGTCATAATTAACCGCCACCCCCTCCGTCATATAGCGCTTAATAATCGAGGAAGCCCAAATACGAAACTTCGTGGCTTTTTTCGAATTCACTCGATACCCCACCGAGATAATCACATCCAAATTGTATTTCTTAATCTTACGTGCAATCCGACGACCACC